>CALFWL010000107.1 GCA_937928215.1 uncultured Pirellulaceae bacterium | reverse complement strand
GTAAGCGTCTCCGACTGCCATTAGCCAGAGCCGCTTGACAGAGCACCGCGTTGCCCACCCTAGGGCTATCGTAAACTGCTTGTCTTTGCCTCGGCGGCTTTGATGGATTTTTCCAACTGAGCGCGACGCTTCTTCCGTTTCTCACGTTGACGAACCTGCTTGTCCTTACGCTCCTGCTGGCGATAAACCCGAACCGACTTCGGATGTGCCTGCGCCCAGTTCCATGGCAACAGCGGCTCGTAATCCGTCTCGCCTGCAAGCAGCCGATTCAACACGTCATTCACGTAAGCCCAAACATCCACATCATTGCGGTGAGCACTACTACACAACGTCATGAACCCGGCACTACGCTCACCGCCGCGTAAACTTCCTGCGAACAACCAGTTTTTTCTACCCACAGCAACCTCGCGCATCAACTGCTCGCACAGGTTGTTGTCTAGAGGAAGATCCGCGTCCTCCAGATAACGTGTCAACTCCGTCCAGTGATTACTCAGATAGTTCAACGCCTTCCGCAGATCGCTCTTGGGCAACACCACCTGCTCGGTACGATCGTCAATCGAATCAAGCTCCGCCCGCATCAGATCCCATACCGGTTTCTGCTTCTCCCCTCGGGAGGCAACCAACGCCTCTCCCGAAAGACCCTGCTCCTGTGCCTCTGACTCATGGTCATACAACGCCCAGAACCAGTCCATCCACTTCTTCCGGTCCGCCGGATAGTCTTGGGCGTTTTCGAATTTGCGACGCGCATGCGCATTGCACGCCGCGCGCACGATATCCCCATCGGAACTGGCCGCAATCGAACCAAACCCGTGCCAACAATCGCCAAGGATTGTGCCTTGGAAGTTTTCGAAGAACAGTTCCGGTCCGTCACGGTGTCGGCTCACCGTGAAGTCGAACACGTTTAATTTAACCGTCACGCCCCGGTAGGCCCACATCTTGGCGTTGATGCTCGACTTGCCATCTTCCAGTGCTGCCGCGTAAACCTCCGCCGCCCGTTTTTGCTTCGGGTCGGTCAGGTCGAAGTCCGGAGGCACTTTCGGGTAAAGCAACGTTGTCCCGGTGTCATCACAGGCGACGATCGAATCGTTTTGCAACGTCTGTTTGAAGTAGTCCAGCAACGGCTCGATGATGAAGTGGCAATTCGTCAGAATGTTCAGCATTAAACTGCGCGAGGGCGTCCAGCCGCTGCCAGCGAACATGTTTTGCAACCGGTAAAGCGTCAGGAAGTACGCGTATTTGTGAGTGATGATCTGCGTGGCGACGGACGTGTCGTACTTGTCGCCTTCCACGATGCCGGTCGGGCGTTCGGGGGAGGCCACGCCGCACTGCGGCCCGCCGGTGCAGGCGTATTTCTTGTATTTGCTCACGTGAACTTCGAACTTCGCCGGGATCATCACTAGCTTCTCACGCACATCCCACATCTTTTCGGGCAGCAGCGTTTTCTCACCGTGCTGTGGACAGGTTTTATCTGCCTCAGGAACATCGACCGTGGTTTCAATGCGTGGAAAGTGAGCCGGCAGAGCGTGGCTGGTCTTGCGGCGCTTGCGACGCTGGTGAGCAGGAACGAGTTCCGCTTCCTCGACAGCGTCAGCCAGCCCGTCGGCGGCATCGGCTGCGTCGTCAGTATCGCCGAAGTCGATCCGCATCTGATCGGGAGTGGCGATGTAGCGTTCGCTTTTTTGGCCGAAGCGTTCGCGGAACAGTTGCAGGTAGTCTTTTTCCAGCTGACGGATCTTTTCTTGGTGCTGACGGATGATATCTTTGCTTTGCGCCAGTTCTTTTTGCGATGAGGCCAGTTCTTGATCGCGCGTGGTCAGCTTGGCAGTGGTAGAGCTGAGAGCCTTGTCTTTCTCAGCGAGCGTTTGGTCTTGCGTTTCGAGCCGCTGACTCTGGTTAAGCACCAGTTGCTGTAGTTCTTCTCTGGAAAGTTGGCTAACGTCTTTCATGGCGGTCAATGTAAAAAGGTGCGGTTCGGCTAGCAAGCCTGAAACGCACCTTTTTGAAAAAAGAACCAAATTATTTTGTGCAGCACTTCTACGCCTGAGCAGACCGCAGTAGCCATCGGTTACGTGTTAGGCCACATGACGGCTGCGGCGTTTGCCCGCGTTTTGAAGTGACACCCCCGAGAGCAACATTGAAAGTTCAGTGGCGTCGATTTGTCGACGTTGGTCGTCACCGTCGGCGGTCAGTTGTTCAAAGGTGCCTTTCTCTAGCAGCCGGTAATATAACCAGTACCCTCCGGCGCTAAAGTGCAGCAGCTTCATCCGGTCACGTCGACGGTTGATGAAGATGAACAGACTGCCGTCAGTCGGGTCGGCTTCGAACTGGCCGCGGATGATTCCCGAAAGACCGGCAAAGCCTTTGCGCATATCGGTGGCGGCAAGGCAAACATAAATTTTGATTTCGGGGTTGAGATTCAGCATGACGGAGCCTCCGCAGCGGTGGTCGTGTGATGCTCAAGCAGTTGCGCCACGATGCGGCTAACCTGCGCCGGGTCACCGCCAAGTTCGATCTGGATTCCATTTGTCAGTCGTGCGGTGCTCACCGGCGCGGGCGGCGGATTGCCAATTTCAGAGCGGTCGATTAGGGAATCTGATTGAAGTGTGACTTCGGCAAACTGCTTAGTGGCGTTGGTGATAGCTTCGAGATCTTGATCGCCCAGCCGTTTTCTCCAGTAGTAGAAAGCGGCTGGGGAGATATTCTCGCTGCGGCAGAAGTTGACGATGGTTTGGTTCGCCAGTTGATAGCGCTGTAGTCGCTGTGCCCACAGTTGGCGGTTGCGTTGACGTGTCATGGTTTAAGATTGCTCCAGAATTTCAAACGAAATCCTGAAAATAAACCACCCGTCAATAACCGTGCGGGGGAACGCTTAC
>CALFWL010000106.1 GCA_937928215.1 uncultured Pirellulaceae bacterium | reverse complement strand
TCGTTTTTCGCATCGTCGGAGGGTTGGGCGGCGTCTTGCCCTCCCGTGTCTTTGTCAGCTTCTTCATCTTGCGGGCGCAGTGAGACCCGGCGACCTTTCATCTTGCGAACGTTGATCGATTGCCCGTCCGCTTCCGACTCTGTTGCGTCGGAGGGGTCGTCGGCTGGATCGGTCGCGGGATCGTCCGGCGTAATCACATCATTCGGTTCCTCTTCAGGAATGACTTCCATCACCAAGTCGTCCTTCGCAGCGACCAGTCGATCGTACTCGGCTTCGACTTGCGCGTCGGTCAGCTTGTTGATTTCATTTTGCTGAAACGTTTTGTAATCGGCGATAAAGTATTGAGCCACCAAGCGACGGCCAATTTTGAAGCCGGGTTCTTCTCCGGACGGATCAGGATATTGACTCTTGCCCTTGTTGTACAAACTGCGGAGTGCGGCGTTGGAAGGTTCGGTTGTGACTTCGTCGACAAATTGTGAAACCGGCACCGAAATCACTTCGCACTCAATTCGATTCGAAATCTTCGAATACAGCTCCATACATTCGGTTGGGTTGGGAATGACCGGCGTGCCACTGTCAGCCATCACACGCATCTGACGGTAGAGCAATTCCTTTTTGATGTGTCGCCTGATTTGCTCGAGCGAACAGCTTCGCTGGTTTGCTTCGGTATTGATTTGCTCAAGATCGGCGCGGCTGAATTCCGCATCGCCTCCGGCAAGCAGTATCAGGAAATCGTCAATCATCGCGTCGGAGATCAAGAAGCCCTCGGCTGTAGCTTTCTCCGCCAGCAACATTCGCTCTATCAACTGGCTGTCAACCTGAGCTTGAGCAGTTTCGTTTGAGTCACGGATTGGCTGTATCTGAGTGACGAGGGGCTGATACCCTTCGCCCATCTGTGTGATCGCTGCTTGTTGAACGCCCTGCTGGAAACGTAACACTTCGTAGTGTCGACGCCGTAACATGTCGAGGTCTGAGCGTTTCAATTCGCCACCTTTCCAGGTTGCGATAACCGGATTCTGTCCACCATCGTCGTAACTGCTAGATCGCGAAAGCACATCGAAAACCGGGCCGAGCCCGAAAATAGCCATGGCTCCAACGCCGAGAAAAACGACCAAGATTTTCGAATTCTGACGAAACCAACGTAGCGGATTTGACATATTTCAACTGGCCTGTGAGCTTGTATCGAAACGTGAAAGAAACAACGGTTTAAGGCGGCGGGGCTTGACAAGGCCGATCACCAACGATTAATCATCTTCAGTCCGAATCATTCCGATCTTGTCAAAAGACGAGCGAGAATTTGGACGAAAACAAACGCAAAACACTTGTTTTCGCGACGGTCTGAGGAAAATTTCTGGTCCTCCATCAGACCAATTGGCCATCGATGTCGGAGAATTGCGTCAGAAGTTTGAGGGAGCTTATCGCCGTAGAAAAGTAAATTCAATGCCAAAGTGGCTTCATCGACCGCGTTTAAGCCGCAAAAAGAGAATGTTGTTGCTCGTTCCGTCGTCCAAAAAATGTTGAACGGCAGAACCAAGTTGGACCGGAACCGGGCGTTCAGTGCCTCTTGCAAGGCAAAGAAGTTGAGCCGGGAGTGGCCACGGCAGGATTCACAACCTAAAACACACTATATAAATAGCCAGAACAACAAACCGGAAAACGAAAACTTTACCGAAGTCTGACCTCGAACTGCTCTTTTGAATGAGTGCAGCCAACCGCCCAAACTCACGAAAATCCGAACGAAAGCCTCTTAAACTCATGTCCAAAACGCTCATTATTGCGGAAAAGCCCAGCGTCGCCACCGACTTGGCTCGAGTTCTGGGCAAACTGCCGGAAGTGGGCAAGTTCGAGAAAAAGAAGGATTATTTTGAGAACGAAAACGCCTACGTCGCCTCCGCAATCGGACACCTTGTCGGCCTGAAAATGCCCACCAAGGAGGACGGAAAAAAATTGCCGTGGAGCATGAAACATCTGCCTCACATCCCCAAAAAATTCGAACTGGAGCCAATCGAACGAAGCGAGGCTCGGTTCAAGCTGCTGGTGCGGCTGATGAAAAAAAAGGATGTCACGACGATCGTCAACGCCTGTGATGCCGGCCGCGAAGGCGAACTCATTTTTCGCTACCTGATGCAGATGGCGAACGTCAAAAAGGATTTTGAAGTCCGACGGATGTGGATGCAATCGATGACCGATGGCTCCATCATCGAGGCTTGGAATACGATGCGGGCCGGCGAGGAGATGGACAACCTAGCCGACGCAGCCATTTGTCGCAGCGAAAGCGATTGGCTGGTCGGGCTCAATGGGACTCGGGCGTTGACCGCATTTGCTTCTCGCAATGGCGGGTTCAACGTGACCTCGGCGGGCCGAGTCCAAACTCCAACCTTGGTTATTTTGGCAAGTCGAGAACGAGAGATCCGCAGCTTCGTTCCCAAGCCTTACTTCGAAGTCCACGCGGATTTTGAAGTTTCGGCGGGCGAGTACGCAAGTCGTTGGTTCCGCGAAGATTTTGAGAAGGACGCCGAAGACGAACAGCTCAAGGCCGAGCGTATTTGGACTCAGGAAGACGCCGATGCGGTTGTCGCTCGTTGCGAAGGCAAGGTCGGGATCGTCGAGGAAAGCAAGAAGCCTTCGAAACAGGCTCCGCCGCTGTTGTTCGACCTGACCAGTTTACAACGCGAAGCAGGCAACAAGCACGGCTTCAGCGCGAAGCGAACCTTGCAACTGGCTCAGGCGTTGTACGACCGATACAAACTGTTGACCTACCCGCGTACGGATTCCAAATACTTGCCGGAAGACTATGTCGACACGGTAAAAGAGACGATGGCGAATCTGGCGTCTGGCAAAACGTCGGACACACTGACGCCCGATCTGCAATCGTGCGCCAAGTGGATTGTGAAAAACGAACGAGTCGGCCCGACCAAGCGAGTTTTCAATTCAAAGAAAGTCAGCGACCACTTTGCGATTTCACCCACCGGAAAAGTGCCTCCTGCCAAGTTGGACGACGGAGCCCTGAAGCTATACCAATTGGTGCTACGTCGGTTCATGGGAA
Source organism: uncultured Pirellulaceae bacterium (assembly GCA_937928215.1). Classification (GTDB taxonomy): domain Bacteria; phylum Planctomycetota; class Planctomycetia; order Pirellulales; family Pirellulaceae; genus Mariniblastus. The sequence continues at coordinate 11,713 of CALFWL010000106.1, read as the reverse complement.
TTTTCTACCCGCACGCCGAGTTCGAGGTGACTCGTCGGATCACGCGGATTGACGCGGATGCGTTTCGAACCGATGGCCGAGTTCTCGTCGTGCCGGGCTATCTGGAAGTGTACGGTCGCAAAGCGGGAATCGCCGCAGATAAAACAGAACTGGTTGCCGCCAGCGATGGTGAAGAAGCAAAGAACACGGCGATCGAGATTCGTCCCAACGAGACTCGACCCAAAGCCCGCTACAACGACAGTTCGTTGCTCTCCGCGATGGAAACGGCTGGTAAGCTGGTCGACGATGAAGAGTTGAAAGAGGCAATGGGCGAACGCGGTCTGGGGACGCCAGCGACCCGTGCCGCGATCATCGAAAACTTGATCCGCCAAAAATATCTCTTCCGACACGAGCTCAACAAACGCGATCTGGTCGTTTCCAACAAAGGTCTCGCGTTGGTCGACCTGCTGGAAGACATCGGTATTTCGACACTTAGCAGTCCTGAGATGACGGGCGAGTGGGAGCATAAGCTCAAGGAAATGGAGCAGGGAAAGCTCAGCCGCCAGACGTTCATGGACGAGATCAAGAAGCTGACCACCGAGCTCGTTGAACAGACTCGCGAATACACCGAAGAGAAAGTAAACGCGGTCTTCCCTGATTTACATTCGGTTTGCCCGACGTGTGAAAACAAAGTTTTCAAACAGACGGATGGAATTTTTGATTGCCTGAACCCCGAATGCTCGTTCCGTTTGAACAAGCACATTGCCAGCCACGAACTGACCGCGGAAGAGGCCAATCTGTTACTGGTCGAGAAGAAGATTGGCCCAATCACCGATTTCAAAAATCGCTTTGGGCAACCGTTCGAAGCGGAGATTGCCCTCGTCGAAGACAAGAAGAAGGGTTGGACGCCCACGTTTGTCTTCGAAGGCGACGATCGGCGCGAAGAGGAACTGAAAAACCTCTCCGACGAAATGATCATCTGTGAAGCGCCGATTTTGGATGGCTCGGAAACGATGATCAAGATTTACGAGAACGAAAAAGCGTTCCTCGCGCCAGACATGGCGAAGAAGGCCGACGAACGAGGCGTGCGAATCAGCAAAACGATTCTCAAGAAAGAGATTCCGACCGACCAAGCGATCAAGCTTTTCGTCGAAGGAAAGACGGATCTCATGCCCGGCTTTCTGTCCAAAAAGGGACGTAAGTTCGCGGCTCATTTGACGCTCGATCGAGTCAAAGGCAAGCTGGGATTCGAGTTCGCACCTCGCAAGAGCGCGAAGAAGGACGAAGAAGGGGAGGGCGACGAGAAAGCCGCAAAAAAAACGCCCGCTAAAAAGAAAGCCGCCGGGAAAACGTCAACAAAAAAGAAAACGACGGCGAAAAAACCGGCGAAGAAGAAAGCCGTAAAAAAGAAAACCACGAAGAAAAAGGCAACCAAAAAGAAAGCCTCAAAGAAAAACGACGCAGCCAATTCGCCTGAAAGCTCCGCTGACCACGCGACCTCCGACGATGACAAGACCAGTGTGAAGGCGTTGGAACCAAAGTCTTCCGAATGATTCGTCAACTGCTGTCGGCAAACGACGGCGTCTGGCGAACAATGCGTTGGATTTCGCAAAGCAAAAGGACGCTTTCGAACAGATTCGCTGGACTCAGTTATACCGTTCAGCTCGGTCGTTCACGTCGTGCGATTCAGTCGCGTCGTGCCTGTTTGCAGTCCGCTGGCGATCAAGCTGTGCTGCCGCACTGATCGATTCCGATCCTCCAAGAGCAGACCTTTGTCTCTTGGACAGGAATCCCTCATGCGGTCATCACTCTTCTTCTTTTTAGCGACGTTTTTTCTGATCGTTGCAGACGCCGATAACTCCCAAGCCCAGCTTTTCGCATCGCGACGGACACACCTGTCGCGCGCCGCATCAACGGCATCGTTTCGGAGTCATTCTGTTAGCTCCTCCGCCCGCACTCGCGCGCCCCAAGGTGCCGCCGCCAGACCCGTGTTTCCGATCGAGGATTACTTCACGCCTCGCCGTCCGGCCATTGCCCGGATTCTTGACGGCCCGATGACTTACCAGTACCGCAATCCGGCCGAAGTCGACTCAAGATACATTGGCGGTTTTCACCAGAGCCATTTCCAAAACCTCGGCATCCCCAGCGGCGATATCGGAATCCGTGGCAACGCCTACAACTGGAACACTTGGTAGTTCCGAATCGGCGTTCGGCTTAGCGACTTTGCAAGGCATGTGTTGCTGCACGCGATGTTGACTGATTTACCGCAACTTCGATTCAAGCGTGTCGATAAACGCGGCCGGGTCTGGATGGTAGCCGGTGCGCCCTAACTCGTTGCCCTGAGCATCCATTAGCAGCACCGTTGGGTAACTGTTGATCGCGTACAGGCTGGCCAGTTTCTCGTTCTGAGCCTGAATCTCGGGTGCTTGCCGCGAACGTTGAGGATAATCCAACTCCAGCAAGACAACATTCTCGCGCGCCCAAGCCTCAAACTCCGCTTTGTCGAATACGTCGTCGCGAAGCTTCACGCACCAATGACACCAGTCGCTGCCGGTGAAGTCTGCCAGAATCGGCTTGCCGGAAACCAACGATTGCTCTCGTGCCGCCTCGAACGAGTCATGCCAGATCGTTAGCGAACTTCCATCACTGGAGTTCAAGTCGGCTGCGGCGTCTCGCATGGACGGCTTCACGCAGCCACCTGATACAAACGCGATCACAACAAGCGTTGCCAAGCTGAACATTTGAAACGATAACTGTGACTTCTTCATCTTGAACACCCGTTTGATAATTCCAACTTCCATGTCTGAAAACGGTTGACGGCAACTTACAGAATTTCTGTCGGCCGCCACAGTGCGATTTGCTCAATCGATGATTAAATCCAACAATCACCACCAAAGAGCTGCTACTGGTTCCTTCGACGGCCCGAAGAGAGAATTCTTACCGCCGGTTGCGAAAACGAATTAATTTTCGCCGAGTGCTATCAACTTTAGGCTAGGTGCAAGCAAACGGTTGGGTAATTCACGCTCGTGGCAGCGATGCCCCCGTTTGGGAGCGTTCGCCGATTCGTCCAGCGATCTCAATGCACTGGCTCACGATTTGATCATCTGACAATCCGTTGGTAACAAGTGACTGCATGTGAGCACGGGGCATTTTGCCGACCGCCTTCAGATAGGTTCGGTCGTAGTACGATAGGGTGGTTTCGACCGCTACCGCAAGGTCACCGCGCTCAATCGCCGCAACGGCTTTATCCGTCTCTCGATTTCCCAACCGTTTGCGAATTTTCTCTGTCGCATGGATCAATCCATCAACGGGCAGTTCCTGATAGTCACTCATCAAATTGTCGACCCGTTGGGCCAGTTCAACATCCAGAAACACGGCGGGAGCGTGCCGGACTTGTTCGTAAAACGTTTGCGGAACCACGACTCGGCCAATCCGATTCCCTTCGTCCTCGACCCAGATCCTTCGAGTCCGATCAAAGCCATCCAGACAGGCAAACAGATCGTTTTCAAACTGCTCGGTCGTTGGTTGATCCCCTTGAGCAATTCCTCCGTAAGCCGAACCCCGATGGTTGGCCAACGCTTCAAGATCGCAAACCTGTTCACCCACTTCCGACAGAGCCGTCAAGATTCGCGTTTTTCCCGCTCCGGTCAGACCGCTGACCACCACAAGGTTCCATGATTGTTCAATCGTTTCATGAGCCAATCGGCGAAACGATTTGTAGCCTCCTTCGAGCACCGTGGGTTCCAGACCGACAACGCCCAGCAGCCACGCCATCGATTGACTGCGCATTCCGCCTCGCCAGCAATGCACCAGCACCTTTGACGAATCAAATTTCGATTGCGTCACCAAGATTTTTGCGCATTCGGCAAGCGACGCCATTTTAGGCCCCGTAATCCTGAGCCCTTCTAACACAGCCGCATCGTGGCCAGCCTGCGCGTAACATGTTCCTACGGTGGCGCGTTCGTCATCATCGAACAATGGATGATTCACCGCGCCGGGAACATGTCCCGAATCGAACTCGCCGGGGGAGCGAACGTCGATAAGCAGTTCGCAGGACGATCGATCCCAGAACTCACGAATCTTGATGCTGTTTGGCACGGAACTCAAATGGGTACGCGATGAATGAGCGGAATGGAATGGAATCCGAGTGAACTCTCGCTTCAGTGTCGCACAAAAAAAAGGCCGAGCCTATGCCCGACCTGTATCGATGACTCTGAATACTCGCGCCCCAAAACCAGCCGCGAAAGGCTTGCGAGGCCCTACTACCATTCAATTCGCCGAAGCGTTCCACCACCAGCGGTCAGCGTTGCGTTGGACCGCGACCTGAGCGACTTCTGTCACACTTGCATCAACTTCGAAGTTTTCCGCAACGCTCCATGAGTCAACCGTGACTCCGCCTGACGCGGTTACCAGCCACGACTTAGCCAACCGGACGAAACTGCACTGAGTCGGAACTTTCTTGGGAACGGTCCATGCAGGCGTTGTTGCGACTTCGGTAATGCCAAGGATGGCTGGGATCTCCAGCGAAACCGCTTGAGTCATCTGTTGCTGCTTCATCAAGGCAGCAATCACTGAAAGATCCATGACATTTCGTAGTTCGCCAAATGTTGCATCGGCGGCGGCAAGGTCATCAAAATGGCTGGTCATTGAATCGGCCCATTTCGATGCAATTCGATTCGGTTTGATTTTCTGCGTTCCATCACGCGAAACGACGGTTTCCTCGCACAGCGTCTTCACGCCTTGGCCTCGCAATTGCCAAACGTTGCCGTCGTCAGACTTCGCCAACGGTTGGTAGTTGCACTCCATCCAGAATCGCGGAGAGGTACGGACAGCCTTCGCTCTCGCTTTGACCGCCAGTTCCAGGAAGCTTGGCAATGCCTTGATCGGAGACTTCTCAAGCCCCATCGCGATTCGCTTCATCTTGTAATCGGCTGCGACCAGCACGTGTGCAAACCGGCTGTTTTGGGGCACGCCCGTCAAGCTGATCTGTTGGTCTCCCATGACCTGTTCCACATCGTCTTGCAGTGAAGGATCGAACTCGCGTCGCTGAGCCAGTTCGTTGAAAAACTGAGTCAATCGCTGGACACCGTGATCGGTGGGATCGATCGAAACGCTGATGCCAGACCCTTGATTGGCAGCATCCACGGATCGCATCGCAACTAGGAAATCTTCCAAGTGGATCACCGGACGGTTGGTGGACGCTCCAACGACCGAGCCATCGGCGTTGACCTTCCAGCCTTCCGCGGGCCCGGCAAGAATGATGTCGTTTGTCTTGGGTGAGAGAACGACAAATTCGACCCGCTGTAGTCCGGCCATGTACTGGACTTCGGCAGGGAGTGGTTGACCCGATCGATGGGTTTCATTGATCGCGTCTTCAAGCCCTCGCAGCGAGATCATCCTCATCGCGGTCGACTGGCTGATGTCTTGGTCCGCCGCATCTAAGTGATCTTGGATTTGCTGACGAGTTGCCTGATCCAGCTTGTCAAAATCTTGCTGGATCACGCCCTGAGCATCGATCTTGACACCGCCGACTCGACGGAAAAGCAACTGACCGGATGCCGTTTGAACAGCACTGGTGACTAGAGCTAAACTGAACAGAATTGCGTACTTGGCGAAGCGTGCCGACATGGTTTCGACTCCTCGGACCTGTTCGACTGTCTGGACGAAACCCCGTTCGCCAACCAGTCGAAGGTTTGGTTTGATTGTATGGTTGAATGATCGTCCAAATTCGCGGTTAAAGCCTGACAATGCGGCTGTTTTCGCGAAACTCTGGCGAAAGCACCCCAATACCCTGTAAGATATGAGTAAACGGTACGCTCGATCGGATACTCAGGCTAATCCGTTCTGCGATTAAAAGCAATAAACGACCGCAGAAATGGTCGATCTGTAGCATAATGATCGATCTGGCTTAACCAGACACAAGCGGATGGGTAGGCTCAAGATATCACAAGGTACTAGGCTCCAGTCCGGTTCTGTAGCGACTGGGCTCTAGCTTTGTCGAAATCGCCTTGCCCGCTGACGAAAACCAGACTGCCCACTCCCGACCGCCTCCACTGACACGAACTGCCTGCGGCGCAGCGTAAAATTCGCAAATTATGGGAAACATACCGAACCGACAACCCGCTGACAGCGTTGCCTACTTGGTGATCAGGGACGGCAAGAAATGGTCTGATGTTTTCAAACTGATGCCCGGCAGAACCGTTACGATCGGACGTTCTTCTACCAGCCAGATTGTCATCAAAGACGATCAGGCCAGTCGCCAACATGCTGAGATTTTCCAAACCGGCGGCAAATGGGTTTTGCGAGACCTGAACAGTCGCAACGGAACTTCGGTTGGCACCGATCGATTGCACGGTGACCGAAAACTGAAACCTGGCGACATTATTTGGATCGCCAGCACTCAGATGGCTTTCGTCAACGACTTGAGCACCGCCTACAGCAAGGAAGCGGTTTCCGAAATGAAGGCTCGCGAAGGCAAGCTTTCCGGCAGCGACGAAAACTTTGACGACGCAGCAACGATTTTTGACTTGAAGGTCACCGAGCCCACCAATATCACGCATCGCCGCCAGAAGACAAAATTCCTTCAAGGCGACGATTCCGAATCCAATGCCGATCCATTGGAATCCGTCGAGGGTGCCGAGCAGACCGAACGGGCCGCGACGCGACTGTGCCGCCTGGCGTTTGAGCTGGCCAACGAGACGACTCCTCGCGCCATCGCGCGAATGGCGATCGATAGCATCGTGGACGGAATTCAAATCGACGCGGGAGCCGTTTTAATGGTCCCCCGCAATCGCCCTACCACCGTCGACCCGGACAAATTGGAACTGCTCGCATCACGAAGTGATCAACGTCCGGATTACCAACGCGTATCCAGTTTTCTCGCGGAGACCGTCCTGCGGCGTGGGGAAGCGGTTCTGGCGCGTGACATTCAGGACGACTCGGCACTCGGTTTACGTGACGCTCAAGGGTTGATCCACGCCACCAGCGTCATTTGTGCTCCGATCCGCATGAACAATCGCTCAATCGGTTTGGTGCACTTGTACTCAACCGTCCCCGACGTAATCTTGTCGCCCGATCATCTGGAATTCACCCTCGCCGTGGCAGAGACCGTCGCCATGGCGCTGCGGACTCGTTATCGCGAGCAGAAACTGGTCGACGATCTTTCGAAAACCCGAACAGAAATCGACCTGCTGCGAAACCAACTGGGATTCGAAAGCGAAATCGTCGGAGCCAGCGCAGCAATGTTTGCCGTGCATGAACAGGTTGCCCGCGCCGCACCCAGCAAAGCAACGGTCTTGATTCGCGGAGAAAGCGGCGTCGGCAAGGAGTTGGTTGCTCGTTCTGTGCACTTCTCCAGCGACCGTAAGAAGGCTCCGTTCGTCTGCCTGAACTGTGCCGCGTTGTCAGAATCATTGCTGGAAAGTGAGCTTTTCGGACATGAAAAAGGTGCGTTCACCGGAGCGACCGATCGCAAGATGGGAAAGTTTGAAGCCGCCGATAAAGGCACGTTGATGCTGGACGAAATCGGCGAGATGAGTCCGTCCATCCAGGCGAAGTTTTTGAGAGTCCTCGAAGGTCACCCGTTCGAACGAGTCGGCGGTAGCAAAGCGATCAAGGTTGACGTGCGTGTGATTGCAGCCACCAACCGAGACCTTGAGGCGGCTGTTCGCAAGGGAACCTTTCGCAAGGATTTGTTCTTCCGGTTGCACGTCATTCAAATCAATGTCCCGCCTCTGCGCGAGCGTCCCGAAGACGTGCTGGATCTGGCTGATTTCTTTCTACGAAAATTCAATAGCGAAACGGGGCGAAAAATTCTTGGATTTTCGGCTCAAGCCAAAAAACGTTTGCAAAAGTACTCCTGGCCCGGTAACGTTCGCGAGTTGAAAAACGTGATCGAACGAGCCGTCGTGCTGGCTCGTGGTGAGATAATCGATATGGACGAATTGATCCTGACGAATCTTGCTCCCGCTGCTGACGCAGGGCTTGACCCTGTCACGACCGAACGGACGTTTCGTGAGCAAACGCTTGCGGAAGTGGAAGCCGATCATATTCGCGCCACGCTTGCCGAAATGGATTGGAACAAAAGCAAGACGGCCCAGATTCTGGGCGTCGAGCGATCGACTCTCGACCGCAAGATCAAGCGTTACGGCATTGTTCGGCAAACGGTCTAACGTTAGCCGCGGAACAACAGCTTTTCAGCGTTCTTGGCGACCGCTTACGTACTACCTGATTCGCGGCTATTCTTTTGCCCGAACGAAGCTGGCTTGAACGATGGCTGTTCAAGTCGTCATCTCAACAACGCGTGTACCCGTGACAACGAAACCCGATTCATTACAAAAGCTTCCTGTTATCGGCTGGCGCGAGTGGGTCGCACTGCCTGATTTGGCGTGCGATCGAATCAAGGTCAAGGTTGACACGGGAGCTCGTTCGTCCGCTCTTCACGCGTTCAACATTGTTGAATTCGAAAAAGACGGAGAAAATTGGGTTCGGTTCGACATTCACCCCCGTCAACGACAGAAGGAGCCGGTGATCACGACCGAGGCGAAAGTGCTTGAGCATCGACTAGTAAAAAGTTCTAACGGCAAGACAACTCGCCGACCGGTAATCATTACCAACGTCAAATGGCAAAGCATGACTTGGCGGATTGAATTGACCTTGGCCAATCGAGATGCGATGGGGTTCCGTATGCTTTTGGGGCGTCAAGCCGTTCGCGGAAAAATGCTGGTGGATCCGGGGGGAGCGTTTTACGGCGGCAAGCCCGCTCGCCGCAAAAAGAAACCGACTCCCAAGAATTAGTTTTTCCTTCGCAATTTCTCATTCAACAAACCTGAGAGCAAAATGAATCTGGGAATCCTTTCCTGTAGCGCCAAGTGTTACAGCACCAGACGTTTTGTAGAGGCCGCAGAGCAACGTGGCCACAACGTCAAAGTCGTCAACACAGCCAAACTGGCAATCGACTTGCAGAAAGGAAACCCGGATTTATTCTATGTGCAAAAACAGCTGGAACCTTTCGACGCTACCCTCCCTCGAATTGGCGCGTCACTGACATATTTTGGAACGGCAGTCGTCCGGCAGTTCGAACAGATGGATATCTTTTGCGCGAATTCGTCAGCGGGGATTTCCAACTCGCGAGACAAACTTCGCAGTATGCAGATTTTCAGCAAGCATCACATTGGAATACCCGCCACCGCTTTCGTACGCGAAAAGAAAGATGTGCTGCCCGCGATCGATCGAGTCGGTGGTGCTCCGGTGATTATCAAACTGATTGAAGGAACGCAGGGAATCGGCGTCTTGCTGGCTGAAACCGTCCAATCCGCCGAAGCGATTATTGAATTACTGCAAAGCCAGAAGCAAAACGTCTTGATCCAGAAGTTCGTTGCCGAAAGCAAAGGCAAAGATGTTCGCGCGTTCGTGGTTGGCGATGAAGTTGTCGGTGCGATGAGACGGGTTGCTCAAGGACAAGAGTTTCGCAGTAACGTTCACCGCGGCGGCAGAACGGAAATGATTGAACTGGACGATCAGTATCGTGAAACGGCAGTCAGAGCCGCGCAGATTATGGGGTTGAAAGTCGCAGGAGTTGATATGCTCGAAGGAAAAGACGGGCCTCAAATCATGGAGGTCAACTCTTCCCCCGGGCTCGAAGGAATCGAACAATGCACGCAGTTGGACATCGCGGGTTCTGTGATTGATTATATCGCTGGCCGCGTGGATTTTCCCGAGATCGATATTCGCCAACGTTTGACCGTCAGTCGAGGCTACGGTGTGACCGAACTGGCAATCCCCGAGGGTTCGCATTACGTCGACCGAAGAATTGACGAGTGCGGTTTCGAAGATAAAGATATCAATGTGCTAACGCTGACTCGTGGAACGACGGTTATTCCCAATCCAAAGAAAAGCAGGGTCCTTGAGGCGTGGGATCGCATTCTTTGCTTCGGGAAACTGGAACTCATGCGAGAACTGGTTCCCGCTAAAACGCGCGCGAAACGGAAAGCCGATGTGCAGGAGTTACCCGAACTGCCTGTTGCTCAGCAAGTGTTGGAATAGACGTGGCGCGACTCGTTGGACGCTCACTGCCAGTCCACAAATCTGAAAGCTGGCGACAAAGCCTGGGGCTCACTCGCCAATCGCCTGCTTCATTCGCTCGGTCGCGTCGACGGCAAATACGTCCTGTCGCTTGCGCAGGTATCTGGCGAACAGACGCGACAGCAACGATGACGGCTTCGAATAAGAGCCGATCAGAAAATCAACCCGCTTCGTCGTTCGGTTGATCGTCACTGAAAGCCTTTCTTCTCCGATGGCAGCATGTACCGGTAGTGTCGCAATGCCGATCGAAACCATTCGTTCTTGCTGGTCATCATTTTGTACGTCGTTGACGTAAATGATGCGGCAGAAATTGATTGCCCATACGCCAAACGCTTTGACGCTCAAGCAGAACGTGTCTCCCTCCTCGAACGGACGATCGGCGATGCAAGTGACCCACGAAAGATCAAAACACTGCGCATTGAGCAACGCGTCAACCGCCCTGTCAAACTTTCCTTCGCCAATGCTCAATGACTCCCGTCGAAACTTCCACAGTTCATCACCAACCATCCGTGAATCAGGCAACTGCTCAAACATCGACGAAGTCCATGCTCGGGTCGCACCCGGTTGGGCACACGTAACCGCGACATCTTGGTACGTTTTGGCCAAAGCCACGAGCTTCTCATGGCTCGGACGGCGAAGAAAAATGCGCATGGCTTAGTCTGCCTCGTTTTCAGCGATGGCGTCGGCGATCGCCTCGGAGACCGATTTCGGCTGGATGTCGAACAGCCGACTGGCAGAATCGCTGCGGACGAAAGTCGGGTTCCGCAGGCCATCAATCATTCTCCTGCCCACTTCGGCAGTTTCCGGCGTGACCAATGCCAGCCAGTAGCTGGAAAGCTTGGGCGTCAGGAATGGAACCGGAATCATGATTCGCTTCAAGTTCATCTGGTCGCAGTAGGTCCGCAATATGTCGTTGTAAGTCGCTTGGTCGCGGCCCCCAATTTCAACGACCTGGCTGTGAAAGGGCTTCAGCGTCATTGCTTGGACGAGGTACTGAATCAAATCGGAGGCAGCCAGTGGCTGAGTGACGGTTGAAAGCCACTTCGGGCAAAGCATGATTGGCAGGCGGTGACACAGGTGCTTGACCATGCGGAACGAGATGCTCTCGTTGCCGATGATCATGGCCGCTCGAAACTCGATGCAAGGAGCCTTTCCTGACCGGAGGATCCTACCAACCTCCAAACGGCTTGCCAGATGTTTCGAAAGGTTGGGCTCGTCCTCATTGGCCAGCCCGCTGACGTAAATCACTCTCTGCAAATTCTCTTCACCCGCAATCCGAGCAAAATTTTCCGCAATCGCTCGATCGTTGTCGCGAAAGTCACCGTCACTGGCCATCGAGTGAATCAAGTAATAGGCCGCATCGCAACCGGAAATCGCTTTCGTCAGAACGGAATCGTCTCTCGCGTCGCCGACGATCACATCGACCGGGTTGGCTGAAAGTCGCTTGGCACAAGCATCATTTCGAGCCAAGCAGACAAGCTTGTGCCCGAGGCTGAGCAGTTCTCTTAGAAGTTGACTGCCGACAAACCCAGTCGCCCCTGTTAGCAATATTCGCATCAGTTCCCTTGAGGCAAAGTTCTTCGAGCTTGGTAAAGTGTACCCGAAACCGCACGGTTAAATTCGTTTAGAATTGAAATTTGCCAGAAGATGC
>CALFWL010000105.1 GCA_937928215.1 uncultured Pirellulaceae bacterium | reverse complement strand
GCTCAATGCACTCGGTCCAAATTTGTTGATGCTTGGTTTGGTTGCGGACAACGCGCGGCAGTATGACTGGTATGAGCCGGCAAGAAGATTCGAGTTTTTCCAATACGAGTCGTCCCGTTACACCCCAATTTCTTCCGGAGATTGGCGACTTGCTGGGTGGGAGTTGGAATCGGTTGGCCCTTACTTTTCCAGCCACCATTTTTTTAACGACCTGGATGTTCGCAGGTACAGTTTGTTGCGGTTGGGCCTGGCGGCATATCGGATCGAGCACGGTGAATATCCCCAGCAACTGTCCAATCTGGAGAAATACTATCGCGGCGGGCTGCCGACAACCGCCAAGTCAAATCAATCCGTCGATTGGTTTCCAGACGGACTGATGATGGAATTCACGGAAGTGGTTGATTGGCCGGGTAAAGTCGCGACCGAAAAAGTGTCTCTGGAGCAGACAGGGCCTGCGTTGATTTTCTCTGATCGCTCCTTGGAGAAGTTCGATCACGACCAGAATCGTTACGTGCCGGCACGAGACGATCCTGAACTTAAAAGATTATTGAAAGGAGTCAGCCACGAATTCGTGATGCCGTTTCGAAATCAGAATCACCATGGGAACAGCAGGTTTGTCGACGCACGGTTGCCAGCTTTGCCTGAAGCGAAGGATGCCAACTGAGGGCTCCCTGTGCAGCCAGCGGTTTGTGGATGCATCACCTCGTTCGAACCGTTCGTTTGACCAATCACTTCACATAATCGCCCAGCCGTCTGCGGCGGTGCCTTGCTCGACGGCGTCGCGTGCGAGTGTGTTCACTCCGCTGGAGCGGCCCACGACACGATGCCTGCTTGGAAAGAGCTGAAAAGGGGCAGCACCAGCTCACTCCAGTTGGCTGGCTGGGGCAGGCCCGCCCAAATATCGATTGCTGTACTCGCGCCGTCGCATCGAGCGATAAACTCGCAAGCGGCGGGTGACAGGAACATCGCTTGCTTTCCCAAACCTGGATTGTTGATCACGGTGCGCTGAAGTTGATCCCACAGTCCTTTTAGTTTCGGGGCGTCTTTCCTGAACGACGGCAACGAGGTTGGTCGCCAAACCGCCAATGCGTCAATGTCAGTCCAAGGAGGCTCAATCGCCATCTCTTTGGTGAAAAGCAATCGCATGAACGATTTGTGCTGGACATCGGCTGCAATACGAGACAGCGTTGGTCGATCCAAGTGAAGAAAATGTCTCAGGATTTTCGGCTCGCAACGAGGAAGCAACAGTGCAAGATCCAACGAACTGGTCAGCTGAAGTCCGGCAGCAGAGGTCACCTCCAACCATTGATTGATGGACTTGCTGTGGTTCTGCGACGTGAAAACATCCGAGGCCAGATAGGTCTCAGATTCGTCCGCCACGCTGTCCCCAGCATCAACCACCATCAATGTTTCGATGGCACGAAGGCGATCGCGATCGATGTCCGTGAATCCAGTTTGATCGGGTTGCAGGCCGAAATGTTCAAACGCTCGCTTGTAGAGAATGTTGTGGTGCCCGGGTCCATTCACCCCGGCGTACAGGCAGCCATTGGGTTTGAGCACAGAAGCAAGCGTGGAGAATGCTGCTTGTGCGTCTGGGATGTAGTCAATGACGCCATGCAAGGAAACGAAATCAAACGGTTCATGATCCTCGGTCCAGTCCGACTTCGTCAAATCAGCGACCGCGAATGAGATCCTTTCAAATCCATGTTGATCTGTGATTTGCTGGGCCAGGCGAATGGAGCGTTGGCTGAAATCTACCCCGACCACCGTCGCATTCGGGCACGCAAGTTGATACCTGAACGCTTCGGCGCCGCTGCCACAACCCGCGACCAGGATTCGTGCGTCAGGTGAATTCAACTGGCACTGTGGGCGAACACCCGAGATCCATGCGAGCGGAGGCAGTGGAGCTCCTTCATGCATGATCTGGCCGTCATCAGCGGGGTACGGCACTGTTTCGTATAGCCGATGGACGATGCTCTCATCCACTGACTGAATGTCTTCCACAGGCAGGTTCATTTTCGACTACTTTCCATTGCGCGTTTGCAGATGCATGTTCGCATAGGTCTCTGGCAGCGTCCGCACTTCGTCTATTGCTTACTCAACGTTTCTTGATGACGGTTTCGATACAAGTTGGGGTCTACAGCAACCGTCATTGCTTGTTCGTCGAGCGATCCGCCTAGGAAATCGTTTATCCTGTTTGACGTCGATATTGGATCTGCGACACACGCAGCGTAATCGACAAACGTCACTTCGACATCACTCCGTTTGGCAAGGTTTGCTTTGACGGAATCCAGCTGACGCTGAAAAACCTTTTTAAGACTTTCCGCTGACAATGCCGCCCCGGATGTTCCGCGTCTTTCCAGCATCTTTTGTTGCGAAGCGATGATTTCGTCCAAGTCACGTGTCGCAAAGATCACGCGATAGCTTTCCTCTGCGGGCAGGTGCGAAAGTAGCGGCGCAACGATCTTGATCACTTTGCCTCGCGCCGATGGAATCCAGCTTGTGTCATCACGGAGGTCGCGGACGGGTTCATATTCAAGGTAGCCGCGAGGATTGTCATCGTCCGCCTCTCGTTTGTCGTCCGCGAGAGGCGTCAGACCACCGGCAGCCAGCATTTGCATCAGCAACGAAGTGCCGGATCGAGGCAGCCCGCTGACCACCACGATCGTGTCGGATGCCAACGAAGGCAATGACACCGACGGAACTTCGGCCTGCGTTACTGGAACGGAAGGTTCTTCTACGGGCGAGTCGAAGGTTTGGTTCTCGATGGAATCGGCGATCAGCAAGTGCTCGTTGGCGGCCGCATGGTTGCCTTGCTTTGCGAGTGCTGACGCTAAGCCGCGATGAGCCTGTACAGACCGCGGATTTTGAGTCAACGTGACTGAGAACGCATCAATCGCTGCGGCAAAATCTCCACTTTTGTGCAGCGCCTCGCCCAACGCAAAATGTGCGGCTGGAAAATGGTACTGCAATCCGACGGCGGTAAGGCATCGTTCAATGGCTTCTGGGAACTTACCTTGCTTGAGAGCCAATCGAGCCTTCCCGAAATGGGCTTTCGCGTTGTTCGGGTCACTGTCCAGAACTCGACCGAAGTTGCGGTCCGCATCTTTCAACCGTCCGAGCTGCAAGTAGACCATGCCCAGCATGTTGAGCATTCCTAATGCGTCAGGTTGAATACTCTCTGCCTTTTTCAGCTGAACCAGCGCCTCGTCATAATCTTCTTCGGCGTAGCAAACCGTCGCCAGCAAGTAATGAGCGAAATGCGGGCTGTACGTGCTGACCGATTTCAGCTGCTGATACTGTTGCAATTCTTCGAGCGAAAGAAGGGACGCATCGAAGACATCAATTCCCTCTTCCGTTGCCATCTCTGTCGAATTCACCGCGGCAGCGCCGGTATCGTTGCGTTCTTTTTGGCGTTGCTTCAGGGATTCGTGAAGTGCGTTCAGCGACTTTCTGGCGGCCGCCGATTCTTCCTGCCTTTTCGCCAAAGTGGATTCAGCAACGCGACGTTGATCGGCAATGCGCCCCATGGCTTGGTAGCAAGCGGCCAACTTGATCGCGAAACGATGTTGGGACGGCCATTCTTCCAGCAGCGGTTCCAAAATATCAATCGCATCACCCATCTCACCGGCGTCCATGTGAGACTGAGCCAAGTTGTAACGAGATTCTCTGACAGTGTTGCAAATCGCTTCTTCAACATCATCGCCGGGCTTTGAGATGTAGCCCAATGCGACCAGTTGATCGATTGCTTGACGAGCTTCCACAGGGTTCAGCTGTTTTTCAACCGGGTGCATTCCGCACTCTCCGGACACGTCTTCCCAAGACCGGATCGATTTAATCTTCGGCACCGGATCTACGAAAATGTCCAACAGAGGTTCGCCGTCCATATCTTCGCCTACCGGCAACCCAAACAGCGTCAGCAAGGTTGGCGTAACATCCAACACACTTGCTCCGTGAATCAGATGGTCCGCTCGAATCCCGGGGCCTTTGGCGACGAAGATGCCATGGTCTCGATGTTCGATCGCGGGTCCGGCCGGTTCGCGAGGAACACTTTGTGGACGCAAATGATCCGGGTGAAATCCGTGGTCAGAAATCAACACCACGGTCGTGTCGTCATCGATTGAGGCCAGTAAACGTTGCAGCATCATGTCGTGGAAACGATAGGCTCCGTTGATCACATCCTTGAACAACAAGAAATCATCATCAGAGACCCCATTCTGTTGGGGCGGATGGAATTTCATGAATCCGTGGCTGAAGTGATCGATCGCGTCAAAGTACACCGCCATCAGATCCCACGGCTCCGAATCGATCAACGAAGTCGCAACCGCTTGGACCGTCGAACAGTCCGCCAGCGTTTTTGCCAGATTTCGAATGCGAGGATCGTCTTGCCGTTCCATTTCCAAAACGTTGGGAATGAACGGCAGCAAATGTTCTCCTGTCAACTCTTGCGGGTGCACTCGCAGGTCGGCCAGTTGACTTTTCAATCGAGGCGGATGAAATGTTGCGTCGTCCAATGGCCACGGCTGCTCAATCGCGTCGACCGCTCGATGGAAATGATTCGAAACCATCACGCCATTGATTGGCTCGGCAGGATGACTGGGCCACCAACCCAGCACCGTGCTGCGAAGATCGTGATGCTGCAGCATGTTCCAAACTGCTTTGCATCGCCGAGAGTAGCTGCTGACGGGGCGGATCGCGTTGCCGGCAGGATCGGGCTCGGTGAATCCATGGATTCCATGCTTGCTGGGGCGTTTACCGGTTGCGATGGACGTCCACAACATCGGTGAAAGCACCGGGTGAATCGTCGTCAAGTTGCCCATCGAGCCCTGTTCGACCAAGCTCTGCAACGCGGGCATCTCGCCGCGATCCATCATCGGATGAATCACTTTCCAGTCGGCCGCATCCCAGCCGATAAGCAAGACTTTTGGCATTACGCGTCGTTTTTGATCGAGGCTTCGTCACGTTTCCTGCGACGCATCACACCTAAACCTACCGAACCCATCGCAAGCAAACCCAGCATTGAGAAAGATCCAGGTTCAGGAATGGCTGTCGCTCCGGCTCGAATACCATTGCCCGATGCATCATAGAAGCCCTCGAAAATGCGAACACTGAATTCGCTCTCGCTGCCCTCAAAACCACCCACGAGGTCAAACTGAAGTCTAAGCCAACCGAAGCGACTTTCTCCATCAGAGTCTTCAAAGCTGATTCCCGCCAAGCCGGGAACCCCATACTCAAATCCGTTCGCGTAAAAGCTGGGCGTGGAGCTGGAACTTGCCACTTTCTTCTTCGCTACCTTCTTCTTTTTCTTCGCTACACGAACGACTAAGTCAGCATTCCCATAGAATCCATAGTTCGATTGTGCAGGGTACTTCACAAGGAAGCCGGACGAGAGGTTTGCGAATGCGAATGATGACGAAGATGCCAGAATTCCCAACGGGGCGATACCGGAGATTTTCTTCTTCTTTTTCTTGCCAGTGGTGAAACCGGCATTGAAGTTTGCATTGCTGAAACTCGAATACGCGCTCACGAAGAACCGGCCGTCTTCTAGCCCGTCGCCGTTGAGATCAAAGCCCAGCGATTCGGAGCCCAGTCCGAAAAGAGTCGCACTTAGATCATCAATTCCACTGTCAACGATTTGTCCTTCCAGTGGCTCGGCTCCAAGCAGCGATACCGCGGAAAACGCGACGGCTGCCGAAGCGGCCCCTTTGCCAATTTTTTTCCCAGCACCGTTAAGATTCGCTCGCTGACGATAATGTTGTAGCTGTGGATTGGATGACGTCTCATTCGATGGAGTTGACATTGCAGGGCTCGTCGAAGTGGGGATTCGATTTTCAGCACTCAGTTGCAAGAACTATGGTAGAGGCTCACCTTGGCAACGCAAGCAACGAGAGACGATTTCCGGGTGAAAAGCCGAAGGTTTGTGCAAACGAGTTAAGAATCGAGGCGCAGAATCTTCTTGCAATCAACTCTTTAGCCTCCTTTTGGGTAAATCCTCGGTGTGGCTTCTGGCTGATAGCGGCGTTACCACCGATAGGGCGTTGCGTTACTTCACATAAATCGCCCAGCCGTCTGCGGCGGTGCCTTGCTCGATCGCGGCGTGATTGTGCATGAATCGCCACGCGTCGACACTGCCCAGCCGATTGCGAGGACCAAGGTACTTGATGATCCGATAGGACTCAGGCTTTTGTTGCCAATTGCTGGGGCAAAAGTCTTCCGTGGGCTGAACAAGGAAGGCGTGGTAGTCGGTTTTGTTTCGTTTTCGAATGGCTGTCATTTGTTTCTCCGTGAGGTAGACGGCAAGTGCAGAAGGCAAGTTTAAACCTACCCCATCAGGATATTGGAAACTCGAAAGATTCATTCCACCTATTGGTGGGTTTCAATCTACTACTTGCCTAATTGGACAGCGACAGTTTTTCAAATTCACCGTTGTTTTTAAGGCGGCGTGTCGCCGGGAGGGCGAGGCTCCGTCCGAACCGTGCGGAGCAAAAAACTCAACCATCGAAGCGGGGCGGACGGAGCCTTCCCCTCCCAAACACCGGTTTCACTCAGCTAAAATGGCGCTGTCCAACTAAGATCGCATCAAACAACTGGCAACCCTGCCGAAGTATGCTCCTCCTTGAGCCGGACGTTGTTTCGAATGTCAGGATCAGTATCGCAACCCGTGTGACACATCTGGTCGCGGGCCCAAAAATATGCAAAAACCTCGATTTTTCATCACATGACACTCCTTCGTCATGCTGGCCGCAGTCTTCCTCTGTCCGTTTTTTGCCCTCTGTTCAACGCTCGTTTTCGAATCGAAACCGTTGATGTACTCAACTCAACGCGCTGGGCGCGATGGAGCGACGCAAGGCAATTTCTCAAGACTCAATGCGGCTTCGCGGCATGGCGTTGTGCGCTTACGGGTTCGCTGTTACGACGAAAATTCGGCGGACAGAACTTTGCGAACGTGCGTCAGGACTTGGTCACGAACCGCCTCAACATCGTTGCTTTCGATGAACGCTCCGGCTGCTGCCTTGTGCCCGCCACCGCCAAATTCCTGAGCCACGACATTGGCGTGAGAATCACAGCGACTGCGGAAACTTATTTTGTAACCGCCATCCACTTGCCCGACCATGATCACAGCAAAGCGAGTTCCCTCGATCTCCAAAGCCAGATTGATCAGATCTTCGGTGTCGGTTGGCTGGGCTCCCGTCTTTTCGTAATCGTCGGGAAGGATGTAAGTATGAGCCAAACGGCCATCAAGTTCCGTCTCGATTCTCGCGAGTACGGTGCCTCGCAGGCGAACGCGGCCCACGGTTTCGCGTTCGTACAGCGCGCCGTAGATTTCGGGAGGAGACGCTCCGCCTTTTAGCAACGCTGAAGCAGCATCAAATGTCACCTCCTTGACCGAACCGAATCGAAACCAGCCGGTGTCCGTGGCGAGTGCCGCAAACACGGGAGTGGAGATTTCCGGAGTCAACTCGACGTTCAGATGCTGAGCGGCTTCGACGACCATCCTGCCGACCGCTTCGGCAGTCGTGTTTTTGAACAATTCGGCGTCGATATCGTCTTCGCCTTGATGATGATCAAAAATGATTTTCTTGTAAGAGCTGTTGCGGATCACGTCAGCCATGTCGCCCAGTTGGATCCAAGCACTGGTGTCAAGGATCATGTGCAGGTCGGCGTCAGCCAGATCTTCGGCTTGAATGTCTTTGCCGATGCACAGAATCTGATTCTTGGGGTCGATGAACTTCAGATTCGGTGGAACTTCTTGACCGCAGACGATCCGAGTCTTCTTGCCAAGTGCCTGTAGGATTCCCGCCATGCCAAGACAGCTTCCCAAAGCGTCACAGTCGGGACGAATGTGGCTGGTAAGAATGATGTTCTTTGCGTTGTTGATGACTTCGCAGAAACGGGGCCAATCGACTTGCATGGCAATTTACTTTTTCAGGAATGGATAGAGCGTGAGAAGGGTGAATCAGCCGTGATAGTTGCGGGCGATTTCTCGCGTGGATTCAACGTCAGATTGAAGCTGAGATTGTAGTTGCTCGGTGGAATCAAACGCGCGAATATCTCGGAGACGACTGATAAAATCAACCTCGATCGCTTGCCCATACAGCGAACCGTCATAATCCAACAGATGCGATTCCACTTTTAACAGCTGGTCTCCAAATGTGGGGTTCGGTCCGATGTGAATCGCTGACCAATGAGACCTGCCGTCGACCCACGATCTTCCTGCATAGACGCCTTTCCCAGGAACCAAAGTGTCGATCGCGTCCAGATTTGCGGTCGGGAAACCGATGGTTGTTCCGCGTGCGGCCCCGTGGGTCACCATGCCGCGAATGCGGTAGGGTTGAGTCAACATGTTGCACGCTTGGTCAACATCTCCAGCGGTAATCAAGTTTCGAATGCGACTGCTGGAGATTAATTCCGCGCCCGCAATTTGCGGTTCCATGATCTGCAGGCGAATGTCGTGTTCCTCGCAGAGTGTTTTCAGGCGAGTCGTGTCGCCCTGTCGATCTTTTCCGAAGTAGAAGTTGGGGCCTTCGACTATCGCAGTGGCTCCAATTTTTTCAACGACGATGTGCTGGAAGAAGTCGGCCGCCGTAAGTTGCAGCAACGCTTTGTCAGTTGGGTACGCGACCACGGCGTCGACACCAAGGTCAGCAAGCAAATCTGCTTTTCGATTGGTCCAGGTCAAGGGAGGGGGAGTTTGATCCGGTCGTAAGATCCGAACCGGATGCGGGTCGAACGTAAACACGATCAACGCGGTGTTTTGATCGGCTGCAAAATGTCTCAGTTGCTCAATAATGGTTTTGTGCCCACGATGCACTCCGTCAAAGTTCCCGATGGTCAGCGCACCACCACGCAGTTGGTCGGGGAAGTCGGCGAGTTTGCGAATGAGCTTCATTTTGAATAGGAGGTCGGAATTCGGAGGTCGGAATTGAAACTGAAAGTGCACGCAGTTGCTCGCGTTTTCTCCGAATTCCTACCCCCCCGCTCTCCGACCTCTAACTGTTTTAAATTCGTTTAGGGGTTGGAAATTCGATCGTGAACTGAGTGCCTCGGTTGACCTCGGATTGCACGTTGATCACGCCGCTATGAGCCTCAATGATCTTCTTGGCAGTGGGAAGTCCAAGGCCCGTCCCGCCGTCTTTGTTGGTGTAAAACTCTTCAAACATTCGCAATAACGCATTGGACGACATTCCACAGCCCGTGTCGATCAGGTCCAAAGCGACGCCGACTCTTGTGATGCGAGTACGGGCGACCAGTTCGCCTCCGTCTGGCATCGCTTCTAGGGCATTTTTGACCAGATTCAATAGTGCGGCGTGAAGTGTTTGTGGCTCTAGGTTGATGCTGGGCAAATCAGGGTCAAAGTAAGTTCGGATGGTAACGTTTTGCTGATTCGCAAGTGGTTCAAAAAACGTCAGGACTTGCTGCATCTGATCGTTGAGCGAACCGGGGACCAGTTCCAGATTTGTCAGCCGAGTAAAGTTCAGGAAATCGTTGAGCATCGTTTGAAGACGCTCGCACTGGCGGTTGACGGTTTCGATCTTCGCCAATGCCTGACGGGCTTCCGGAGTCGCGATCGCCTCAAAATCCTCGTGCAGCAACTCCATGTTCATGCGAATCACGGACAACGGATTCTTGATCTCGTGCGCCAGCGACTTGGCCAGCGTTGCCATGTCATCATATTGCTTGCGTAGAGAATCGAGTTGCGAAAATTCAGTCACGTGCAGGCTTGAACCGGAAAAGAAAAAACGCTCGACAAAGGGTTTCGTCGAGCGTTTTCAGTTTAAATCATGCTGACGTGATCAGCTAGAGTCAGGGCTTTGGGTCCCGTTGGAGTAGCTGGGATTAACGCCGTCCGCCACCGCTGCGACCACCGCCTCCGCCTCCGCCGCCACTGCGACCTCGGCCACCGCCGCCTCCACCGCTGCGTCCGCGACCGCCGCCTCCGCTGCGACCTCTGTCACCGCCACCTGAGCGGCCACGATCTCCGCCGCTACCGCTTGAGCGGGCGCCACGGTCTCCGCGATCAGAATCGAAGCCTTCGCCTCCTCCATCGTCGTCGCCACCGCCGACAGTTGCTGGAACAAGGTCATCTTCGATCCCCAGTTCCTCAAGTGCGCGGCGTCGGCTGAGCTTGACGCGATCATTGTCGTCTACGTCGATCACCAGAACCTTCATCTCATCGCCAACGTGACAGACATCGCTGACGTTATCGATGAAGCCACCGGCAAGTTCGCTGATGTGGCACAGCCCATCGCGTCCGGGAAGAATTTCGACAAACGCGCCAAAGTCTTTCACGCTACTGACGGTTCCGTCGTAGATCTTGCCGACCTGAACGGTTGCGGTGCAGGCTTCGACTCGCTTGAGCGCTTCCTGGGCCAGTGGACCGTCTGTTCCAGCGACCGTCACGCGACCGTCTTCGGAAACTTCGATCACGGTTTGAGTTTCTTCCTGGATGGCACGGATGTTCTTGCCGCCAGGTCCGATCAGCATGCCGATTTTATCGGGTTCGATCTGAGTGACAAGCAATCGAGGAGCGTACTCAGACAGCTCATCGCTTGGCCGCGAGATTTCGGTCAGCATCGTGCGAAGGATGTTGATTCGAGCTTCGCGTGACTGAGTCATCGCAGCTTCCATCACTTCAAAACTGATGCCGCGAATCTTCAGATCCAATTGGATGCCGGTGATTCCGACTTGGGTTCCAGCGATTTTGAAGTCCATGTCACCGAAGTGATCTTCGCTGCCCAGAATGTCGGTCAGCAGTTCGTACTTGTCGCCCTCTTCGACTAAACCGATCGAGATACCAGCGACCGGGTTTCGGATTTTGACACCGGCAGCCATCAGGCCGAGCGTCGTTCCGCAGACCGTTGCCATCGATGACGAGCCATTCGATTCCAGAATGTCCGACACGATTCGGATCGTGTACGGGAAGTCATCCGGATCGGGAAGGATCGGCTTGATCGAACGCTCTGCCAAGGCACCGTGACCAATTTCGCGACGGCCTGGACCTCGGATGGGACGGCATTCGCCAACACTGAAGCTGGGGAAGTTGTAATCCAGCATGAATTTCTTGGAGTACTCATCCATCAAGCCGTCGACACGTTGTTCGTCACGACCGGTTCCGAGTGTCACGGTGATCAACGCCTGAGTCTCGCCACGTTGGAACAAAGCTGAACCATGAACGCGAGGGATCAGGTTGGTTTTGCATTCGATGGGGCGCAATGTCTTGCCATCACGACCGTCCGAGCGAACACCCGCCAGAATCGAATCACGAATCACTCGCTCTTCCAAGTCATGGATCGCGGTTCCCAACGCTTTCGGGCAGATCGCGCCGTCCGCATCCGGGTCTGGGATCATGTCGCCTTTGATCTGATCCTTGACGGCATTCTTGGCGGCACCACGATCATGCTTGCCAGCGATCAAGATCGCGTCTTTGTACTGGTCGTAGTATTTCGACTTGAGCGTATCCAGCAAGCCATTGTCCGCAGGCGATTCGAAAGGAGTCTTTTCGACTGGGAATTTTTGAGCCAGTTCGCGTTGAAGCTCGATGACCTGCTTGCAGACCGTGTGAGCGAACTTGATCGCGGCCAACATGTCGGCTTCGGGCACTTCGCGAGCGAAGCCTTCGATCATGGTGACTTTGGATTCGGTCGCCGACACGATCACGTCCATGTCGCTTTCTTCGAGCTGCTCGTGTGTCGGGAAGCAGATCAGTTCGCCTTCCACACGAGCGATTCGTGTTGACGCAACCGGATCTTGGAAAGGTAGAGCACTGATGAAGCACGCCGTGGCGGTCCCGTTCATTGCCAGCACGTCACCGTCGGTTTGTTTGTCGCTGGACAGAACAAAGTTCTGACACTGAACTTCGTCTTTGAAGCCGGGGGCGAACATCGGACGGATCGGACGATCGATCAGACGCGATGTCAATGTCTCCTTGGTTGTCGGACGGCCTTCACGCTTGATGAATCCGCCCGGGAATTTTCCTGCGGCACACGTTCGCTCGCGGTAATCACACATCAGCGGAAAAAAGTCCAAACCCGGACGTGGGTCGCTGGTGGCAGCCGTCGACAGGACAACGGTGTCGTTGTACTGAACAATCACGGCGGCGGCGGCTTGTTTTGCCAGTTCGCCAGTTTCAAACGAAAGCGTTCCGTCGCCAATTTTCTTTTCTACTCTTACTTTCACAATACATTCCTACAAAAAATACTTCAAAACTGCTGCTTTGGTAAACCAAATTTTAGTCTGGCCAAAGCGCTACATCATTATTTCCAACATTCGATCGTCCGCCTTTTAAACGACGGAAACATTCGATCCTGAACCCTCAGGGCTCGGGTCAGCTCACATCAAGCCGACCGCTGTGTCGAGCGTCAAGAATTTCGGCGTCGAGAATTTCGACTGGGAGAATCGCGGACGTTCAACCTTGTCAGAGATAGAACGTTCGGATGAGAGAGCCCGCTGTCAGCAAGCAGGTTGAACACCGACCGTTTTCCGATCGAGCCGCATCGTTAAATCGTGAGTTTCCAATCTCGTGAGTCGCAAATGACTCGTCCAATCGAAGCCGGTATAAAAAAATATCAAGCGAAAATCACAAGCACCCGAAACCGCCGGGCACAAAACAAAAGGCCACGACGAAATCGTGGCCCGTGGACGAATCTGAGTTACTTACGAATCCCAAGTCGCTCGATAACATCAAGGTAACGATCCGGATTCTTGCTGCGAACATAGTCCAGCAACCGTCGCCGACGAGACACCATGCCTAGCAGGCCACGGCGAGTGCCAAAGTCTTTCTTGTGAGCCCGCATGTGTTCCGTCAATTGATTGATCCGAGTGGTCAAAATTGCAATCTGGACTTCGGGGGAACCGGTGTCTCCTTCGCCATTGGCGAACTCACCGATAACTTCTGCTTTCTTTTCTTTTGTGATTGTCATAACCAATGGCTCGGGCGTGAGCGACATTTGTCTGTCGCGGGTCGCCGGAGTTGACTCCTGCCTTTTCTTACTTACTTCATCTGATTTTCAATGACTTGGGCCATCTGAGCGACAAAAAAGTCGCCGACCCACCGAATTTTCTATCTCTGACAAGCGGACAAGTTTACCGCAGCATCGGGATATTGCAATAACAGAAAACGGATCTTGGCCTTCGCAGCTAGTATTAGCCACGATGTGACGGACAGGCCCAGCAAGCGAACTCCTCACATCGACCACCGATTCTATGTGGAGTCAGTGAATCCCTTCAAATAGTGCGAAATGCGTTGCTTTTCTGAGTGAAATTCCACAATTCGGGCGAATTCTCCGGGGTTGCCGAAACAATTCGCCAATCAACTCGATAGACTCACTCTTGGCGGAAGGCGACCGATACCAGCATCCGGTCAACCGGCCTCTCGCATTTCGAATCTAATTTCAGGAGTTAACCATGCGAAACACGATTTCGCTTCTGGCGATTGCCCTCATGGCGACGTGGGGAGCAATCAATCTGGGGTGTGCCCCGGCGGAAGCACCGCCCGAGTCCACCAGCACCAGCAGTTCAACAACCCCGGCGGCGACTCAGGTCGCTTTTGATGTCGAAGGCATGACCTGACCAGGCGGCTGAGGTGCCAAAATCAAGGCATCCCTTGCAAAGCTACCGGGTGTAGCTGTCGAAGAAGTCACCAAAGGTTCGGTTGTTGTCTCGGGCGAAGTTGATAACGCAAAAGTTATCGCTGCTATCGAGGATGCTGGTTTTACAGCAACCGCTGCTAACTGAGGACCGTTCCAAGCGAACTGAAATCGATGCGTTCGATTTCCAATCTGAAAAATCAAGAAGGCCGACTTTCGAACTTGAGAGTCGGCCTTTTTCGGTTTGTCGGATGACGAACGTTTTGCTGAAACCCAGAGGAATCGGGTTCTTGGAGCGGCAGTGCTGAACGCAATCCAAAAAAAATCCCTGCCGATTTTACCCGACAGGGACTTCACACCTCTTGTTCGAAGAGCCTTCGTGTTCGACGAAGCGTCTTCATTTCCATTCGCCTGTTACAAAAGCAGGCCAGTTGCCGATTCAAGTTGTCAGTTCATCTCAGTTGCAAAATCAGGATGTCAATTCATCAGGCCAGTCATCAAAGCAAATCAAGCGCTTTTGGACTCAGCATATCATGCGCTTTTGGACTCAGGCATTTGAAACGATGCCGGATCAATCGCCGAGCTCACGATGTTTTCGTCGATCAAGACCGTTGAACCGTTGGCTCGGTCAGGCAAGTCGTACATGATGTCAAGCATCACTTGCTCCATGATCGAACGCAAGCCTCGTGCTCCCGTCCCTTTCTCCAACGCCGTGCGGGCGATCGACTGAAGCGCGCCCTCGGTGAACTTGAGCTCACAGCTTTCCATTTCGAACAGGGTCTGGAACTGTCGAACCAATGCATTTTTCGGCTCTGAAAGAACCTGCATCAATCCATCCATCCCCAGTGGAGCAAGCGCGGTGGTGACTGGCAGACGACCGACCAGTTCCGGGATCAACCCGAATTCCAGAATGTCGTCGCTGATCACCTGAGGCAGGATCTCGCCCATTTCACCTTCCTCGCGGAAGCCTTCGGAAGATCCAAACCCAATCGTGCGTTCGCCCAAACGCTTGCGAATGATGTCGTCGATGCCAACAAAAGTTCCGCCACAGATGAACAGAATATTCGTGGTGTCGATTTGAATGTACTGCTGTTCAGGATGCTTACGGCCACCTTGCGGAGGCACGTTCGCCACGGTCCCTTCGAGCATCTTCAACATCGCCTGTTGAACGCCTTCGCCTGAAACATCGCGGGTGATCGAAACGTTGTTGCTTGTCTTGCCAATCTTGTCGATCTCGTCGATGTAGATGATGCCTCGCTGGGCAGCTTCCACATCAAAGTCCGCTGCATGAAGCAGCTTCAGTAGCAGGTTTTCAACATCTTCGCCAACGTAACCGGCTTCGGTTAGCGTCGTTGCGTCTCCAATGGCAAAGGGAACATTCAGGGTTCGTGCGAGCGTTCGAGCCAACAGTGTTTTGCCCGATCCGGTGGGACCGACCAGCATCACGTTTGACTTGTCGATCTCGATTTCGCCATCATTTTCCCAACCGTGGGAAAGCCGTTTGTAGTGATTGTGGACGGCGACGGCTAGGACTTTCTTTGCAGAATCCTGGCCGATCACGTATTCGTCCATCCTGGAGACAATTTCGCGCGGTGTCAAAATCTTGTTGAATAATTGTTTTGACGGACCACGACGACGTTGCTCCTGTTCCAGAATAGACTGGCACAATTCAATGCAATCGCCACAGATGTAGACGTCTCCCGGTCCTTCGACCAAGGGACCGACATCGCGGTAGTTTTTCCGACAGAACGAACAGTGCGCGTTCTTTTTGGTAGTGCCACTTCGGCGGCTACCAGACAAGTCATTGCCTGCGGGCATTATCACTCCTTAAAGCTTTCTGAGGATCGCGAGAACCGTTCCAGACGAAGCCTGATACTGTTCAATGGATCCTATGTTCAACCGTTGTACGTCCCAGTTGACCGTTCGAACATTGGCGGCTGATAACGAATCAGTGCCAACGGTGCTTCCTTGCCCGCGAACTTCGAACTCTTAGTTCTTCTGCATTTGTGCTGTCACTTCTTCATCACGTGACAGGTCTCTGTTGTTATCTGTTCAGTTGCGATGTTCCAGAGATTCGGAACAAACCGTCAGCAGCCAATTCCACTTTTGCTGCTCAATCTGACTCCGATGGTGGCGAAAAGTTCGCCTCGGTACCGCTGGAAGACTCTTCCGGCGATGACGAATCCTCGCGACCCGAATGAGCGGTCGGGATGGCCTGCTTTAATCGAGCGTATTCCTCGTCATTCAGTTTTCCTTCGTTTCGTAGTTTTTGAAAATCAGTCAGAAATTCCGAAGAGTCAACGGGGCCGAATGAGGTGTTTCCTAGCGCCATGTCCCGAACCAATTTGAAAATGTAAAAGCCAACCAGCAGTGATACCAGCAACCCGGCGGCCGCGATGACCCAGCGGGCTTCCCGGATCGCCATTGCTTGGTTCCAGAATTCGCGGATCGATAACAGCATGGTTTTCAAACTTCAGGAAACATGACTTTCTTCCCTTGATTTATATCCCAATGGATCAGTCAAGTTTACCTCAATTTTTTCTAAGGGCACGTCTTCTGGGGTCTCAAAAGCAGCAAACAGGCGTATCGATCTGATCTCGTCCGCGTCCCAGAGCACTCGTTTCGCACCGCTGTTACGCAGGTCTGATCGTGGCAGTTCGCCATAAGTTTCTGATTTGGCCGGAAAAATGGAGGCTCGCACTTGCGGAAAATCCGTTGACAAATGCGGCGATCAATCCCGAACCATAGTCAAACTCAGGCCCAGCGACCCGAACAATCTCTGCTTCCAGCATTTTATTTCCCGGCTTGACGGCGGCAACCTTGACACGTCGATGAAAAAGAAGATGCGAAGTCGTCTGATTTTAGCTGACAAATCTTGCCACATATCTGTCTTACTCTCGTTTCGCGTTTTCCAATCATGGTTGCTCGCTCGAATCCGCCCGACCTTCGATCCATCCTGTGGGTCGTTCTGTGCGCAGCGGCAGTCTTCCAGATGCTGGAAAGTGATGGGGTTTCCCAGACGAAGTCGGTCTCCACCAGCATGAGAGGTTTTGGCGTCCCATTTCGTGTCAACGCGGACGATGAATCCTTTCTTGAAGTGCAGTTGTACGTCTCAAGTGACCTTGGCAAAACTTGGCAGTTTCACTCGCGACAGAGCACTGACGTTGAAGAGTTCCCGTTCTTTGCAGACCGTGACGGGACTTATTGGTTCGCCCTGAAGACGCTCAATCGGGATCGTCGCTTGATGCCGGACGGTGATATTGTTGGCCCGGAACTGGAGATCGTGGTTGATACAAAAAAACCACAACTCGACTTTCGAATCGACACCGATGCCGCTGGACGCGTTGCCTGTCGTTGGCGAGCTGTCGATGTCAATATTCGTCCCGACAGTTTGCAGATTCTCTATCAACCTGGTTTAGCCGATCAGATTGATGAGAGTGGCTGGCGAGCGGTGGACGTTAACCTGGCCGCTGCAAAAATTCCTGCAACGGGCATCTATGCCGATCAAGTTGCGTGGTGGCCTGAGCCCGATCTGCGTCAGATGACGGTGCGGTTGTCAATTAAAGACACGGCAAACAATTCGGTGCATCAGGATCGACAAGTTGTCTTGCCGCTGGTCGCGTGGCGCACTCGATCGAATGCAACGGCTCGTCCGCCCGGACGCGAGATTTCAAGCAAGCAGGTGCCACTGAGCTTGAAGGGTTCGTCTCAGCCGAAACAACGGAACAGTCTTCCAACGGCCGCGGAATCGACAACCGGCCATCCTTCAGGCGTAACCTGCGAGAACGGAGTTTGTCGAATCGCGAAGTCGACCGGCCCACCAAATGTGCCGTCGAAGTTCCTCTCTTCGCAATCGGCAGAACCTGCTCTGACGCGACGACCTGCGCAAGAGCTTTATGGCATGGCCGTGCCGCGGCCACGATCGCCGCGCGCAATTGCATCACCGGCGACGCCAGTCAATCGAATTACAGAAAATCGGGTAGACTCAAAACCAAAAGCTCAGGCTGGTGTGATTCGTCATGGCCAGCGTTTGCCGATTCGGACCGCACAATCAAATCACCCACAAACTCGATCACCCGCGTTAAACTTGGTAGGTTCGGATACCCAGGCGATTGCTCCTCCGGTTCCCGAAGGATACGTCCACGTAGCAGCCAAGCCGCCCGAAGATAAACGACAGCAAGATGGCGCGGTCACTTGGCAGAGCGAGCCGTATCGGTGGGCTCCGCGGAATCAATCCGCGTTTGCTTCGACTCTGAAACCCGATCCATCGTTGGTTCCATCTGGAGAATCATCTCGTTCGCCCGCCGTGAGGCCGGAAGTGCCAGCCAATCCATCGATCCATTTTCAAAAAGACGATCAGCAGATTGCTCAATCGTCCACGAACTTTCCCAGCAACCAGTACCAAGGCATTGTGCCAACGGTACCGTCGGATGCGATCGACAACCGACCGCCGCAGTTGATGCCATATGCCGACTCACGGAATCAACTCACCACGTCAGGCCGGCAACTGTTGGCAAAGCCATCGACCAACCCGAACAGCCTCGGTCCGCTGAAAAACTATTCGGACAACGGCGGAATCAATACCGGTCAGTCAGTCTATCAGACGTCTTCCTACGCCAAGCCAAACCCAAACGCATCATCGAGAACGCTTCCACCAGCGGTGCGCCAGACACGGTCGGCGGGAATTGCAACCACACGGTCGAGTTCCGACAACACGGCGTTGCAGATGATTTCGACCAAGAGGTTTCGTCTCGACTACGCGATCAACGCGATCGATCCGTCGGGGGTCGCGAAAGTCGATCTGTGGATGACACGAGACAACGGGCGCGAGTGGCAATTGTGGGGCAGCGATCCAGACAGCGTCAGTCCATTCCCGGTTCAGGTCAATGAAGAGGGACGCTACGGTTTCCGCATCGTGATCCATTCGCGTGATGGATTGACGGGGCAGGGGCCCTCCCAAGGAGACACGCCTGACATGTATGTGCACGTGGACAGTCAGCCGCCACTGACCAAGATCACGTCCGTGCCATACGGACGAGGCAACGAAGCCGGACGCTTGGTGATCAATTGGAGCGTTTCCGACCCGTTCCTTTCGTTGCGTCCGATTCGCTTATCCTACAGTCGTGGCCCAGCAGGTCCATGGACTGTCATCGAAGACGGTTTACGAAACATTGGGCGCTACGTCTGGAAGGTCGAGCCCAATGTGCCCGAACGCGTTTTTCTGAAGATCGAAGCCATCGATCAGGCTGGCAACGTCGGCGTGCATCAGCCTTCTCAATCGATCGACATCTCAGGCCTTGTTCCCCGAGGCACCATTCGTGGCGTGGTACCAGTTGGAAGGTAACAGCGTGACCCATACGCCACGCTGATAAAAATTTTACAAGCTTAAAGCCTGCAGTTTCCATTGGCACATGTCGGACGGCTCAGCAACTCGCTTGCAGATCGATAGCTGCGCGAAGGGATCGCTCGCTGAGCCGTATTGACTGTCGGAATCGCGCGATGAAGTCGAACGGGCTGCTGGGTGTACGCGGACCGTATTGGAGGTGCGTAGTTGCCGTAATTTCGCGACGCGGGAACCGCCAGTCGAGCGGGCGAGGCAGTGTATTGCCGAAAGGTTGGTGAATGTGAGTAAGCAGGCGCGCGATAAACTCGCGTGACTGGCGCGTTGCTGGAGTATCCGAATGAGCCACATTGAGCCTGAGCGTCAGAAATTGTAAACGCGACAGCGGTAAGAACGATTGAAAACGCGATGGAACGAAGCATGTTGGTCCTTTGAGAGTAAAGTTTGGATGGCAAAGGGAAGGGTGCCAAGGGCGAATCAAGAGTCAGAACTGTAGAGCGGCTCGACCGTCAGAACCGTGTCCTCGCTCACACGTTGTGTTAAATTGCAGCGAATCGAGTTCGTCCGTTGCTGCCACATTCGGCGAGCGTATGCTGACGTACGCTTCGCGTGCTTGATTGATTGTCTGTGGCCTTGTAGGTACGGCCCTGCGTGCAGCCCGAAAGATGAAAGTCTGTTATGGTGAATTTTCTTGTTGTCGTCCGGCCGCTGCTGTTCTTGATGCCGATCATGTTTTCGGCGCAGTCACTTTTTGCTCAGGACTCGGGCCTCGTCGCCAAGGAAGCGCCAGCAATCTCCAAGGCGGTGTCACCGGGTGACATTCTGCTTGGTGATTTTCGTCCTAAGTCAACGCTGCAAGTTCGGCGGACGTTGTTAGAGCACGCCAAATTTCCGGTCATCGACATCCACAATCACTTTTTCTTTCGGTACAAAGGGCAGCGCGAACGGCTGGACGAATATATCCGTGTGATGGATGAGAATAACATTGCGGTGGCCGTTAGCCTTGACGCGGTGTTGGGGCAAGAATTGGATCACCTGAAGTACTTGAACCGAGAACACAAGGATCGGTTGGTCTCGTTCGCTCATATCGACTTCCTTGGTGGTGGGACAGAAGATGAACCTGCGACATGGGCGTCCAGCCAGCCGGGGTTTGTCCGGACCTGTGTGGAACAGCTAAAAGTAGCGAAAGCGAACGGCATTCTGGGCGTCAAGTTCTTCAAGATGTTTGGCTTGTCATTCAAGAACTCGGACGGTTCGTTGATGAAGATCGATGACCCTCGTTGGGACCCGATCTGGCAGACGTGTGGCCAGTTGGATTTGCCAATCATTATTCATGTGGCCGATCCCGTTGCTTTTTTCGATCCGATTGATGCGACCAACGAACGAGTTGAAGAACTTGGCCGGCACCCCGATTGGAGTTTTCATGGCGAGCAATTTCCGTCTCGCGAAGAATTGTTGGCCGCGCGTAATCGTGTGATTGCACGCCATCCCAGCACGACATTCATCGGTGCTCATGTGGCTAACAACGGCGAAGATTTGGCGAGGGTAGGGCAGTGGCTGGATGATTATCCAAACTTGGTCGTTGAGTTTGCTTCGCGTATCAACGAGCTTGGTCGGCAGCCGTACACGGCTCGTGATTTTTTCATCGAGTATCAGGATCGGATTCTCTTTGGCACCGATGGGCCGTGGGAAAACGAGCGGTTGAAGCTGTATTGGCGATTTCTCGAAACACGTGACGAGTATTTCCCTTACAGCGATAAGCAACCGCCACCGCAAGGCTACTGGCGGATTTACGGAATTCATTTGCCAGATGGAGTGTTGGAGAAAATTTATTTCCGCAATGCGCTGCGGATTTTACCCACGCTCAAGCCCGTTTATGGTCGAGCAATGGATTAAGGTTGCTGGTTCGGGCGAAGCCTTGCCCTCTCGA
>CALFWL010000104.1 GCA_937928215.1 uncultured Pirellulaceae bacterium | reverse complement strand
GCAAAGCGTACACGGCACGAAGTCAAATCGACGAATTAAAATTGTTCTCGCAAAGCTTCGGCAATGACATCAACCAGTTGAAACGAGAGATCGGCGACTTCTATGCGAAAAAACGATAGCCAACAAATTGCTCCCTTCCGCGGGTCAGCCAAAACCTGTTCGAGGTGACTCATCCCCGTCGCGTAACGCATAAGCAACCGAACGTGTTCGTGAATTAAGGTCGATGGCTTTCACCTTCCAATTTCTGTCTCGCGCGCCTCCCTCCACACTTCTGGACCTCTACCCGTCCAAGCATTCCACGTCAAATTATTTTCGCCTATTTGATTCTCGTGAAGTAAAATAGGTGACCTGTTCCCACCGCGATTTCAGAGTTCAATGACCAAATTTCCGTTCCAATCTCAATTGGCTCAGCCCACCCGACGATCATTTCTGCGACGCGGTTCGATTGCTGCGGTTGTGGGGCTTGGCGTGTATGCGTTTGGGATCGAACCACGATGGGTAAGCGTTGAGTATCACGACCTGCCGGTCCCTGATCTTCCCGATCACTTGGTCGACACGCGGGCCGTTCAAATAAGCGATCTGCACGTTGGCAAACAAGTCGGCGAAGGCTACCTGAGACGGCAGTTCGAATACATCGATTCACTCCAACCGGAATTCGTTTTTTTCACGGGCGACTACCTAGACAACGCTACGCCTTGGCACGTTGAAAAGGGAATCAGGTTACTTTCGAATTTTCCTCGTGGGAAACTGGGCACCGCATGCGTACTGGGAAATCACGATTTTGGTAACCGAAGCGACGACGTAGCCCGCTGCGCGCCCAGTACAAAACGCCTGGTCGATGCCTTCAATGACGAAGGCTTGAATCTTCTTCGTGGCGACGTGACAGAGATGTCCGGGTTGACGGTCGCCGGATTGCCCGACTTTTGGCATGGGAATTTCAAAAACGAGGCAGCCCGCGAGGTCATCGCGTCGGCGGTCGGCAGTGGAGCCAGCATTACGCTCAGCCACAATCCCGACACGGTGGATCTTCCGATTTGGGACGGATACCGCAGCTGGGTGCTTTGCGGTCACACTCACGGAGGCCAATGTCGGTTTCCGATTATCGGAGCCCCTCGATTACCGGTAAGCAATCGCCGCTACGTTTCAGGCAAGTATGAATTAGGTGGCGGCTATCGGATGTACATCAACCGAGGGCTCGGTCATACCAGTCGTGTTCGTTTCATGGCTCGTCCCGAGATCACCGTCTTCAACCTGACCAGAGCGGTCGTCACCTAGTCGACCGAACGGGACGGACCAGTTTTTGGTAACGCTCAAGGAAGATTCCGCCACGATTCACATCCAATCCTTCGCTCACATCACCCCGCGGCGGCCAGAAATCGCATCGGTTTTCACAGCCGCCACTCGAGTTTTCACTCCTGCCATTGGTTACAAGTCCCGCTATTGGTTACAAGTCCCGCTATTGGTTAACGGTCCGCGCACGAATGGCACTGTCACAGTTTTCCTTTAAGAATTGAGTAGTTTTCGTTTTAAGACTGCTCTCGGTTTTGTCATTCGGTTGTATAGCTTGGGTCGTTTCTTGACAACTCTTGGTTCGATTCTTCCCGGTCAATTTGCCACCCGGATGCGATCTGGAATTCCCGACGCTCGCCAGCAAATCTTTCTGCGAAAGCCGAACTCAGCCCACCGATTGCAAGCCAGCCGCGATCCCGTTGACGGATTGCAAAATCGCACTGCCTAATGCTTCCGCCCGAGACGCATCGGTTGTGTCACGAAAATGCTTCAGCAACTCAACCTGGATGCGATTCATTGGATCAACATACGGGTTTCGAACTCGAATGCTCTTTTGCAGCCACGGCTCCGTATCAAGCAGCTCGTCATCACCGGTGATCTCAAGGATCAAGCTTCGGCTCAAATCGTATTCGGCCTGAATCTGAGCGTGAATCGTCTTGCCGGCGGGGTCTCCCGCGAGTTCAGAATAGCACTTTGAAATCACCATATCGGCTCGGCCAAGCCCCAGATGCACGTTCCCAATCACGGTGCGAAAGAACGGCCAGCCTTTGTACATTTCCTGAAGCTCGGCCAATCGTTTCGCTCGCTGGGCATCCGCAGTTCCCAGCCACGATTCGAAGCCCGTGCCCACCCCAAACCAACTTGGAACACCCGCACGAGATTGCGTCCACGCAAACACCCAAGGGATGGCTCGCAAGTCACTCAGCGACCTCGTCGCCCGACGATGTGCAGGGCGAGAGCCGATGTTCATCTGACCGATCAAATCGATCGGAGAAGCGGCTTGAAAGTATTCCAAGAAATACTGGTCTTCGACGAGTGACCGATACTTCGCATGCGCTGCGGAACTGACATCGTCCATGATCGAGGACCATCGATCGATCTGGTCAAACTGAGGCCGGTTGCCACTTGAACACAACACCGCGTGAAATAATTGCTCAAGGTGACGATGAGCAATCTCGGGATCGCTATACCGAGAGCTGACGACTTCTCCCTGCTCGGTAATTCGAATCCGACCTTTGACCGATTCAGGCGGCTGCGCAAGAATCGCTCGATTGGCGGGACCACCTCCTCGCCCCAGCGAACCGCCGCGTCCATGAAACAGCGTCATGACGATCCCATGCCTGTGGCAAACAGCCGCAAGATTTCGTTGAGCTGTGAACAACATCCAGTTCGCTCGCAGATAACCGCCGTCTTTGTTGCTGTCGCTGTACCCGATCATGATCTGCTGCTGCCCGCCCCGTTGCTTCAAATGACTGGCGTAGACGGGGTTGTTGAACAAGGACTCCATGATTTTCGGGGCCGCCAGCAGATCGTTGACCGTCTCGAACAACGGCACGATATCCAACTGGCCCGCCAGACCGGCATCGTGCGACATCAACAGCACCTCCAGCAAGTTGCTCACGCCTTCGGTCATGCTGATGATGTAAGTCTGCATCGATGCTTGGCCCAGCATCTGATGAGCCTGTCCAATTTTGCGAAACAAGGACAATGTCTGTGACGTTTCGTCGCTCAGTTCAGGAGTCGACACCTTACTGCCGCCCGTCCACGGACGCGGTGAGCTGATCTCATCCGTCAACAAGCGGATCTTTTCGTCCTCATCCAGATCGATGTAATTTTCCACCGTTTGATTTCGCGCAAACACCTCGTGGGTCGCCTGTCGATGAAAGTCCGCGTGCTGGCGCACGTCCAGCGTCGCAAGGTGAAACCCGAAAACTTCGACCGCTCGAACCAGCCGATGAAACCTGCCACGCACCAACCGTTCGCCCTTGTTCTGGACCAAGCTGTCACGAATCAGAAGCAAATCGGCCAGAAACTCGTCGGCCGAATCATAAGCACGATCGTTGTTTTCAATTTGCTGCCACGGCGAATCATTCTGTGTTTGAGTTGCCTTGAGCCGTCGGAAGATCCAGATCAACATCTGGCGGTAAGGCTCTTGAGAAAAACGAGCGAAAGTTTCCCGCTCGTCCGCCGGCACCTGTTTCATGCACTCGCCCAAGTGCTTCATGAATTGCTTGCTGAATCCGGCTCGCGTGATGGACGGGCTAAGCAAGCCGTACATTGCATCAACCTCGTAAAGGTAGCGAACCAGAATAGTTGCCTTGTGCGCCCGTAAAGCCTCTTCGGTTACGTCGGTCGTTACAAATGGGTTGCCATCACGATCTCCCCCAATCCATGAACCGAAAGTCAGAATTGGTGGAACCGTAAATTCGTGATCGGGCCAACCTTCGGCCAGCGCGGATTCCAACTCCTCGTAGATGCGAGGAACCAGATCAAACAAAACGGTTTCGAAAAAGTACACTCCGGTATTGCGAACCTCATCCATCACCGTCGGGCGGCGATCACGAGTTTCATCACTTTGCCAGAGCAAAACCACATGGTCATGAATCAGTTCACGAATCTGATCACGATCGTGTTCGAAATTGTCGGCCGAATGATAACGTGTCAGCAGGTCAGAAATATTCGCCAACAGCTGCCGAACGGTCCGTCGTTTGGACTCCGTTGGGTGTGCGGTGAAGACCGGCGTAATCGTCATACCGTTCAAGATTACTTGCATCTGCGTGGCATCGACTCCTTCGACAATCAGCGTCTTGACGGCTTGGGCGATGGTTTCATCCATTGGTTCGCCCGATTGACGTGCCGCTTCGAGGCGTTCGCTAAGCACGGACACTCGCTGCCTTTCCTCTGCTAGGTTGATCAGCTGAAAATAACTGGAGAACGCCTTCAGAACCGCTTGAGCACGCGGTAAGTCCTCGACAAGATCGGGAATTACCGCATCGATCTGCCGGGTGGCGTCGGTGTCCCCCTGCCGCCACGCTTTGAACATGCGGCGAATCTGCTCTTCCTCGTGGAAAACGTCTTCGCCCTCCTGATCGATAATCGTTTGCCCCAGCAGATCGCCCAAAAGTCGAATGCTTGATCTCAATTGGTCAGATTTCATCGTCCGGTTCCTGTTTTCGGTTGCTGAGCCCTCCAGTTTGGCATGATATTGAATCAAAGGCGAGGGAACGTCCTTTCGCGGTCTTGAGCCCATCCAACGCATTCGTCTTACCAGCGAAATCAACCACGTTGAACGACTCGAACGGAAGCCGATCCGCCACTTCGCGACGTTGACACCAAAGGTTTTTGAACTACAATCCTCGATTCCAAATTCATCGCGACTGGGCTCGTATTTTGGCTACTCCAATACGCTCAGGTGGGCAACACAGGCCCTCGCGGCATTTAAATTTCACTCTCGATCGAAGTTGCTTCGATCAACCAATTTCAGGAGCTCGTCCCGATGCCAGTAACCATGTTTTTTGAAAGTGACGTCAACACCCAAGCCCTCGAAGGCAAGTGCGTGGCGGTCATCGGTTACGGAAGCCAGGGTCGCGGCCAGGCAATGAACTTGCGAGACAGCGGTGTCAACGTTGTGGTAGGAATTCGCGAAGGCGGTAAAAGCTGGAAGCAAGCCGAATCCGAAGGCTGGACTCCTCTTTCGATGGCTGATGCAGCTAAGCAAGGTGACATTGTCTGCCTGCTCTGCCCTGATCTTGCTCAACCTCAAGTTTATCGTGATCACGTCGCGGAAAACTTGAAGCCCGGATCGACCGTGTTGTTCAGCCACGGCTTCAACATTCACTACGGCTCCATCAAAGTCGACGAACAACATAACGTCGTGCTGATCGCTCCCAAAGGCCCCGGTGGAATGGTACGTCGCCAGTACGAAGAGGGTAGTGGAGTGCCTGGCTTGGTTGCCGTTCATCAGGACGCGACCGGCAATGCCTTGGAACTTGCGCTGGCTTATGGTTCAGGCGTCGGCTGTGCTCGTGCTGGAATCATTCAAACGACTTTCCCGGAAGAAACAGAAACCGACTTGTTCGGCGAACAGGCGGTTCTGTGCGGTGGTGTTTCGGAGCTAATCGTGGCTGGCTGGGAAACTCTCGTCGAAGCCGGCTACCAGCCTGAAATCGCTTACTTCGAATGCCTGCACGAGGTGAAGCTGATCGTTGACTTGATTTACGAAGGCGGAATGGCCCGCATGCACGAATTCGTCAGTGACACAGCTGCTTGGGGTGACCTGGTCACTGGCAAACGCATTATCACCGCCGAGACGCGTGCCGAGATGAAACGAGTGTTGAAAGAGATTCAGGACGGCACTTTCGCGAAAAACTGGCAGGCCGAGTACGAGAACGGCATGCCTGAATTCAAGCGCATGATGCAGGAAGACCTAGACCACCCAATCGAAACCTGCGGCAAAGAGCTTCGTAAGCGTTTCTCATGGTTGCAAGAAAATCATGCGTAAGTACAAGCGTGATTGATCGCTGAATAACTCAAACGCCGAAGCTATGATGAAAGTCGTGGTTTTGGCGTTTTTTTGTGTACCTGACCTTGTGTCGCTACCGGAATCGATGTGAACAACAGCCCAGAAAACAATCCTGACCTGCTGTCGGACGACCAACTGCTCGACCGTTTGGCCGACGAAACGAAAGCAGCGGCAGATCGCATTTACTCACTGCATCCGGCGACGCCTCTAGATTCGGTCAAACTCCCTCGCGGGGCTACTCTTTCGCTCAAACGGGAAGATACATCAACGGTTCACAGCTACAAATGGCGAGGATCGGGGAACAAGATTTCCAAGATCTGCGCCGCGGGATTTAGTGGCCGACTGGTTGCCGCATCGGCTGGTAATCACGCTCAAGGCGTCGCTGTGGTTGCGGCTCGACAGAAGCTGAATGCAACGATCTTCATGCCGCTGTCGACCCCACTGCTGAAGCAAGAATCCGTGCGGCATTTTGGCGGACCGTTCGTGACCATCCGGTTATTCGGAGACTCATTTGATGAGTCTCAACGCGAGGCCATTCGGTTTGCGGAGGAATCGGGTGGGACTTTCATTCCACCTTACGACGACCTGGACGTGATCGCAGGGCAGTCGACCATCGCGGTTGAGTTTCTTGATCAGCTTACCGACCTGCCGACTCATGTTTTTGTCGGGATCGGAGGCGGTGGAGTCGCGGCGGGTATCGCATCGGTGATCAAACGCAGTCATCCAGACATTCAGGTGATTGGTGTCGAAGGAGAAGGGCAGGACAGCATGTCTCGCTCGATCGAGGCGGGTAAGTTGATCACTCTGGAAACGCTGGACAAATTCTGCGACGGGACGGCGGTTGCTCGTCCCGGCAAGCTACCCTTTCGCTTGTGCAGCATGTTATTGGACGATTGCATGCGAGTCAGCAATGACGACGCTTGCCACGCGATTCAGTTTCTGTGGCAAACAATGCGAATCATCGTCGAGCCTTCTGCCGGACTGGGAGTCGCGGCGGCGATGGAATGGGATTTCCAGCCCGAAGATCGCCCGCTAGTAATTCTGTCCGGGTCGAACGTTGACTTCATGATGTTGCCCAAGATCGCCAGACTTGGACAAGTCCAACGCCCCGAGACTCGATACTACCAGTTTGAACTTTCCGAACAGGCGGGCTCATTGATTCAGCTGCTGGATCAGTTCTTCGTCAACATGAACATCATCGATTTCCAGTACGGACGGATGAGCGATGGGATCGCCTATCCCACGATTGGCGTCGAAGTGCCCCATTCCGCGTTGGCGGACCTGGAAGCGTTTCTCAAGGATCCGGCGATTCCACCGTTTCAGGAAGTCACCGGGTCCGCGGCATCAAATTTTCGCGTCATTCCCTTTCGCGTGGATCGATTGAAACTCCCATTCTTCGCCGTGATCGAATTCTCCAATCGCCCCGGTGCTTTGCGTGAATTCATGCGAGGCGCCAGCAAACTAGCCAACGTGTGCTACATGAACTACACCGACACCGGTCAAACGGAAGGGCAA
The DNA here is from genome assembly GCA_937928215.1 of uncultured Pirellulaceae bacterium. Lineage (GTDB taxonomy): Bacteria > Planctomycetota > Planctomycetia > Pirellulales > Pirellulaceae > Mariniblastus. Next base: position 21,472 of record CALFWL010000104.1, on the reverse strand, counting down.
GCGTTGATGGGCTTCGACTTTGCCGATATCGCTCGACAGACCGAGTTCCTGGACTGGCTGCATGAATCGGGAATTCCTTTCCAAAACGTCCCCATTCACTCTGTCCAACAGCTCACGTCCGGGGTCGCATCTTCGGACGACTGGGGCGTAAAATAGCCGTTAGGCGAGACGCGGACTTGCTGCACAAACACCCCATCGAGGACGATTGAATGAACGCGTGCATATTGGCTGCCGTTGCGATGTTAGGTGCTCAAGACCCAAACGACTCTGGACGACCTCCAAAGGAAACGCCACCTGTCAAAGCGGTCGAAAACTTCGACTTCGCACCGACGCTCAAGTCCCATGTGACGCACCTTGCGAGAAAAATTGGAGAGCGAAATCTGCGGAAATACAATCAGCTCAACCTCGCCGCTGACTACATCCATGCCGAGTTCGCCAAGTTCGGCTACGAACCCAAGCGACAAACCTTTCAGGTTAAAGGACTCGACTGTCACAACATTGTGGTTGAAATCGAGGGCTCGAAAGCTCCAGATCAGATCGTCATCATCGGTGCTCACTACGACACCGCCCGAGGAACGCCCGGAGCGAACGATAACGGAAGCGGAACCGCAGCGATGCTAGTCTTAGCAGAGCGGTTGAGTAAATTTGAACCTGAACGCACGCTACGATTCGTTGCGTTCACGAATGAGGAACCGCCGTACTTCCAAACGGTCGATGAAATGGGTTCGTGGGTCTACGCGAAGCAGTGCCGACGTAAGCAGGAAGATATCGTCGCCGTGCTCAGCCTTGAGACGATGGGCTATTTTACAGACAAACCGAACAGCCAAAACTATCCTCCACCGCTGAATCACCTGTATCCTTCGACGGGCAATTTCATTGGTTTCGTTGGCAACGTGCCGTCAACGATGCTGCAACGCACTGTGCTCAAGTCATTCATTCAAAATAGTGATGTCCCATGCGAGGGAGCTTCACTTCCCGGCACGCTGCCGGGGGTCGGTTGGTCCGATCATTGGTCGTTTTGGCAGGAAGGTTACGCCGGCATCATGGTCACCGATACGGCTCCATTTCGGTACCCACACTACCATCGTCGGTCCGACACCCCCGAGAAAATCAACTTCCCCGTTTTCGCCAAAGTTGTCGAAGGCTTACTGAAACCCGTCAAGTTGCTCACCAAGCAGGACACGCTACGCCGAGACAAGTCACCTGCTGATCTCGCCAAGTAGCCAAGCGACGGCCCGAAAGAAATCGCCTGCCCTCGGATCAGGTCGTTTCTTCACCGCGGACCATCACGACTTTGCCGGTGCGAACCATCTCGATGATGTGGAACTGCCCCAGCATCGTTTCCGCCGCATCGATCTTGGCCGAATCACCTTGAATCATGGCGATCATCGAGGTCGGAGTCAGATCGACCGTCTTGCCACCAAAGTGCTCGATCACGTGCAATGCTTCGCTGCGATCCTCGCGCGCCGCCATGAACTTGATCAACGCTAACTCCTTCACCACGGAGTTCTCAGCCGTATGCTCACAGCAGTGGATCACGTCAATCAATTTGTTGACTTGCTTGACGATCTGTTCCAAGCCTTCCGGGTCACCCGATATCCCAATCGTCATCCGAGCGTAATCGCGCTGATAGCCCTCGGAAACGACCAACGAATCAATATTGAACGCACGCCGAGCGAAAGCTTGGCAGATTCGCATCAGCACGCCGGGCTCGTTCTTGGACAAGATCGAAAGCGTGTGCGAATTGACACTTGACGTTGATTCGACTGGTGTGTCGGTCGTGACGATAGTTTGAGTCATGGAAATCACAGGACGATACAGGTAGTTGGAGTTGAAATATCAAACAAAAAGAACGAAGGCGTCTGACCATCATCGGATTTTAAGCACTCACGCAACAATAACCCGCGGACTTGCAAGATGATTACACGGTGAAATCTGTGGGTTTCGAGCACTCAAATCCGTCAGTCATTTCTAGGTGAGTGTTAAGTCGATCCGATTGGCTTGGCCATTTTTTCCTTGGGCGGCTCGGTAATCATGTCTTCCAATGCTGCACCGGCTGGGACCATCGGGAAGACATTATCTGTTTTCACGCATTCCGCATGGATCAGGATCGGGCCGTCGTTGTAAGCGAGTGCTTCTTCGATCTTCCGGCTCACGTCTGCTGGCCGTTTCATGTAAACGCTGGGAATATCGTACGCCGCGGCGAGTTTGCAGAAATCCGGGTTGCCCAGCAAGTCCACGCCAGACTCACGATTTTCGTAGAACAGCTCCTGCCATTGGCGGACCATGCCAAGGTAATGATTGTTAAGGACAACGATCTTGATCGGCAATTTATGAATCTGAGCCGTCGCCAACTCGAACGCGGTCATCTGAAATCCACCGTCCCCCGAAATTGAGATCACGGTCTTATCCGGGTTACCCAACTGCGCACCAATGGCCGCAGGAAAACCGAACCCCATCGTTCCCGCTCCACCTGACGACAGCCAGTGATAGGACTCATCGTTCTTATAGAACTGAGCGGCCCACATCTGGTGCTGCCCAACATCGGTCGAAACGATCGCCTTCCCCTGAGTTTGCTCGTAAAGCTCATGGATGACCTGCTGCATTCGCAAGCCACCCTGCTTCTTGAACCCAAGCGGAAACTTTGATTTATAGCTGTCCAGCTTCGCCAGCCATTGTTCCGTTGGCAGCGGCTTAACTTTTTGATTCAACTTGTTCAAAACGGCTTTCGCATCGCCGACAATCTGAACATGAGGCCGAATCATCTTGCCCATTTCAGCAGGGTCAATATCGATGTGGATGATCTTTGCGTCGGCACAGAATTTGTCCGGCTGACCGATAATCCGATCATCAAATCGCGAACCGATGTTGATCAGCAAATCACATTCGACCATCGCCTTATTCGCATAAGCCGTTCCGTGCATGCCTAACATGCCCAACGAAAGATCATGCGTTTCCGGGAACACGCCTTTGCCCAACAAAGTACTGGTGACCGGAGCCCCCAACTTCTTCGCCAACTCCATCAACTCTTCGCCAGCGCGGGAAATCATGCAACCTTGGCCAGCAAGAATCACCGGACGATGGGAACCAGCAATCAGCTCAGCCGCCTTGGCAACGTCGCTATCTTCAATGTTGTAAGACGGACTTGGGTCGTAGCCGGGGAGGTCCAATTCCGGGTCCATGGAACCGGTGAACGGCCCCTGAGAAACATTCTTGGGAACATCGATCAAAACCGGACCGGGGCGCCCGGTCGTTGCGATGTGGAACGCCTCCTTCGCAACACGCACTAGATCGTTGCTATCCTTAACAAGGTAGTTGTGTTTGACGACGGGAATCGTAATGCCAAAAATGTCCGCTTCTTGGAAAGCGTCCTTCCCAAGCATCCAAGTGACCTGTTGACCACAAATCACGATCATGGGAACCGAGTCCATCATCGCTGTCATCAGACCGGTAACCGTGTTTCCCGCTCCTGGCCCGGAGGTCACTAGAACCGCTGCGGGCTTTCCTGTGGCTCGTGCGTAACCGTCCGCCATATGGACCGCACCTTGTTCGTGGCGAACAAGAATGAACTTCATATTGGTATCGACGGTCTCCAACGCGTCGAAGATCGGAATCGCGGCTCCACCCGAATAGCCAAAGATGTACTCGATGCCCAAGTCATCAAGCGTCGAAATAAGCGCCTGAGCACCGTCAAATTGCTGATCTTCCATTTGTCGCACCTTGAAAATATTGCTTTTCAGCCGAAGCTACCGAATCACACACTATAGCAGGAGTGAAAATTACCATTTTCGGCAACAAATGCAATCATAAACCAATTTTCGAATCCGAAAACTGGCTTTTTTCTCCCAAACAGCCATTTCGTTGAGAGTTTTGGCAGTTTTAACAAGCAAATTACGGTGACGAAGCTCAGCCGCGGCATCTAACAGCTCAGTCCCGACGCCTGACGCTGCTTTTCAAGCGTTATTCGGGCTGCGATTCTCCGTTGGAATCCGATTTTTCGACTTTCGATACTATCGAGCGCGATGATGCGTCGATCTTCAAAAACGCTTCGTCAAGTTCGCCTTCATCGGTCAACGAGAACGTCAAACTTCCTGCGGTCTTTCTGAAAACGAACTCCGTTTCGGATACCGGCACCAGTTCGAGCGGCCGACCACCGAAAATGCAATAGAGTGCATCGCCACGTTTTTCGATCCTGAATTGTTTGTACTTGCCGAGCAATTTGTTCTGTGTCGCCTCGCTGAGCGAATGTTCTTCGGGATAACCGCCTTCGTGTTCGGCCCGCGCGGGTTCAGCGAGCCGGCGGATCCAGATGTTGCGGTATCGGACCGGATTTCCATGATCCTGTAGACCGAGAGGTCCCTCCGTCATCGAAGGTCTGTAATCGCCGTGCACCAACCAAGCACTTGGCCCAAAAGCTTCGGAATGATTTTGAATCAGGACGCCGTTGTGCAGAACCGTGATCACCGCAGGCGAAACGAGTTTCTTTCCCTCAAACCGCGGACGCTTGAAGATGATATCGTAAGACTGCCACTCACCCGGCTTGCGACTTGCGTTAACGAGGGGAGGGTACTGACCGTAAATTGCTCCTGCACTCCCATCCGCGTAAGTCGGGTTGTTGTAGCTATCCAGCACTTGAAGCTCAAACCGTTTCATCAGGTAGACGCCACTGTTGCCTCGCCCCTGACTCTCTCCTTCGACGATAGCCGGAGTAGCCCATTCGAGATGCAGTTGGCAATCACCGAACTTTTCTTTGGAAAAGATGTAGCCACTTTTCGGAACAGACTCCATTGCACCATCGACAACTTTCCATTTCGCGTCGCCGCCTTCCTTTGATTGCCATTGCGACAAGTCTGTGCCATCAAACAGGATCGTCGCATCACTGGGAGCCCGCAGAGGAAGATTAGATTCACCAGGCGTGACCACTGGAGGAGCAGGTCGCTTCAAGTCGTGTGCTTTCCAACCGGTCGACAATTGGGCGAAAGCAGACAGCTCAACCGAGAGCATCGACAAAACGATCCAGCAAAGAAGCATGAAATTGCGAAACATTAGCACTCCAGGAAAATGATGTCAGAAAACCTTTCCCCAGTGTAATCACTTGGCCACCGAATGTTCCAGCACCAGAGATCGGAATCGCGCATTAAAGGCGAATCCGCTACGCCATCGATTTCAATTCATTCACCAGATTTTCTTCGTCTGGAAACTGGTTGGTTTTCAATTTTGAGTAAACCAATTGGCCGTCGACCACTACTTCAAATTTTCCGCCCGCCGCAAGGATGAGTTTCGCTTCGACTCCGATCGCCTTTTTCACTTTCGCCGCCAGACTGGTGGCTTGAGGTTCAAAGTTTCACATGCCGCAATATTCGATAGAGACTTTCATGGCTGCTTTCGATTCGAAGATTAGTTTCGAAACTTAATTGATACTAAATTGGGGTGGAAAATCACTTCCGGAGATATTGCGTGGAATCGGACCAGAAATCAGGCTCGTCAGAATCTTGATCAAGATTTCGGCCCGCCGACACACTTCGGATTCCTTCAGCACTTGATGCTGCTGCATTGGCTCCGCGCCGCAAGCGTAGCAGATCAGATCGCTGATTTGCCCCAGCGGTAGATCGCCCTCAAACAGTCTGGACAAGGATTCCACCTCTGCGACGCCTCGGCGATTAACCAGCACCCGAAACAAATCGAGAACCTGACGATTGAGCGCCTCGACATCTTCGGGAGCGTAACGAAAAGAATCTTCCACCACCTCCACTTCCGCCATTCGGTAGGGATGGTCGGTCACGATCTCATTCTTGATCTTGGCCCGGGCGGCTCCCACGAGCAACACATTGTAACGACCATCGTCAAGCTGGTTATGTGAGACAATTTTCCCAATGCAAACCGTCGGCAAAAGGTCAGGCCGTGGATTGCCTGAATGAGCTTGGTCAAGATCCACCATCGCCATCGTGATCAGTTCGTCACTCAAAAGCGCGTCGTTGGCCAGCTGCCGATAACGAGGTTCAAAGATATGCAACGCTTGCACAACCCCTGGAAAAAGCACGACATTTGGCAATGGGAACAGTCGTACAACATTGCCAAAATCCTTTGGCAAAGCGAGCGAGCCCGGCGAACGAGGGATTTCAGAAGACAAGTTTCAATCGCTATCTAGGTGCATGAAAATTTGAATGACGTACCACAACAGCAACGCGATCGAAGCAAACAGCGACAGTGACGCGGCAACGTGCTGCGAAGTGTTGTAGTGATGTAGAACGTTGGAGGTGTTGTAAAGAATCGACGCACAGGCCACAGCGACCATTGCGACCGAAAACCAGATGCCCAGCGAGAATCCGAATACGCAAGAGCCGACGATCAGTGCCAAAGCCACAACGCAAGCCGCCGCCAGCCCCCACCGCAGAAAAGAAAAATCCGTTCGCGTCAGAAAACAGCCTATGGTCAGGCCGCCAAAAACCATCAACGTCACCAATCCGGCAGACTCGATGACTCCCGGAAAATACTCGTTCGCGATAAACAGCAAAGGCACAAAGATCAACGCCTCTGCCATTACGTAGACTCCAAGCCCGAAGTACTGCGTCTGCCTCGAGGCGTCACTACGAGCCCATTTTTCGGCGAACCAACTGACGACCATGAATCCCCCCAGAACGAACAGCCAGTTGAACCCTCCGGTGACCCGCGGCACCCAAACCATTAGCTGGTCGTGGAACAAGCCAATGATCAATGCGTCAATCGCAGCAAAAATCAACACTGCCCCAAACAGGTGCAGGTAGGTTCGTTGAAGAAAGGCAGCACGCTCATCCACGGCAGCAACGTCGGCTTGGGGATATGCGGCATATCGGCTGGCTTGGTATGGATTATCGCTCATGGGAAACTTGCTCGTTGACGCTTACCGTCGAACGGTTTGGGATTCTTGTTTGGCATGTCAGGATACCGGAACGCGACTCGTTCGGGCGAGTAATAATTGCCAAACTCTACTTCCAGTTAGACTTACAGTCAATTTTTTATAAACAAACGTCCCTGCTGGCCCGGAGAACAATGAGGCAGAGTAACCGAATTTTTGGTGACCGATTCACAATCCCGCAAAAACTTATTGTCTGCCGGAAACAGCCCACAGCTTGACACCTGCTGAAACAGCGCCGAAAATCCGCTCGAAATCGCAACCCATTTTTCTGACGGAAGCTTGAAATGATTCTTACCGGTGCGGAAATCCAGCAAAATATCGGCTCAAATATCAAAATTGATCCGTACGTGCCTGATCGAATCAACCCCAACAGCTACAACCTGACACTGCACAACGAAGTCGTGACGTACGAAGAGGTGGTGCTGGACATGAAGAAGCCCAACCGTACCAAGCGGTTGGAAATCCCTGAATCCGGATTGGTGCTGGAGCCTCATCGGCTGTACCTAGGGCGGACGATCGAGCGTACGGAAACGAGAAATCTCGTTCCAATGATCGAGGGAAGGTCGTCGATCGGACGGCTTGGCTTGTTCGTTCACGTCACCGCTGGATTCGGCGACGTGGGGTTCTGCGGTCATTGGACGCTGGAGATGTTCGCCGTCCAACCAGTCAGAATTTATGCCGGCATCGAGATCTGCCAGATCTTTTACCATCAAGTTGTCGGCGACATTTGCGAGTATTCCAGCAGCAAGTACCAGAATAACTCGGACATCCAACCGAGCCTGTTGTACCAGGAACTCAGTTCAGAAGCCGAGATTGAAGACTCTCAGATGTCACTCGGATTTGGCGGCTGAGCGCACATGGCTGATCAGCTCGCAGAGGCTTGGTTCTTGTCACGGTTGACGCTAATGCTTGGCTGCTGAGAGCGTTACTAGCTTGAGTCAAACTTTGACGGCAACGTCAACTCTGACGACGAATCGTGTCATGCGATGGCTTGAGAAAAACAGGCACCGTTTTTCTGGCATTCGCTCAAGTTGAAACTTGTTCACGCGAGCGTGCTTGATAAATTCATAGCATCGTTTGGATGTCGACCCTGATCCCACTTCGACCGACTCCAATCCGTTATCGCTATGCACCCCAAGTGAATGCCACACCATGTCCGATATTGACCTCTTGCTGCAGAACGCTCGACTGCGAGACGAAATGGAACCCTTTCTTGATGAATCGGTGACGCTGGTCGACATGGACCGAATGTCGGTCCACAGCGAGAACGAATTTCTATCATCGTTGCTCGCCTGGGAACGGGCTCCCGTGTTACCGATCGGACAATGGTTCGAACCTGAACTGGTCATGCGTGATCACAAGGAGTATTCGGACGCTCAGGTCAAGCAAAAACTTCATCAGATCATCGGACGCCTGTACGAAAAGAACATCGTTCTGGTGCACACCGATCACCTGTCGGATCGCCAACTGTACTGCTTGATCGCTCGCGATATCTTGCCAGCCCATGAAAAGAAGATCGTCGCGTCGAATCGAGCAATTCAGTGGCAATGCCTGGACATTGTCGTCGACGAGGAAGCATGGCTACGCTTTTACGCTTCGGACGAGGAACGAGAGCAATGGGCTGCCGACAACTGGTTGAAACTGCCGCCCCGTGAACCGTTGCCATTTCCTCGCACGATGCCACATCGATTAGCGTGACGGTCAACCTAGAGGCAACTTAGCACTCACGAATCAATAGGTTGCCGGATGAACATGATTCAGCGCCGACTTTTCACCAACGAAATGAAATCGAATCTGGCAGTGGCTGGGCAAGTGCCTATGCCTCATTGAGCAACTCAGGTGGAAGCCCCGCAACTGCCGTGCTGATCGAGCGTTTCACGTGGCTCTGCTGAAGGACGAGTTCAGCCTGCTGTCGCATCGTGACTATCTCATAATGCTTGGAAACCAGCTCCAGACATTCAGATAGCAGTTCCATCTTTTGATGGGCTCGCATTCTCATGCCGGGAAAGAATGCCATCTCCGGAGCGTCTTTCTCGCCCAGGAAATCGGTCGGATGAAGCAACAACGACGGGGGCGTACCCGTCAGCCGACAAAGCGTGATTGCTTTCCGAAAATAAACGCGGGCGAGAGTCACCGACATGGACGCCAAGTAGTTCACATAGCTGGCGTGGATGGGAAACCGTGTCAGGGGCATGGTGGTGACTGGAATCTCGACCAATCGCGACTCGTTTTCCGTCCAGACAAACGGCTTGTTGTATTGAAACGCGTCACTGAACGAACCGAACAGCTCTTTCCGTTCCTCCATCTGCTTCCGAGAGAAACGAGTATTCAACATGTAATAGGCTCGGGCGACCGGCCCCAAACTGGTCGCGAACGTCGATCCGTCATATTCGTAGCCGCGTCGCATCAGCAATTGCAACACTCGCTGACAACAACTGAACCCCGGACCACGAAAGCCAACCGGACGAACTCCCGTAACTTGCTCGATCGCGTACTCGCTACGATCAAACTCTTCCTCCAGTTGCTGTTGGCTGTACAAATGCAACCACGGATCGTGATGAAACGAATGATTGCCGATTTCGTGCCCCTCTTCAGCCAGCATGGCGATCGGGTCGTGATTGACCCCCAACGCCGCATCCTGTCCCACGACAAAAAAAGTCGTCTTCAAACCGTGATCGTCCAGAAACCGGAGCATCCGCGGAACAACGATATCCAGATAACCCGGAAAGTCACACCACGACGGCTCTCCTCGCACTTTCAAATACGACCACAGGTTATCGAGATCAACAGAAACGCTGGCGATTGGTTTATCAGTCATGAAAAGCACATCAGGAGGAGCACATCAGGAGGAGCAAAACAAAGTTGAGCCGCAGCGGTTGAAACCGAGTATCGAGCATCAAGATCGCAGGCGGGGAAGGGCGGATTCGATCAAGCGGCAAAAGTGCTCCGCAGATCGCTGGGGAGTCACATGAGCAACCGATTGGCGTGCGTATTGCCCCATGTCAAGTAATTGCCGGTCGGAACAGGCCATCGCACGATCGACCGCGGCCTTCAAATCCTGTTCGTTCGTTGGATCGAAGGTCCAGCCGTTCTTGCCTTCCTCGCAATGCGCTTCGACCGATTGAGCAAAAAAGCTGCCCAGCACCGGTAAACCGGAACTCATGGCCTCGATCGGGACCAAGCCCCATTCGTCGGCCAACGAGGGAAAGACCGCGATATCATTATCGCGATAAGCGTTTGCCAGTTTTGATTTATCACAATCACCAAGGAACGTGATCGCGAGGTTTTGACCCGCGAGACCCGCAACCTCATCTTTCAACGGCCCGTTGCCCGCGATCGACAAGTTCACTTTTCGTTGGGGATTCAAGTCACACCATCGGTGCATCGCCTGAGCAAACTGCACGATTCCTTTGCGTTCACTCAACGCACCACAGTAGAGCAGCTTTCGTTCGCTTGAAGTGGACAGCTCGCGAGGACCGTCAAAGACAACCGAAGAATCAATGCAGTATGGAATTTCGAACAGTCGATCGACCGGTAACGACAAACTTTCTAGGTAGCGTTTGCAGCTTGGTCCGTTGTAGGTGAAATAATCGGCTCCCCGACAAATCGAACGCCGGAGCAATCGTCGGGCCAGCCCGCGTTCGGCCTCAACATGTTCGCTCATGTTGCCCACCATCACCAGCGGAACTTCCGGATGAAAGCGACGATACCAGCAGCTCAAAAACGTTCGCATTCCCATTTCATATGAGAAAACAATATCCGCATTCAACTCTTTCAACTGTTGCGTCGTATCGATCGGCACATGAATAAAATTGGGTTCCGCAAATCCGGACGAATGTTTCCAGCGAGTGGTGAACATCCAGTTTTTCTGGACTCGCACATCAAGATCATTCCATTGAGGTTGCCAGCTTCGGTCCGGCTCCATCGGCACCGACAGCAACACCGTCAACGCGCGGACACGCTTCGCCAGTTCCGTGTACGCCGCAACATGATGAGGCCGAACGTAATTATTCAACAGCACAACATGTGCATCCAGCTTCGATGCCGTAACCGAATCCAGATGCCCGGAATGTGGCTCGGACAGCAAGCGTGCCGCTCGCGCATCGTGTTGCGCGGAAGCGGACTGGTCGGTCGTCACCACTGAATTAGCTCCTTCGACGCTCATACCAAACAGTCTCCCAGCGAAAGTGGTTTCACGGATTCCTCGCCGCCGTTGAATTCCCGAACTTGAAACCACGCCATCGACATGATCCACAGTAGCGTTGGCATGCCGGTGATGATCGAAAACATCACGTTCTCGAACAAGCCATTGATCAAAATAAACACAATCACAGCGCTCGTTACCACATGAGGTCGCCGGACCGCCCATGCCGCCTGATGCAAAATCATCACCAGCCCAACGAGGCCACCAAAAACTCCCGTTGAAAACGCGATGTTCAATAACAGATTGTGTGTGTACATCGAATAATCTTCCAAGAAGTATTTGGATGTCGCGGCACCGTACCCCGTCAATGGCTGCTTGGAGATCAACAGCATTGAATACTGCCAAATTTCTGCTCGCCCCGTCGCGGATGTCAACTCATCAGCATCACCCGACTTGGAAACGATCGTCATTTTCTCGGCGATCAATTCCCCAACATCCATTTGAGTCGCCACCAACAACAGCACGGGTAGCAACAGCATTGCCCCAATGATAAACCACTTGCGATTTCCCACTGTAAACAAGGATCGATGGTACATGACCATCAGCCCCGCAACCGTGGCCGCAGCCGAAGTTCGAGACAACGAAGCCAGCAAGGCTCCAACTGCCAGTCCGATCACGATCAGTCGCCAGGTCGATCGTTGACCGTAAAAATGATACAGGGCCACACCGACAATCACGGTCAGTCCAGCGTATTGCCCCAAGGTATTCGAGTGAGCCAGTCCGCTCATCCGCTGCGTGAACTCGCCATCGGTGATCGGCTCCATGAAGACTCCAACTTCCGGCCACACGAAATACACCACCCATGACAGCACGACAAACAAGCTCATGGCGTGAAACACAGTGGTCACAAAACGCACCAGCCCCAACTGCATCATCGCAGTGACCGTCATCAACAGGACGGACAGCAGAGCGATTGTTGATACCAGCGAGTGCTCTTTCTTGATCGACGTGAAGGACGACAAAAAGTAAAATCCAGCCAAGATAACGACCAGAAAGACCGGAAATGAAAACAGGATGCGACGGATTCTCAAGTCCTCCATCGCCCCGATGATTCCGTACAAACCGGCACCCGCAATCACCATCAGCTTCACCAGAACTTGCGGATCAAGGGCAACCACATCCTTGTCAACCTGAAGATTGATCAGATTCAGAAACGTGACCATGAACACGAGGCATATCCCCGCCAACAGATTCAGCGGCACGTCCAGCACCGCACGCACACGATCGGCCGGCGTCTGCAGGGCGTCGAGTATGCGTTCTCGTTCCAATTCTCGTTCTTGGTCCAGTCGAGCCGAATCAACCGAGGACATCATAGGGCCTCCAGTTGCAGGTTCGATTTCGGAGAGCCTGAATCATCGGCGTTATCCGAGCCACGTTTGACCTCGCGAATGACCGCGACCGAGATAATCAGCATACTGACGGCCTGCCCAGCACAAGCCGCCATTGGAATGCACAACCACTGTCCCTGTTCCGAAAATGAAGTGGAATTGAACGCGGTCCAGACAAACGCCAACATGACCACGATGCTGATCACTCGAGACCAGACTCCGACCATCGGTTTGCCTCGCCCTTTCAAATAGCCATCAATCGCTTGGAGAAACCCTTTCATCGCGCACGCTGGCAACAACCACAACGCGTATGGCACCGAGTTCGCAAAATCGGGTTTGAAAATCGCGACCAACAGAAAAGGCATCACGACCGAGTAAACCAGTGCCGCCACAATCTGAAACACTCCCGTGGCCAGCATGACACCTGCCGCCTGCCGCACACTGATGTGGCGATTCGGGTCGGCTCCCGCGTTAAACGTAAAAACTCCCAGGGCGTTGGGAGCAACCGTCAAAATGGCGGCGACAGGCACTGCAACAAAGTAATACCCTGACTCGACAACAGGTGCCAACGCGACAATCAACAACACGTCCAACCGTTCAAACAACTCGGTCGCCAACATCGACAACGCGTAACCACGTCCGTCACGCAACAAACGCCATGCGTTTGGAACGGAAGCTGAACCGGCTTCGTTCGCCCTCGTCGCCACCGGACCGCGAAAAAACACTCGCCGCAAGTCCATCCCGCGCAGGGTTGGCAAGACGCCCGCAATCCGCGACGCCAAAAACAGTCCACACACGATTGTCAGATCAGCAAGCGGCACCCACCGATTAACTCCCGTCCAATAGACGGCCAGCAATACGACGGGAAACGCCAACGCGTATAACAAACGGTTGAAGTTATAAAATCCATAATCGGCTTTACCTCGATCAACCGCCGAAACGTTCAGATGAACATGCTCGATGGGAACGAACAGGCAACAGAACAGGCAATACGGAAGCAGGTGCCACTTGTCGTAACCGTACATCACGTCGGTAAACAAGATTGTGGCCACCGCCAGCAGGGCTCCGACCAAACCGGTCAACGTGCCACTGATCAGCCCCAGCCTTGCCGCCGAATACTTCAGTGGCACCGACTGTCCAACGATTCGACTGGCCGAAGCACTGACGACTTCGATGCCTCCCAGCAAGCCAGCGTACAACAGAACATCGCGGGGAAAAAAGATGGCTGTGCCGAATTCGCCTCGGCCTTCCGGGCCCAAGATTCGCGCGAGCACGATTCCCTGAATCAAGAAAATCACAAACGTCGCCAGTGTCGTCAAAAACATCAGCACGACGCTTTGCATTTCACCCCGAGCGCTCGGCGCGAGAGACACGCCTGGGCCACCCTCCTGATTGGGCATCGCCTCCATCAAGGGTCCGGCTGCTCCGCCGTTGTCCGCGACTTCAAGCCACGCATCACCTCCACCCACTTCGGATGCATTGAGTGAAACGTATTGGTCGGACAATTTAGTTTTCATGTTCCCGAAATCGATACACGACCTTTGATCACCCCAGCCTAGTCGGCATCTTCAACATCACCATTGATCAAACGGAACCGCGATGCAAGAGAGCGATAAATACAGTCTCGACGATCAACCGAACGTCCGAGACGAAACCTTGATTTCTGATGTAGTCGAGGTCCATTCGCATCCATTGATCAAACGAGACCTGTCGCCCACCTCGTACCTGCCAGGTACATGTCAAACCCGGCAATACCGTCAACCTCATCCGCTGCCATGGCGAGCACTCGGACGATTCAGCCACAGGAAGCGGACGCGGTCCGACCAGCGACATCTGGCCGACCAAAACGTTGACCAACTGTGGCAGCTCGTCGATGCAAGACGTTCGCAACTTCCTGCCAACGGCCGTGATTCGTGGATCATCCTTTAATTTGAACGCCGGACCATCCTGCTCGCTGGCATCTTTCAGCGACGCCTGCTTCGATTCCGCGTCGACGACCATCGTACGAAACTTGAGAATGTCGAATTGCTTTCCACCTTTGCCCTCACGTTTCTGGCGGAACAGAATCGGTCCCGGAGAAGTCGCTTTGATCGCAATCGCGGCCGCAATCAGAACCGGAAACAGCACGATCAAGCCGGTTCCCGCTCCGACAATATCGATCGTTCGTTTCCACCATGGCGTCGGTATCGTCTCAACCATGGAGGCCGAAATCGAAGTTGCCATCGCGTTCAGCCGAGCTTCTTCCTGGGGAGACATCACCCCGCCGGAAACACCAGATTCTAAATTCCTGCTTGGCGTAGAAACCAGCGACGTTTGCGATGTCACGTAACGTTTCTTCTCATTGCGAGCTGGCAACACAGCGCGATCGGTCAACTGAACCGAACCGGTTTCCATCAAGTCAACGAATCCATTGCCGTTGCCACGGTCCCTGAAACTGGACCTCGCATGGTGCTTGTCTTCCAAACGATCTGAATCGAACGAATCTGTTCGCTCGAACCCATCTGCAAAGTCGTCCGATTCGACGTCATTCATCGCATCGTTGTCGGATTCTGGCTTATTCGGTGCCTTGGGCGCTTCCACCGAGCCAGCGATTTCGTTTGATACCGAAATCAAGTTGTCATCCCAAGGATAAACGTAAATCACGGGCTCCGCGTTCCACCCATGTCGAGCTGCCAATCGAGCTAGATCGTCGGCCACCAGCTGTGCACCTTTGCGATCCGTCTCCGGCAGCAGCACGGCAAGGTTTGAGCTGTGCCAGCCAATCGTGTCGCTGATTCGAATTCGTTGTTCAAACGCGTCCAACATCGCTTCGGTCAACAACGCCTGGCCGTTTCTGCTTGGCACCGAGAAATGAATCAGCGCAAATTCGCGTCCGTATTGCCGCCGATTGGACCGCGAAATCTCTTTGACAAGTTCGAATTGAAACGCTTCCTGCGGACAGACCCTCTCTTTTTCAGAAGTGGCCTTCAAAGCAGCAAACAGACGCTTCCACAGTGATTCATTTCGTCGGCGCGTAATGAAGGGCATTGAAATTCCGAGAACAAGGCAAAGTTGAAAATCTGTGGGAGGAGGGAACAGCCAGTCGACGTACCCGACAAAGTCAACTGTCGAACACAACCTCCAAACGCTGTTGTTGCTGATTATGACTTATTGATCACGACACCGACGATCGGCACGCCTTGGGAATCCACCTGACGGCGAAAACGATCGACCAATCTCGGCTCGATTTGATTTGATTCTAAAGTCAACAGGACTCCATCCAAATGGTTTGAGATCGCGTGGAACGCAGTCAGATGATTTGCAACAGGAAGATCAAAAGCAACACAGCCAAATCGATTGGCTAAAAAGTCAAAGTGGTTTGAAAAACAGGAAAACGGAAGTTCGATCGCGTCCTGATCCGACTTTTGCCCCGCCCCCATAAGAGCCAAATTGGCGACAGGCGTCGGATGAATGATCTCGTTAACTTCCGCATCACCGGCGATCAATTCGCTCAATCCGGGTAATCGAGCGTACCCCAGTCGTCTGGATACATAGTGCTTGCCGAAGTCAGACTCAACCAGCAGGACACGTGAACGCGTCAAGGAAGCCATGGACGCCGCCAGATTGAAACTGACAGTACTGCGACCGGCTCCGCCAGACAGTGAAGTGACTCCGATCCGAAACGCTCGATCGGGACGAGCCTCCATCGCCATCCACCAATCGTTTACCTGACGAGCCAACGCAATGAAGTGCCGGCGCAGACTGACACTTGGTGCAACGCCTTTGCGCTGCGCAAGTTGACCGTCTGTTTTTTCGTTTTCAGGCAACTTTTCAATCATCAGTTCACCATATTACGGCTGGAATAGACGCGAGGAAGTGTCACCAGCACAGGCAATTCAAGCACCTGTTCGATTTCACTTTCGTTGAGTGTCGGACTCAAATGATTGCGTTCGAAAAACAGCGTGGCTGCGATCGCGGCCAGCAAACCCAGCATCGCCCCGAGAGGAAGAATCAAACTACCTTTGGGACTGATATGCTTCACATTCAGCGTCGGCTCTTGAGCGACGACAATGTCTGAAATTCCTCGCTTGTCCATGATCGACATGGCTTTCGCCTCGCCACGCCTTTGAGAGTAAATGCTAAGTTCCTGGCGAGCGATGTCGACGTCTCGCTGAAGCTGATCCGCATGAAATTCCGCCTCATTCATCTCCGACAGCGTGGCTTCACGAGAGTCTTGCTTCTTGTCTAACTGAGCCAGCCGCGCGACGGCTCCCGCGTAATCGGCTTCGGTGCGAATCATCTCAATCTTCAAATCTTCATACACTGGATTCGATGTCATCGCGGACTCTGTGCGGCCGTTGGACATCGCTTTGAGCGACTCGCGAACCTGCTTCAGCTGATTGTCGATTCGAGTCACTTCTGGGTGGATCGAACTGTAAGTCGAAACTAGTCGTTCACGTTCCGTTTCCAGTTGAAACACCATATGCTTTGAATCTTCGAACGCTTTGCTTTCCATGTTGCTGGTCGGCATCGCCAGCTGTTTGTCTGTGGAAGCCATGCCCTTGCGAAGTGACTCAAGCCGTTTCGCCATCTGGCTGACCTCGACCTCTGCGTCGAGAACCTGGTTGTCCAGCTTGTTGACGATCTGCTGCAGGTTCTCGCGCGCGGCCGCAATCGAGAGCACTTTGTACTTGTTGCGAAAGTCAGCCAGATTTTTGACAGCCTGCACCACCTTGTTTTCCTGCTCAACGAACTGTTCATCAAAGAACAACGTGGAACCGTCGACCGCGTGAATTTTCAAATGAACACGCCGCGTGTGATGGAACATGCTGCTGACGATCTCGCGAGCCAGATCCGCTGACGTTGACCTTGCATAAACGGAAATGACGGATGTTTTTTTCTTCGCGTGGATGGTGACGGCATCTTCCAGCGCTTTCGCTGCCAATTCACGTTTCTTCAGCCGCTGGTATTCCTCGGCCGCGATCTTTTCATCACCTGAGCCACCGAAATCAGGAATCGGGAGCGAAACATTCGGAAGCCACGCATCAAGCGAACTGGCCAAGATCCGCTCGGCCCCAACTTCGTCCACGACCGATTCAATGACCGCGCGGCTACTGATGATCTCAACCACCGAACGCACTTCGTTTTCGCGCGTATCCTGAACCGAGATGGACGATGAACCCGCCGACGGCGAAATACCCGTTGCGACCCGACCGAGCTGAACGTACAGCTTCCCTTCGGACGCAAACTTTCGAGGCCAGATCAGAAACGCGGCCACGACGGCCAGCATCACCATTGACCACACGATGAAAGCCCTGAACCGATGCCGATTCAAGGCACTCAGCAATTGAGCAACTGTCAATTGATTGATCATCAATAAGCCGACAAAGAAGCGGACGGGAATCGGAAAAGTAGCGCATAGCAACCGGCGTCGGCACTCGAACGCACTCCTCCAGCAAAATCACATGGCTCGAAAAGTCAAATCTCTCGCCGCAGTTTAGTTACGGAAATCGAGTGTTTCAACCGTTTATTCTGGTGAGGCGGGATGTAGGGCGATATAACCGAAGATAGCACAACATGATGTTCGGCCGCGGCTTAGACACGTATTCCCGTGGTTGACCTATCCTTAGCCTGAAACACTTGGCGAACGACAAGCCCCCCTCGCTCGCTGCGCCTTTCCCCAACGACTCAAGTTGATACAGCGGCCACGTCAGTCGGCCTGAAGCTTGTTTTAAAGCCGAAAAATCTCGCTCAGCCGCAACACAATCAGAAGTTCAGGAAGAACTTCGTTGGACATCCGCCAGAAACATTTCGGGTTTCGGCAGATTTTCATAAATCAGATCCGGATTCGCAGCCGTCAATTCGCCTCGGCCCCCCCCACCTGTTTCGACCGCAACCACTTTCGCCCCAATGGAACGAGCACAGGTGATGTCGTTAACGGTGTCCCCAATCACCCAGACATTGTCACCTTGAAAACGATCCTGCAAGTGATCAGCGGCAGCTTGCCTCGCGACCGCCGCAACATCGTTGCGACTGGAATGATGATCGCCAAAGCCTCCATAGGTGAAGCAATGATCGAGCTTAAAATACTGGAGCTTCGCATCGGATGCTCGTTTCATATTTCCAGTCAGCAGCCCCAGTGAAACCTCCTCTCGCGCGGCGAGGTGTTCGATCAAGTCGACGACATTCGGAAGAACGTGCCCACCACATCGAGGCAACGTTTCTGCCAAAAGTTCGCAATATCGATTTGTAAAATCGGCGCGGGCCGTTTCGACATCCATCGGCAACGGTTCAAAGATGTCTGACACGATGCTGTAATCGGTGCGACCGTGCACGGTCACGCTCGGTATTTCCTCGACCCCATGCAATTCGATCATCGCCTGCCGCATCGCCATCAACCCGGCACCGGCGGCTCGAACGAGCGTTCCATCAATATCAAAGAGTAGCGTCAGCATGAAATCCGGCTTCGTTAAACCTAAAGACTGGCACGTCGATTCGCCCGTTTGCCCGCCGAACCGATCGATTGCGGAACCTCTCGGGAACAAGCGTTTCCTTTGAGCGGGTCCAACGGTTATCATTAAATACAAGGCATCATTTAACACGATTTACAAGCTGTTGACATTCGCAGCAACTTGTCGGCGGCTATCATTCCAGCGAAACCGAAACTTTATCAGGCGCGATCATGACAAAGAACCCGGCCAATGCGTCACATTTCAATCACTCGACATCATGGCTTCGTCTGCTACTGGTGTCCGCAATTGCTTCCACCGTGTGCCTGACCACCGCAAACTCAATGGTGTCGCAAGAGACCGAAACCGAAACAACAGTTGCGGCCCCCGAAAAAGACAAATCCTCTCCTGCCAAACGCCACAAGCTCAAGCATGACCGCTTTCTGAGAATTCGAAAGGACGCTCGCGATCGCAGCGTCGCGCTTGAAACCTCCATCGTGCGATACGAGAAAACGACGGAGAATAACACGCGAATCACCGTGGACTTGATCGGCGCGGTCCATATTGGCGAATCAGAATACTATCGCCAACTCAACAAGCAGTTCGAAAACTACGAATCGTTGCTGTACGAACTTGTCGCGCCCGAGGGCACTGTGATTCCCAAAGGTGGTCGCGCGCCGGACGAATCCGAAGTCCCCACCAACCCGGTCGCGGCGTTGCAAATGGGCATGAAATCGGTGCTGGAATTGGACTTTCAACTTGAGCTGATCGACTACACCAAGAAGAACTTTATCCACGCCGACATGAGCCCCGAAGAGTATGGCGAAAGCATGAAGGAGAACGACGAAAGCATCGCAGGTTACGCGCTCAAAGGAATCGGCCAGGGCATGGCATTGCAGGCGGCAGGCAAAGGCGGAGGTGAGCTCGGCATGCTGATGGCCTTGTTTTCAAAGGATAAAGCCGTTCGCATGAGACGCTCGATGGCAAAGCAGATGGTCGACATGGGAGCCGGCATGATCATGTTTGAAGGAAAAAACGGTTCCACCATCATCGATCACCGCAACGCCAAGTGCATGTCGGTTCTGAAAGAGCAGATCGAATCGGGCAAGCGAAACATTGCCATTTTCTATGGGGCAGGGCACTTGGCCGACATGGAGCAGCGGTTGCTCAACGACTTCGACATGAAACGCGGTGGCACTCGATGGCTGACCGCATGGAAACTGCGATAGCTTGCGGAACCAGCTACCGGTGCTGTCAAACAACTCCGTCGGACTTCCCAAACTGATGGCTCGAACCTCCGCAACCACGATTCAACATTCCTCGCTCAGCGGGGCATCGTGTTCAGCATGCGGCGAAGGCTTTTGCTAGCAGACCATTCGGGGTGCCGGGCGGTGCCCATCTTCATCTATCCTGATCACAGCACGGGATCGCAATCCGCGTTCCCACCAGACCTTTTTGCTGAGCGGGAATTTGCGATGTACTCTCAAGCACGCAGCCGGGAATGCGGCAAGCGTATCTCTCGATTGACGGTCGTTACGGTTTGTCTCAACTGTGCCGACACGATTGCCTTGACCTTGGACAACGTGCGGTCGCAGAGCTATCACGATGTTGAACATGTCGTGATTGACGGTGGCAGCACCGATGGCACGGCGGAGATCATTCGCAGTTTTGGTGTCGACTATTTTGTCAGCGAGCCCGATGGCGGAATCTATCAGGCGATGACCAAGGGGATCGCGGCTGCCACGGGAGACGTTCTTGTCTTTCTGAATTCCGCAGATGTGTTTCACGACAATCGTGTCGCCGCCGATGTGGTCAGGTACTTCAATCAAACTGGCAGCGATATCATTTTTGGTGATTTCGTCCCCTATCTGGTAAATCCAGACGACCAGTATGAACACCCCTGTTTTCAGGCGGACGTGGTTTGCAGCAACGCCGGCGTGACCAGTCGCGTCTGCCTGCGGGACCGAAATATTCACCACCAGGCCGTGTTTTACCATCGCGACGTCTTCCAAACGTGCAGCTTTTTTTCACCTGAATTGCCCAATGGAAATGACTATGAACTGAACGTCCAGGCACTCGTGCGAGACGGCTATCCCGCCAAGTACTTTCAGCGGACCGTAACCAAATTCGCGCTTGGTGGGGTGACAACTTCCAATGCCGCGAAAGAAGAGCAAGAGTATGGCGATGTTATCGAGCTGATGCGCAAAAAGTACTTCTCAACGCAATTGGACTTTTCAGAAAACGAATATACTCACACGCCCTCCGTTGCCGCACGGCGTTACCCAACACTCTGGAACCGCGTTCGCCGGAGGTTACCGCGTCTTGGTCGGCCGACTCCGGCGGTTCAAGAGCAGGACCGAACAAACTGGCAAGAACATGCACGTTCACTCGAACAGTTAGTGGGTCCGCTCAAGAATAAAATTCAGATGCTCGAAAAAGACGCGGGACAACAGCAAGCCAAACTGGCGGCTGTCTGTGGACTGCTTGAGGCCATGGGGGGCAAACTTGATGGCATTTGCAATCACGCGGTTGAACACCAAACGCTTTTGGGCAAACTGCAAAATCACTTGCAACACTTGAGCAATCAGCACGAACGACAAAGCGCTGCGTTCGAAAA
>CALFWL010000103.1 GCA_937928215.1 uncultured Pirellulaceae bacterium | reverse complement strand
CCCGGAGCCGGGATCGGCAACGGTGCTCGGTCTGATGTTCCTTGGTTTTAGTGCCACTTGTCGCAGACGAGTCTTCGTCGCCGGAGCTTGATTCGTCGGCAGTGGCACCCCTGTGTGTCGCATCCAAATACCAAATAGCCTGGCGTGCGGTTGTTATCGAGTGTCCCGAGTAGCGGGGCGGACTTGAGCAAATTTCTTTCAACCACATCGCCGCGCGAAGCGTAAGCCAGCTAGACGTGGAGGTTTGAACCGGCGGTATTCGAGGCGACTGGTGGTTGAATCGCATTCTGGAACGCATATCATCAATTGCCGCCAGCGTGTCCACGTTCTTGCCCCAACGTTAAACGAGCCTGATGACTTGCGCCGATCTGCTGAATTCTGCGGGATTGAAATCGACGAAGATGAGGCCGGTGTGGACTTACATTCGTTTGGTTTCTTTGACGATGTTTTGCACACGCGTGCGCAGACTCTTCATGTGGCTGGTCGCTTTGGGCTTAGCAACGGTGCCTCCTGCCGCGGCACAGCAACCCACTCAAGTTCAAGGCGAGAGAGCATTTGGTTATTTGAAAGCGATCTGCGAGATTGGACCGAGGATTTCGACGACGCCCGGGATGCAGCAGCAGCAGGCGAATCTACAGAAACATTTCGAGAAGCTCGGCGCGAAGGTGGCGTTTCAGCGGTTCAGTGCGGACCATCCATTGGGAGCGGGACGGGTCAATATGGCGAACTTGATCGTGCGGTGGCACCCCGAACGCAAGAAACGGATTCTCTTTTGCTGTCACTATGACACTCGACCGTTTCCGGATTCTGATCGCGTCAACCCGCGAGGAAAATTCATCGGAGCCAATGACGGCGGCAGCGGTGTCGCGTTGCTGATGGAGTTGGGACACCACGTGAACACGCTTGAGGGAGACTACGGAGTTGACTTTATCTGTTTCGATGGCGAAGAATTCGTTTACGAGCGTCGGCGTGATCCGATGTTCCTTGGCTCGACCTGGTTCGCTCGCCAGTACGCGGACAACAAGTTCGATGTCCGTTATGACTTTGGAATTCTGGTGGACATGGTCGCCGACGCAGACTTACAGATCTACTATGAAGGAAACAGTTTGGGGTATGCTCGCCGGCTGACACGTAGCATCTGGAGCGTTGCGAAAGACATGGGCGTCAAAGAGTTCGTGCCGCAGAAGCGACATCAGATTCGCGACGATCACCTACCGTTGAATTCGATCGCGAGAATTGAAACATGTGACATCATCGACTTTGACTTTCCCAACCCGCAATCTGGTAACATCTACTGGCATTCGCAGCGGGATTCGATCGAAAACTGTTCCGGAGCGTCGCTCGAAAAAGTGGGCCGCGTGCTGCTGGAATGGCTACGAAGACTTCAGCAAAGTGGAGGAGCGAAATGATGCCTGACCCAACGACGTTGCTGGCGGTGATCGAAGGCAATGTGCGACTGATGACGCTGTTGTTTGGCGTCGGTTCGTTCATCGGTGGCATCATGTTGATTTACGCTCATCGACGAGGGCTTGAGCATGCGACGGCGGAGGTTGAGACGGCTCGAAATGAGCGTTTTGAGGTTCGCAAGTTTCGTCGCCGCGCGTTGGCCGGTTCGCTGATCGCTTCGATGGGCGTAATGCTGGCGGGGCTGTGCTGGGTCACCGACAGCAGGATGTTTTCTTTGTTCCTGTTGATGATCTTGGGGCTGCTGTCCGGAATCATGGTGATCGCGATGATCGATTTCTTTTCGGTCGGACTGCACACGCTAACGGATACTCGGACGGACAATCACAAGACGTTGCTGCAGGAATACCACAAGCGAAAACGCGAGCGTGAAACCCATCCGTTGGGGCCGGGCGAAGAGTGAACCAAGGTGTGCCCGTGCGTTGAACGACCGACATGGGTTGCAACTGGCGCGAGCGGATCGGTTGTGATTCCGAATCAGACGTGATTCGTGTGTGCACCGTGAACGCCCGCCCTCTTTCGAGGGCTTCGAAATACAAGGTTGCGTGGAGGTTGCGAAACACACTCGCCTTGAGCCACGGCGATGATTCCATCGGCCACCACCCAGTTTTCTACTCGCGATCAGCGTTTTCTTTCCCGAACGTGAATGTGAAACCGGAATTATTACTGGAATCGTTCGTGTTGTAGACGTACTGCGAGTCCAGCCACTTGGTGACTCGTTGCAAGGCGTCTTCCAGATGAGCCTGAGTGTATTCATCCAGGTTTTCCTGTTCACTGGCAGTTTTCAGCTTCTGCTTCAACTTCTTCAGCATCAGGACCGAAAGATTGGCGATGGGTTTCATCGCAGCGGCTCCGTCTCGTTCGGCTCCCAGATCAAACAGACGCTCGATCGATTCTGTCTGGAGGTTGCGTCGCAGGCTGGAAATTGCCGGCTTGCGAACGGTAAACTCACCATCGGGCAGTGCATCCAGTTCGCTCCAGATTGCGTCGTTGATGGTGGTCAGCATTTCCGCCAGCGTCAGAACATCATCACTTTCGCCGACTCGCATTTCGTTATCGTAAACGCGACGCAACGTGGTCGGATTAAGCAGTTGAGACAAAGTCGAAGCCTGAATTCCCATGACTCGATCGTGAACCGGCCAAGCGGCTTCGGGGACCATGAAGTAGCCCGCGAAAGGATCGGAAGTCATGTGCGTCAGCAGTTCCGGCGTCAGGCCGTACGTTTCATCGAAGAACGTATTTTCAACGACAAAGTTCAGCGCGTCGCGTTGTTTATCTGCGGGAACGACTTCGATCGGTTTCCGATCCTTTGGGTCACCCTTTTTGTCTCGATTGACGAAGACTCCACCCAACCAGTTCGCCATCATCGAAGAAGCACGCGTCTGCAGGGAAAGTGTCAGCAAGTAGCCTTGACGAGCCTTGTGCCATGAGTCGCCATCTTGCACGAATTCGTCCAAGATCCGTTTACGGTTTTTCTGAGCGAGTGAAACCTGATCTTTGGCAAAGTCGAGTGGATCCTTCCCGAAGTCATAACGTCGAGCCAGTGGGTCTGGCCCTGTCGTGTCTTCGTCGGTTGCAAAAGTGAGCTCCGGCTCCGAGACACGAGAAAGGATTTTCTGCAAGTTCTTCTCCTTGCCCTTCAGAGTGTATCCGTACTCGATCGCCCACATATCGTAAGGTCCAACGCCGATCATCGCGTAGTCGCCCTGAAGTTCGCCGCGATCGACCTTGAAATTGGTCGGCAGGTAATCCATGACGCTTCCGGCGAGCGGTTGCTTGCCCTTCAGTTCTTCACTGTTGATCTGATCGATGTCGTAGATGCTGGAAGCTTTGAAGTTGTGACGCAGACCGAGAGTATGGCCGACCTCATGAGATACCAAATCGGCAAGCAGCGGTCCGATAAAGGATTCAGGCATCCCGTCGAGCATCTGCTCTTTTTCTTCATCGTCCTTATCTTCGTCGTCCTTGCCTTCGTCTTCATCGCCATCCTTGTCTTCTTTCTCGTCGTCTTCTTCTTTATCGCCATGCTTATCTTCTTCTTGGTCACGCACGGACAGCATCGCCATTCGCATCATCGCGACATCCAAGCCGCGGCCCTCGGCAGCGAAACAGGCTCCGTTGACTTCACTGTGACGATCGACCAAGCCATCGAGTGGTTCGTCGCCCATCAGTCGAGTTTTAAGAGCTCCAGGATGTTCGGTCGCGCGTCGCTGAGCGGCCTGGTGTTGAAGTTGCTGACGAACGAAGTCGCGGCTTGACGGGTCGGCCAAGCGAATGCGTGGGTCCCACTGCGGATGTTTTTCGAACCAAGCAAGTGTTTCTGGTGTCATGCCGTCCATCGCGATCTTTGGCATCAGTTCGGAAAACTGCTGTTCGAACGTGCGAATCCAGCCATCCGTCAGGACGATGTCTGCATCGAGAATCTCCCCCGTGCCCGGATTGACGCGACTGGGGCCGATCGCGGTGCTGATATTATTATTCAACCAACGCACAAAGTTGTATCGTACGTCTTCAGGATCTTTGTCGATGTGTTGACCGGTTTCCATGTCCTGTTGGCGAACCTCAATCGCGTCAGCGATACCAATCTGCTCGAACGCCTTGTTCCAGTTCAAAATTCCCTGCCGAACCCAACGGCGATAACGAATCGGAGTCGTGTGCTCGATGTAGAAAACGATCGGCTTTTTTGGTGGGCTCATCCGCAAGCTCTCTTCACGTTTTTCCAGATGCCAGCGGTTAATGTAGCGCACGTCGGTATCGTCGGTGTCGTACTTGCCGTAGTCAGAATATGTGGTTGTGAAGTAACCGATCCGCTGATCGGCTTTCCGAGGCGAGTAATTCGGGCTGCCTTTGATTTCGCTGATTGAATAATGCAGCGTTTTCAGATTGCCGTTGGACATTGGCACTTCAAACGCGATTTCAATATTCTTTGGAAACGCTTTTGCCTGCTTGATCGTGACGAGCGAAGATTGAGTTCTCATGCTACGCCCAAAGAAAACGCTTGCGTTGCTCACCAAAAGTCGATCCAAGTCAATAATGGGGCCTTGCCTAGGAACGATGGTCAGAATCGGCAGGTCCAGCAGCACTTTGTCGGTAAACAGACGGTCAACCGAAGCCTTCGATTGCTCGTCGGAACCTTTGACGGCCAAGTTTTCTGCCACCAAAGCGACACGCTTGCCGTATCGTTTCCAATAAACGTAAAACGAATCGGATTGAAGGCCGGCGAACAGTTCGCCTCCCGAGACGGTTGGCGCGATAAAATGACGAGTCGTTGGGCTGGCATAATCACGGGGAAGCTGAGCCAACATTTGCCCGTCGGCCTCTCGTTTCCACAGTCGGTAAAATGGACTGCCGCCGCCCTGAACTTCAATTTCCTCGTAGTCTTTGGTGACTTCTTCGAGTGACGGGAAATCAAAGAAGCCCTTTTTTTTCTTCTCAGTCGTGGAGTCGTCAGCTACCACGATGGTCGAAAAACACAGCCCCAAAGCGAACGCCGCCAGAGTGGTGGTAAGTTTTTTATGAGTCAGAATTGACTTGGACATCTATGTTTCCTTGGTACGCGTGGTACGAATCGATGGATTTTGGGAGCTTGTCACAATGGTATTCGGATCGAGGCGGTAATTATCACTATCCTGCACAGAGTTACCAGATTGCGTAATCAGCAGCCTCCAAAGATAAATCATTCTAAACGTTTTGGCTCTAATTCCAAACGATGGTGGCGAACGGAATTGATAGAACGTGTCAATTCCCCGTTTTTTGCGGGTCGTAATGAACGCCGGCCAGCCTTTTGACAATCACATCACAGCTGCGTGGTGGGAACATCAGCGAATAACCGCGAGATCTGGTATCCTGAACCGCCGACGAGGCTCGCAAGATCGGCTGCGACGAATCGTCAATCCAGCAACGTCGTTTGAGTCAGCTATGAGTCAGGGATTCGAAATTGCATTCGACCGACCGTGGTTCCTGCTACTGTTCTTGCTGCTGCCGATCATTTGGATGATGGGATTCAACAGCCTTGCGGGTTTGGGCCACTGGCGAAGAATTTCCGCGTTGCTACTTCGCACGCTAGTGATCTCATTGCTGATTCTCGCCTTGGCAGAGGCTCAGGTCCGGCAAACGACTGACCGCTTGACCGTCATCTATCTGCTGGACCAGAGCGACAGTATTCCCGCTGGTCGCCGTGACATGATGCTGGACTACGTTTATCAGGAGGTCGAAACCCATCGTCGTGGTTCAGGAACGCAAGACTTGGCTGGAGTGATCGTTTTTGGAGGCACCGCCAAGATCGAAGCGGCTCCCTTCGATGGGAAATTGCCGCTGATTGATCGGTTGGAATCTGCCACTGATCTGCAAACCGATTCAACCAGTTTGGAATCGGCCCTGAAGTTAGCGAAGGCTTCCTTTCCAGAAGACACCGCACGTCGAGTCGTCATCGTATCGGACGGCAACGAAAACCTTGGCGACGCGTTGTCGCTGGCTCAATCGATGGCGGAAGACGGCATTGGTATTGATGTGGTACCCGTCGAGCTTTCCACAAAATCGGAGATTGCGGTCGAAAAAATTGTCCTTCCCACGGATCTGCGAAAGGGCCAAGCTTTCGAGGCTCGGATCGTTGTCAACAACCAGACCGACGCATCCAACGAGCCCACCGCACCGGTCACTGGCAAGTTGCGATTGACGATGGGGACCGCTCAAAGCAGCGAACTGATTGCCGAACAGGAAATCACTTTGCAGCCGGGTAAAAACATTCACGGTTTCAAGCACGAACTGGAACGTGCCGGTGTGTTCACATTGGACGCAACCTTTGTCCCAGATGACCCATCGAGCGACGCGATCGCGAACAACAATCGAGCTTCCTCGTTCGCTCACATCCGAGGCAAAGGCAAGGTGTTGCTGATCGAAGACGGTTTTCATCAAGGTGAGTTTCAGCACCTGACCGAACGTCTGCAAGCCAACGCGATTGAGGTCGACGTGATGGCGTCTGACAAGCTGTACACGTCGGCAGCAGAGTTGCTTCCCTACGACGCCGTTGTTCTGGCGAATCTTGCCCGATCCACCGGTGACGACGGAGAGAGTCCGGAATTGGCCGCGTTCAGCGACGCTCAGATCAAGATGCTGGTCGACAATTGCGAGCAGATGGGTTGCGGCATTGTCATGCTGGGAGGCGATCGCTCGTTTGGAGCCGGAGGGTGGTCGAATACTGGGCTGGAAAAAGCGATGCCGGTCGATTTTCAAATCAAGAACGACAAAGTGTCGGCCGTGGGCGCTCTTGCCATGGTGATGCATGCCTCGGAGATGGCCAATGGAAATTTCTGGCAGATCAAGATCGGTGAGGAAGCCATTAAAGTTCTTGGCCCGATGGATTACTGCGGCGTGGTCGACTGGAGCGACATGGGCGGCATGCCCAGATGGCTGTGGAAACTTCCCAATGGAGTTGACCGCGTCTTCCAAAATCGGAATCGAATGATGGGGATGATCAACCGCATGACTCCGGGGGATATGCCCGACTTCAACGCCCCGATGCGATTGATGCTGGCTGGTTTGAAGCAAACGAACGCTTCGATGAAGCATGCGATTATTATCAGCGACGGCGACCCGACTCCTCCCACCAATGCGTTGCTTCGATCGTATGTCCAAAACCGGATCAAGATATCAACCGTGGCGGTTGGTACTCACGGGCCGCCCGGCAGCACGCCGCTACAAAAAATTGCCAAGGCGACAGGTGGAAAATATTGGGTCGTGAAAGACCCACGTGCGTTGCCAAAAATTTATCAACGTGAAGCTCGTCGCGTTGCCAAGCCGGTGATCAAGGAATCGAAAACCGGGATGAACGTGATTCCGACTTCAGCAGCAGGTAACCATGAAATTCTCAAAGGGCTGGAGCCTGCCAATCTACCGACGTTTTCCGGATACGTGATGACGACGGTCAAACCCAGCAATCTTGTGCAGCAGTTGTGCCTGTCCAGTGAGCCGCAAAATGACAATGGAGAGAATTCCACCCTGCTGGCCACATGGCGATATGGCAATGGACGCACCGTGGCGTTTACCAGCGACGCAGGCCATCGTTGGACCAGCGAATGGTTCCGCAGTGATCAATACGATAAATTTTTCTCTCAAATGGTTCGTTATGCAATGCGACCGGTGACTCAGTCGGCTAATTTCAATGTCGCCTCAGAAGTGAAGGACGGGGTTGCCAAAGTTGTCGTCACCGCCTTGGACGACCAAGACGATTTCCTGAACTTCTTGGATATTTCGGGGCGAGGCGTCGGGCCGGATCAACAGGGATTCGATCTCAACTTCGACCAGGTGGGACCGGGACGCTATGTCGCTCAACGTCCCGTCGATCGTTCCGGCAACTATCTGTTTTCTCTCTTTCCAGGCGAAGGTTATCGGAGACTGACTTCAGGTTTCAACATTCCGTGGTCGTCCGAATATTCAGACCGAACCGCCAATCGAGCCCTGTTGGATTCTCTGGCTCGGTTCGAACCTCGTGGTGGCCAAGCGGGGGAAGTGATTGATGGCTCATTGACACGAACCGGCTTGAGCCAACTGCTTGAAACAAATACTTTCCGCCCGACCCTGTCAGCCGCGATCGGAATCGAGGATATCTGGCCGTTCCTGCTGGTCGTGTGCAGCACCGCCATTTTTGCTGACGTACTGGTCCGGCGAGTCGCGATTTCATTTGATTGGTTGGGAAGGTTCTGGCGTTACGTCAAATCGTTCATCATCACTCCGGAAACGGAATCAACCGCCCCCACACTTTCGCGACTGCAAAGTCGAAAACAGGAGATCGAAAACGAAATCCAACAGCGTCGGGCCGCGACGCGATTTGAACCCGACGTTGATGGTGACTCAAGTACGATCAGCGGCAAGCAACAGCTTGATAACGTGCTGGCCAGCGAGATCGCGAAGACTCCTGCGGCTCCGCCAAAAATTCAACGTGAAGAATTGCAACCGGGCGA
Organism: uncultured Pirellulaceae bacterium; assembly: GCA_937928215.1. Lineage (GTDB taxonomy): Bacteria > Planctomycetota > Planctomycetia > Pirellulales > Pirellulaceae > Mariniblastus. Next base: position 7,975 of record CALFWL010000103.1, on the reverse strand, counting down.
CGAAACGTCTTACACGTCACGGTTGCTGGACGCGAAGCGTAAATCTCGTGAACAACAGAAACGCAACCAGGACTCGCATAACCCGCCAGATTAACAAGCCCCTTTGAACGTAAATCGTTTCAGCCAAAATTGTCTCTTTACGGAAACAAACCGAGACCGCCCATGACCGAGCAAACTGACTTTCAGCAGCAGGCTGAAAAGTTCCGTGATCGTTACCAAGCCATTCGTGACGAGATTGGCAAAGTGATCGTGGGGCATGACGAAATCGTACACGGCGTGCTGACCTGTCTGATGATTGGCGGACACTGTCTGCTGGAAGGTGCTCCCGGTTTGGGGAAAACGCTGCTGGTGCAGACACTTTCGAAAACGCTCAGCTTGGATTCGAATCGGATTCAATTCACGCCCGATCTGATGCCAGCCGATATCTTGGGCACGAATATGGTCGTCGAAGATCAGGACGGAAAACGCTCGTTCGAATTCCAGAAAGGCCCGATCTTCACTCAGATTTGTCTGGCTGACGAAATCAACCGAGCGACTCCCAAAACTCAATCGGCGATGCTTGAAACGATGCAGGAAGGAACCGTCACCGTCGGTGGACATCGTTATCAATTGGACAAGCCGTTTTTTGTGTTGGCAACGCAAAACCCGATCGAGCAAGAAGGAACCTATCCCTTGCCAGAAGCTCAACTGGACCGGTTCCTGTTCAAGCTGATCGTCGGCTATTCGAATCGCGACCAGTTATCCGAAATTCTCGATCGCACGACCAAAGGCGTGAAGGTGGAACCACAACCGGTCATGGACGGAGCCGAAATCCTTCAATGGCAGCAACTGATCCGGCAGGTGATTTTGGCCGACCATCTTCGTGACTACGTCGTTCGGTTGACCTTGGCGACTCATCCGGATGGCCCGCACGCAGTGGATATCACCAATCAGTACCTGCGCTGGGGAGCCAGCCCGCGAGGTGCTCAGACGATGGCTCTGGCAGCGAAAGTTCGTGCATTGCTAGAGGGTCGATTCAATGTCAGCTTCGAAGACATTCGACGTGTTTATCTTCCCGCAATGAGGCACCGAGTCATTCCGAACTTCGAAGCGCAGGCGGAAAATGTGACCAGCGACCAGGTGCTGTTGGAAATTCTCGATCGCGTTCCCGAGAAAGCAGACGATGCCTGACACGAACGCCCCATCAAACTCAATCGACAACCTGCTGCCACCCTCGCTACTTGCCAAATTGGACAGGATGGAACTGGTCAGCAGGAAGATTTTTCGCGGACGCATGAAAGGCGAAAGACGCAGCACGCGCAAGGGGCAAAGCGTTGAGTTCGCCGATTTTCGTAACTACGTGCCTGGCGACGATCTGCGTTTCGTGGATTGGAATATGTATGCACGACTGGACAAGCTGTTTCTGAAGCTGTTTCTGGAAGAGGAAGACTTACACTTCTACACGCTGATCGATGTCAGCGAGTCCATGAGTTTCGGCACTCCCAGCAAGCTACATTACGCAAAGCAATTGGCCGCAGCACTGGGATACATTGGCCTCTGCCGCAGCGACCGCATCAAAATCGAGCCGCTCGATCCCGTCACCGCTCCCGCTGCACCGGTGTTGCGGGGGCGAGGGCAGGTCTGGAGGATGATCGAATATCTGAATCAATTGGGCGCATCGTCGAACGTGCCTTTAGCCGACAGCGTGAGAAACTTTTGCTCTCGCAACACAGGCAAGGGTGTGCTGGTGCTGATCACCGACCTGATGGATAAATCGGGATACGCAGACGCACTGAAGTATCTGGTGGCCCGCAATCTTGACATTTACGTGATCCACGTGCTTTCGCAAGAAGAAATCGATCCGGATCTTACTGGCGATCTGAAGCTTGTGGACTGCGAGGACGACGACTTCACGGAAATTTCGGTCAGCCAGCGGTTGCTTGATCGCTATCGCGGGACATTGGCAACGTTCATCGAACAGGCTCGTGATTTTTGCTCGCGCCGCGGCATTGTGTACACGATGACCAGCACGGAGCGTTCAGTTGACCGGCTGGTTTCGCGTTACCTGCGACAGCGAGGGTTGGTGCGTTGAGCTTTTTCGATTTCAGCACAATCCCGTGGTACCAATGGCTGATCTTGGGCATCGTTCCGCCACTGATTTTTCTTCTGTATTTTTTGAAACTGCGTCGATCGCCGCTACAGGTTCCCAGCACGTTTCTGTGGACTCGGACGATCGAGGACATGCACGTCAATAGTATCTGGCAGCGACTGCGGAATAACTTGCTGATGCTGTTGCAACTACTGGCCGTGCTGCTGCTGGCGTTGTCGTGTTTACGGCCCGGTTGTCGTAGTGAAGAACTGGCGGGCGACCGGTTTATTTTCGTAATCGATCAGTCGGCCAGCATGTCGGCCAAGGATCTTTCGTCCAAGAAAAGCCGGCTGGAGGAAGCGAAGGCTCGCGTCAAGGAAACAATCGACCGGATGACCGGATCTGACGCGGCCATGTTGATCAGTTTTTCAGATCGAGCCATCGTGCAGCAATCTTACACGACGAACCGCTCGTTGTTGAAACGGAAAGTCGATCTGATCCAACAAACCGAACGGTCTAGCGACATCACCGAAGCGCTGACCGCCGCGTCCGGGTTAGCGAATCCCGGACGAACGAGCGACCGTGAAAGCCAGATCGATATGCAGGTCGCGGAAGGCCGTGACGCCATCCTTAAAATCTACAGCGATGGTGGAGTCAAAGAAGTTCCTCGTTTCTCGTTCGGAAAACTAACGGCAGAGTATTTTCCGATCGGGGCGCTTGAGTTGCCTGCCAACGTTGGTGTGACGGCATTTTCTTTAAACGACCAACTGGAAAGCGACGGACAGATCGAAGTATTCGCCCGTTTGCAGAACTCCGGCTTGGAGGCCACGAAGGTTGACGTATCGTTATATGTCGACAATGAACTTTTTGATGCTCGTGCGGACGTTGATATCCCAGGACTCGGCTCAACAAGTGTAAGTTTTGATTTGTCCGGATTGGCGGGACGTGTCGAGCAATCGATCCCGATTCGTATACAGATCGATTCACCCGACGTTTATTCCCAGGACGATCAGGCTTTCTGCGTGCTCAACCCGCCACGGCTTTCCAACATCTTAGTCGTCAATGACGACCCAAAATATCTGCAACTGGCTGCGAAGACGGATCGAGTCAGCAAGTTGGCAAAGGTTCAATTTGAAACGACCGATTTCCTCGAGCAGCCCGAGTACGAAAAACAGACGACGCTTGGGTTTTTCGACCTTGTGATTTTTGACCAATGCGCTCCCCAAACGATGCCCGCATGTAACACGGTGTTCTGGGGAGCCCTGCCTGTTGATGGACGCTGGTCGAAGTCTGGCCGAACCGATGTGACACCGATCGTTGATGTGAACAATGCTCATGCCTTGATGCATGCCGTCCAGATGACGACGGTGCACGTGCTGTCAAGTGATCTGATCGAAGGCCCAAACGGATCTGTTTCTCTTGTGGACTCAGTGGAAGGATCGGTGATGATGCTCGCCCCACGCAGCGGATTTCTGGACCTAGTAATTGGGTTTCCATTGATTGATTACAACGCTTCGGGCGACGCCAGCGTGAACACGGATTGGCCTCGTAAATTGGGGTTTCCAATTTTCATGCAGAACCTGTTCAATGCCCTTGGAGGCCAATCTCAGTTTGCTCAATCCTTCAGTCGAAAACCCGGCCAGTTGTTGAATTTTCGAGCCCGATTGCCGTACCCGGAAATAAGCGTTACCTCGCCCGACGGGCAGGCAGAAACCGTTCAGGCTCGCGCGGATAACGCGTACGTATTCGGCAACACGGAGGATTCAGGAATCTATGAAATCCGACCCAGCGGCAACCAGGAAATCGATCAATTGATCGCGGTTAACTTGCTGGATCGACGCGAGAGCAATCTGGCGGTTGCAGAGAAAATCGAGCTTGGCTACGTCGAAATTGAGGGCACTCGATCCCGTGTTCCGGCTCGTCGTGAGTTCTGGCCATGGATCGTGATGCTGGTGATCGTCGTGCTGATGATCGAATGGTTAATTTACAACCGCCGCGTCTTGATTTGAAACGGTGGCTCGTTGCTTGTCGATTCCACGGTAACGCTTGAGAGGCAACTCGTCTCTGAGTTCGACTTTCGCAGAAATCGATTTTAACCGCGTTTTTGGCGATTTCTGATCTGCCATTTTCGAGCTAAGTGTCAACGATTCCTTGGAAAAAAAGCCTTCGCGTAACGAGATTCTGAAAAAGTGCGAAAGACGAACTGAGGCAACGTCAGTCAACGACTGCTACTGATGCGAACTGGCCCATCGAAGAAATGGATGTCTTCACCATTCCAGTCTGATCGAGAGATCGACTTTCGGCGCTGGCGGACACCGGGCAGGACGGACAGCTTGACCCCAGGTTCAGCGTGGCGGGAATCCGTCGATGCTTCACGGTCAGAACACCTGCGATCAACTCAACCATTGAAGTCCCCGGTCCCAGATTCCCAAAATTTCCCTTATTGGCGGACACCGGGCAGTCGCCAAACACTCTGTGCAATGCAACGGCTTCTACCGCGTCGCCGTCAATGCTGCCGTTTGCATTCGCATTGACGACCCCGATATCGGAAGGCTTCAGATTGGCTCGTTGCAGTGACTCGTTGACACAAGCTTCGAACGCGGTTCCAAACGCATCGCTGCCGACAGGTGCGTAACCACTCGAGTGCCCGACAAGCTTGGCAATGACTGTGGCTTCTCGCGCGGTTGCATGTTCCAGACTTTCGATCACGATCACACCCGCTCCCTCACCGACAACCATCCCGTCGCGATCGCGGTCAAAAGGTCGGCAGGCTGACTCCGGATTATGAACATTGGAACTCAGATTCTCGACGCCATGGTACAGCATTGACGTGAGTGCCATTTGAGATCCGGTCCCACCGACGACCGCGACATCGACGGCGCCTCGCTTGATCAGGTTGGCGGCTTCAATCAGGGCCAGCATGGACGACACTTCCCCTTGGCAGATGCTGTTACTGGGGCCCCTCGCGTCGAGCGCGATGGAAATATGAGAAGCCGCCATGTTGGGCAGATACTTCAGCATCCACAGCGGTTGAATTTCGCGAATCGCCAGCTCGCCCCATCGGTCGTGCTGATAATCTTTGTCGACGGTGCAACGATGAAAAACGTCCGCTACTTCGCCCGGATCGGCGAAGAATGTTTCGGTCCCGACGACCGTGCCGATGCGATTGGGATCAACGTTTCGATCGGGGCCAGCTTCGAGTCCCGCTTGTTCGACCGCCATCGCGGCCGCTGCACACGCGAACTTGATCGGGTCGCACATGATCTTCAGTGCTTTCCGAGGTTTGACGTATTGTTTGGGATCAAACCCGGTCACGGGAGCCGCAATTCGAAACGGCAGGTCGGTTTCCGAAAATTGCTCCCTGACCCGTACACCGCTGACTCCACCAACGAGTGCGTCCCAGAACGGTTCGACGCCAATGCCGATCGGAGAGACAACGCCCAGTCCCGTGATAACTATTTCCGGATCGGATTTCATGGGAACTGCGTGTACATCGGAGGAAACGAATACAATGGGAAAAACGAAAACAATGAGCAAATCGAACGCTCGCGGATACTCGGCGTCTTGATGCAATCTTGATGCAATTATGACGGTTCGTAGTCAAAGATTCGATAGGTCTTGTACAACTTCGCGCCGCCCCGTTCGAGCGTTCCTCGCGAGAGCTTGTTCGATTCCAGCACCCATGAAAATTCCGCCTCGGTAATGCCCCATTTCTTCACTTCGGGCACAAGTCGCTTCATCAGCACGATTCCCAGCCCCCACCGCTGATATTCGGGAACGACATTGGTACTGATCAGACGGACCTTTGTGATTTTCTTCCTGCCCAGCAGGATCCGCAGAAATCCAAAAGGAAACAACTTTCCATCAATTTTTTTGATAATCGGATTGTAGTCGAGCAATCCGAAGACCGTCGCGACCGGATTCCCGTCGATTTCTGCCATCGTGGTCATTTCTGGCGTGATCAACATCTTCAGCCCCTTGGCCGATTCACGAAGTTCGCCCTCGGACATGGGAGTAAAACCCCACTGACCAGGCAGTGAGCGATTGTAAATCTCCAGGAAACTGTTCACGTCTTGGTCGAAGTTCTCTTTGCTGATTGGCCTGACGGTGACGTTGAAACGCCTTTCTGCTTCGTCGGCAATAAAGGCCAGCTTGGGATCCAGCGTTTCCAGGTCTTTGACCATTCCAAGAAAAGCGTACAGATCTTGAGCCTTATAAAATCCGTATTCCGTGATCAGCTTCGCGTAATAAGGTTTGTTGTAGGTCATCATGAACGTCGGCGGTTGATCAAAGCCGTCGACCAGCAGACCCCATTCATAGTTTTGAGACGGATTGGCAGGGCCCCGCAATTTTGTGATACCGCGTTCGGCGAACCATTTTCGAGCCGACTCAAACAGGGCGTTGGCCGTGACTTGATCGTCGATGCATTCGAAGAAGCCGAACATGCCACGCTGTTCGTCGTGGAATTCGTTATGAGCCCGGTCCACAATCGCAGCGATGCGACCAACGATCACGCCGTTTTTTCGAGCCAGAAACGTCTGGATTTCTGCTTGGTCGTAGAACGGATGAGGCCGATAATTCAGCAGTTCCCGTTGGCTTATCCGGATGGGCGGAACCCAGTTTGGATCCCCGCGATAGTGAGTCCACGCGAACTTGATGAACGCCTTTTGATCGGCCTTCGTTTGCACGGGCGATACGGTCACAGCATTTGGATTCATGGAAACAATTTATGGAAACAATTTTTCAGAAGTCAGGCTTTGCCACACTTAAATGTTCGGGTTTGACGACAACATCAGCGGTTGTCGCCCAATGAATTGCATTTTTGCCTGGCCCGAACCTTTACCAATCACAAAGCAGAAGTGGCGGCCTGAACTTTTTCAGCTTTCTCCGCACCGCTATAGTTTACCGACACCCATGCGGAATCGGCAGTGCGTTCACTATCATTTTGACGGCCGCCGACTCAATCTATGCCCGACGCCTGTTTTTGGGCGAGCGAAAATAATCACGATTACGGAGTTGACGCTGTCATGCGAATTTTGCTCACAGGAGCGACCGGTTTTCTGGGCAACAATCTGCTTGTCCAATTGTTAGACGCTGGGCACGAGGTAACCACCACGCTCAGACACAGCTCCGATCTTCGTCCGCTGGATGGGTTGAACGTTTCAAAAACAGTAGTCGACTTGAATAAGAACGCGGAAATCGCTCCACTTGTCGCGCAACACGACGCGGTCATTCATTCGGCAGCCATGATCCATCTGGGTTGGTCGAAAGTGAACGAAAGTCGTCGCGTGAACGCCGGGGCGACCAAAACGCTGGCTGAGGCGGCGCGCAGGCATGGTATCCGAATGGTTCACGTCAGCACCGTCGACGCTCTGGGTGTCGTCGAGGCTGAATTGCCGGGCGACGAAACCAGAACCGAACCTCCGAAACCTGCGTGTGCTTACGTCGTTTCGAAACGAGAAGCGGAAGCCGTTTTCTTGGATGAAGTTCGAAACGGGCTCGACGGCGTGATCGTCAATCCGGGCTTCATGGTCGGGCCTCGCGACTGGAAACCATCGTCGGGCGAGATGCTCTTGACCATCGCAAAACAATTCATGCCTTTCGCTCCGGCGGGAGGCTGTAGCGTTGCTGACGTTGGTGATGTCGCCCGAGGCGTTCAGCTGGCATTGAAATTGGGAGTGGCGGGTGAACGCTATATCTTGGGCGGTCACAACGTGACCTATCTGGAGCTATGGACTCAGATGGCAAAGATTGTTGGCCGTCGTCCGCCCATTGGGAAACTCCCGAATTGGGTTGCAAAATCGGCAGGCCGAATCGGCGACCTCGTGGGGCGATTCACGACGGAGGAAACCCAACTTAATTCCGCCGTGACCGCGATGGGACAGATTCATCACTGGTACAGCAGTG
>CALFWL010000102.1 GCA_937928215.1 uncultured Pirellulaceae bacterium | reverse complement strand
AAGGTTCGCACCAAAAGTGGACTGATGCTGGGGCTCGGGGAGACTTATGAGGAAGTCTTGGAAGTGTTAGCGGATTTGAGAGACGTCGATTGTGATTTTCTGACATTGGGTCAGTATTTGCAGCCAGCTCAGGATCGATACCTGCCTGTCGTTCGCTACGTTCCACCCGAGGAATTTGCCTGGTTGGGGGAAAAGGCAAAATTGATGGGCTTCAAAAAGGTTGCCAGCGGACCGTTTGTGCGCAGTAGTTATCATGCTCGCGACATGGCGGAAACGTTTGAGTGAGGCAGTGGTGATGATTGAACTGAATGTAAATGGCGATCGGGTTCAGGTGCCGGAAAACGCGACTATTGGGCAGCTGCTGGCTCAATTGGATCTGGATACTCGCGCGATTGCGGTTGAGGTCAACGAGCAACTACAGCCTCGGGACACTCACGCGACCTTTGTTTTGAAAAACGATGATCGCCTTGAGATCGTCACGCTTGTAGGAGGTGGCTAAGTGGCAATGACACCCGAACCATCCGCCGTGATTGAAGCGATACCTAGCTGGGATAAGCCGTTCCGGGTTGGGGGGCATTCGTTTGAGAGCCGCCTGATTTTGGGCACTGGGAAATATGACTCGTTCGAGATCATGCGAGACTCGATCGAAGCCAGTGGCACCCAATGCGTCACGATCGCAGTGCGTCGCGAAAAGTTGCACGACAGCTCGGGTCGAAACATACTCGACTACTTGGATACCGACCGACTAACGCTCTTGCCCAACACCGCTGGCTGCTATGACGCCCAAACCGCGGTCCGCTGTGCGAAGATGGGGCGAGAGATTCTGCGGGGACTGGAGAACCCTGGAGCGGATTGGGTCAAACTGGAAGTGTTGGGCGACAGCAGGTCTCTGCTGCCCGATCCCATTGAAACGCTCCGGGCGACCGAGCTACTGGTCGCTGATGGCTTTAAGGTTCTTTGCTACACCAGCGATGATCCAATTATTGCTCGAAGGTTGAAAGACGCGGGGGCAACAAGCGTGATGCCGGCAGGCAGCCCGATCGGATCGGGACTGGGAGTCATCAATCGAAACAGCCTGTTGATCATTCTGGACGATTTGAAGCGGGATGACCCGGATTATCCGGTGATTATCGACGCTGGCGTGGGAACTGCCAGCGATGTTGCGGTCGCCATGGAATTGGGGTTCGACGCAGTCCTGCTCAACAGTGCGGTTGCTCGTGCGGCGGACCCATTGGTAATGTCATGGGCAATGAATTACGGGGTAAAGTCGGGCCGTATGGCTTTTCACGGAGGCAGAATACCTCGTTCTAGGTACGCATCTGCCAGCAGCCCTGAAGTGGGAGTGATTTCCAAGCGAAGTGTGGATTCGTAGGGAATTCCGCCCGAAATAGATGGTAAGTGTAAGTTTTTCTCGTGGAAAACGTTAAATGTTTGGTGGCAAGGCTGGTGTTTTCCTTTTCGTAGATTCGAGCTTTCAGGCAGTTTCGGGTCGTTGGTCACACGCTCTAATCGCCCTCACTTGCCTGTTTTTAGCTTCAAGCGAATGGTTAAATCATTGACAGTCAAGGTCAGGGCGTGTACAAAAGGTGGCGGCGTCCGGTGCGCTGGCGAATTTTGTTCTCTGCAATCTTGACCGTTCGCTCAAACCTTTTTCGGTACGGCCTTTTCTATTTCCTACCAGACAAAACAAACATCTTTGATCCCACACGGTGTTAACAATGAATAATAACTGGATGAATTTTCGGATGATTGGCTTGCTGTTCGCATTGCCAATGGTCGCAACCGCGGTCGCTTCCGCGCAGCACTTCGCGTCTGATTCGGCTCCGGTAGTTTCCGATTCAGTTGCGGTCGCGAGTGCGAACGACGTAATGGCGAACCGGGTGCATACGATCTCTTTAAACCGCTCTGGTGAAATTGAAGGCCGAATTGCGAGTTTGAACACAGAAGGCGCTCAGGTTGCTGGGTTGGCTGATCTGAAAATCTTCTTCATCCGCGATGGCAAGATTGCAGAGGAAACGAAAACGCTGGAGGACGGTACATTCACCGTCGACGGTCTGGGGACAGGGATCTACTCGTTCGTTGCAACGGGGAAATCTGGCTTCGCCGCGTACGGAGTTCGAGTCATCGGATTCGACGACACCGCAAAGGCGAACGTCATGGAAGCCGCTGCTGTTTCACCTCGCTTCTCGGTTGTGAAGTCGATTCTTGAGAAAAATCTTCCTGTTGATATTGCGGACGAGATCGTTGCCGCGTCACGGAACGAAAGTGTTGACCGCGTCGTCGGTGCCAATCGAGTTCGATTGAACGAGGGACAATTGGTCGGCCATGTTCTGCCAATGTTGGGAGACACGTCGGTGGTTGAAGGAACTCAGGTTCACATCATTCAAGACGATCAACAAATTGCTCAGGTCGAGGTGGGGGAGCGTGGTAACTTCACGGTTCCAGACCTTGAGCCTGGTATTTACGATTTCGTTGCTGCCGGACCAAGCGGTTTTGCTGCCGTCAGTTTCCAGGCGGTTGAAATGGAGGACTCCGTCGGACAGTCCGTCCTTGCAGATACCGATGAAATTCCTGTTGCCATTCCAGCCGCTGCCCAAGACGCGATTCCGGCGGACATCCCGTTCGATTCTGGGTTCTCCGATGGCGGTGGCTATTCCGATTCGCTGGACGTTTGCCTGACGTGCCAGCAAGATACCGGTTTCGTTGGCGATCAGATTGAGTATGCGGGCACCGAGTACTACGGTAACGATGTGGTCTATGATTCTTCACCAATTGAGTACGCCAGTGACTCACTTGGATGCGGCTGTGCAGCCGGTGGTGCTTGCGGTAGCTGTGGCGACTTCAGTGGTGCCGGTTCGTGTAACACGTGCGGGCGTCGAGGCTTGTTTGGCCGTCGAGGTGGCGGCGGTGGAGCAGGAGGCCTCGGGCTTCTGGGCTTCGGCGGTCTTGGTGGTGGCCTTGGCAGTTTGGCAACGCTCGGCGGGCTTGCCGGAGGTATTGTTGCAATCGCCGATGACGACAACAACGTCATAGTGCCTCAGAGCGCCAGCACAACGGGAAGCTGATTTGCCGTCACTCTGAACCCAAGATTAAATCACGCCTGTTGATCACTCAGATGGTCAGCAGGCTTTTTTATGCGCGGCGCAACAGTTTTAAAGGCACGTAATATTTTGAGTACGTGCAACCGTCGTCGTAGCGAACGCCCCTACTGTCTGGAACCAGCACGGTCGCGCGCTTGGTGATCCGTTGCAGAAACCCATCCAGCGTTTGGCCAGCGGAGTCGAAGCGGACTCGGTCGCCCGGCGAAACCCCCAATCGAGCTCTAGCAGTGTCACTGGGGGTTGGGAGTTGATGTTTTGACTCGGTATGGCCAAAAAAGTTTTTCACGATTCGCTTGAACGGTTCGGCAGCGCAGTTCGAATCTCTGGTTAGCAGTAGTTCAATCAAGTGGACCATTTCGTGCTCCATGATCCGCTGAAGTGCCTGTAGGCGATCATTGCAGGTGACCCCGCCAACGTTTGCCTTGTCAGCGTCTTGGAATGACTCGAACAACGGCGTGGTCGCAATCGTTATCTCGTACTCGAATTGATTCTCGGGTGAGTGCGGGAAGCGTCGCATGGTTGTCATGCCACCGGTTGACGTCATCCGCGTGGACAAGCGAAACGATAATGGACGGGCCGCGGTTTGTTCGCAAACTTTTCCAATAAGCCCGTCGAAGAAAAGTTCGTCGGTGGCTTGAAACAATAGCCCTAGGTCTGCAGGTGAAACTGTTGTGAAATCAGGTTTCTCGATGCCGGTTGAATTGTTCAGTACGTGGTCATGAACGGCTTGGCAGCGAGCGATCGTGACCGGCTCGGCAAGCGCGGGTTGCTTAACAATCATGGCCAGTGCGGCTTGCTCGCGAGACTTGTTTTTGTTCCTGGTCATTGAGTTCTAATCAGATTCCTAGGGGGCGATGCTGCTGTCTCATGCCGTGCTGCACGGAAATGGGAGCCCGATTAATTTATCAAACATCAGCGATTGGATTCAGTCGAAACCTTTCAAAACTGCTGCGTTAATCGCTAATCTTGCGTTCGGTGCTAGCACGGAATGAAGTCGCCCACCGCCCTGTAATTCCTGTAACGGGATCAAAATTCAAGCTTTTGCTGATGCGTGTGTTTGGAATGATCGATACATCTGCAAGCACAATATTTTGTGTTGACAGATGTTAAGGTATCGATATATTGGGCCTCAGTCACTTTCTTCGACTCCGAAACAAACGAGAAGACGACGCAGAATTGCGAAGTGGAGCAGTTCAGGACTGAACTCCTCCAAGGCTTCCTAAACAGCCTTCTTTCGCACGGCGTTCCAATTTCTCTACAGACTTTAGCGGTGTTCGAGAGTGAGTGGCTGGGTTTGAGGAGCGTTTGGAAAGATTCGGCGTTTGCCGTGATTCAGATGTTATTGCCACGGATGTCAGTCAGCGGAACGGAAACCGGTTTCTTGCACTGTATTTCATGGACGAATGAATCAGTTTCACAGCAGCGTAGACCAGATGTGTCTCATGGATGATTCAAGCTCTTCAGATTGCCGGGTTTTCAGTCAACCCATGCTCGACGCGTTGAACTGCGGTTAAGCGTCGAATGTCGGTTGGTCCGGAAAGTGTTTCAATTAAACGGTTGTCTTGACAGTTTTGGCAGTCGCGACGACTTCAGTACGGTAGCGAAACAGGAGTGCGAAGGAATGTTTGAAGGTGTGGCTCAAGGAGAAATCAGCGTCGCCAAGCGAGATGGTCGCGTTGTTGCATTCGATTCCGGTTTGATTTCCAAGGCGATTCAAAAAGCCTTCGGTGCAGAACATGGTGTTGAACACCCTGCCGATTTGGATTCGGCTTTGCTGGAGAAAATTGATGCGATGGCGTTGTCGGTTATCGCGCAGGCGAACGCTGATTCGGCAGCGACAGGTAACGTGACGGTCGAGCATATTCAGGACACCGTTGAACGTGAATTGATGAAGAACGAGTACTTCTCAGTCGCGCGACGGTACATCCTTTATCGTGCTGAGCATTCAAAGATGCGGCAGTTGCGTGCTGAAGAGCGAATGGAGAGTGAAGAAGCTTTTCCTTCGATGATGATTGATCGCGACGGCAAGCTTGAGAATTTGGACTTTAACCGCTTGCGAGACCAAGTTGAGACTGCCTGTGACGGGCTGGGAGACGACTGTTCGTCCGAAGAATTGCTGGTCGAAGTACAGAAGCAGTTCTACAACGGAATCACTCCCAAAGAGATTGGCCGTTCGATGGTGCTTGCTGCTCGAGCGCGAATTGAAAAAGATCCCAATTACGATCAGGTGTCGGGTCGCCTTGTCTTGAATATTATCTACCGCGAGTCACTGGGCAAATCGGCCAGTGAAGGTGATGTCGCTCAGTTGTACCGCGAGAAATTTGCTGACTTCGTTCAAATGGGAATTGAAGCCAAGCGGATTTCTCCTGACCTAGCGGATTACGATCTTGAGAAGCTTTCCGCCGCGTTGGTCGCAGACCGGGATTCGTTGTTCCCCTACTTGGGGCTGCAAACGATTTACGATCGATACTTGTTGCACATTGATGGGCGGCGTTTTGAGGCTCCGCAGTTCTTCTGGATGCGAGTCGCGATGGGATTGGCGCTTCGGGAAGAAGATAAGAACGCTCGTGCGATCGAGTTCTATAACATCCTGTCGCAATTTCGTTTCACTTCGGCAACGCCGACGTTGTTTAACTCTGGAACGCTGCATCCACAGCTTAGCTCGTGCTATCTGTCGACCGTTCCGGATGATCTGGATTCAATTTTCAAAGCGGTCGCTGACAACGCCAAGCTTTCGAAGTGGGCGGGTGGATTAGGGAATGACTGGACTCCGATTCGAGCAACGAACGCTCATATCAAGGGCACCAACGGCCAAAGTCAAGGAGTCATTCCATTCTTGAAAGTGGTTAGCGACACCGCCGTTGCGGTTAATCAGGGCGGAAAACGAAAAGGAGCCGTTTGTTCTTATCTGGAAACGTGGCATCTGGACATCGAGGAATTCCTAGACCTTCGTAAAAACACGGGTGATGAGCGTCGTCGTACGCACGACATGCACACTGCGAACTGGATCCCTGATCTGTTCATGAAACGTGTTACCGAAAAGAAAGAATGGACGTTGTTCAGTCCGGACGAAACACCAGACCTGCATGATTTGTACGGGAAGGCATTCGAAGAGCGCTACGAGCAATACGAAAAAGATGCAGCCGACGGCAAGATCAAGCTGTATCGTTCGATTCCTGCCGTTGATTTATGGCGAAAGATGTTAACGCGGGTTTTCGAAACGGGCCATCCTTGGATCACGTTCAAGGATCCATCGAATGTTCGGTCTCCGCAGGATCACCAAGGCGTGGTTCACAGTAGCAACCTGTGCACGGAAATTTTGCTCAACACGTCCAAGGATGAGACGGCGGTTTGTAATCTGGGTTCGATTAACATGCGAAACCACATTGCTGACGGCAAGCTCGATCACAAGAAGTTGGAAGAAACGATCAACACTGCCGTCCGGATGCTGGATAACGTGATTGATATCAACTTCTATCCGACTCCGGAAGCGAAAAATGCGAACCAGCGTCATCGCCCGGTTGGCTTGGGGCTGATGGGCTTTCAGGATGCACTTTCGGCTTGCGGGATTAGTTACGCCAGCGAAGAAGCCGTTGAGTTTGCCGATCGCTCGATGGAGGCAATTTCATGGTACGCCATCATGGCCTCAAGTCGCTTGGCGGAAGAGCGAGGAACGTATTCATCTTACGAAGGCTCGAAATGGGATCGCGGCTTGTTGCCGATCGATACTGTTCAATTGCTGCAAGACGAACGCGGCATGGAAATCGAGATGGATCAGTCGACAACGCTCGATTGGGACAAGGTGCGAGCCCAAGTTTCGCAACACGGTGTTCGCAACAGCAACATCATGGCGATTGCTCCAACCGCAACCATTTCGACCATCATTGGTGTGACCCAGTCAATCGAGCCGACCTACAAGCACTTGTTTGTCAAAAGCAATTTGTCGGGCGAATTTGTGCAGGTCAACATTAGCTTGGTTACTGAGTTGAAAGAACGCGGTCTGTGGTGCGAAGATTTACTTGAAGCGATCAAGTACTACGACGGAGCGTTGGGAGAAATTCCGGGATTGCCCGATGACATCAAGGGGCGTTACGCGACCGCGTTTGAGATCGAGCCCAAGTGGATCATCCGATGTGCCAGTCGTCGTCAAAAATGGATCGACATGGGCCAGTCGTTGAACCTGTATCTGGGGCAACCGAGTGGCCGGAAGCTCGACGAAATGTATCGCTATGCTTGGACTGCCGGGTTAAAAACGACTTATTACCTGCGATCGCTGGGAGCCACGCAAGTGGAAAAATCCACGGTCGATATCAATAAGTTCGGTCTACAACCACGCTGGATGAAGAACGCGAGTTCTTCCGCGGATGTCATTGTCGAACGTCAACCGGAAGTTCAGCAATGCAGCATTGATAACCCTGACTGCGAAGCTTGCCAGTGAGCGATTGAGAATAACGAAAGCGAAACGCTTTCCTGTTAACCTGCGTTGTTTTTTTGTCAGAGCAGCGCAACGCGTCAACGGAATTGAGTTAGAGGATCCGACGATTTGGTCTCGGTTCATCGAAACTAATCGGAATACGAATTTTCAATCTGGCTCAACCGTTGTCCGGAACAACCTTGTGCGGTCTGACGACCGTAAACTTATTCGACTATCCAAATCTCTAATGCATGGAGTCTGAGAGTATGGCGACTGATATTCGTGAGACAGAAACTGCTGACGTGACATCCGAAAAAGTGGATCGGATTGACGCCAGTGAGAAGAGACTGATCAACTGCCATCAGGTGGATGTTAATCAGTTGATGCCACTGAAATATAAATGGGCGTGGGAACACTACGACAACGGTTGTGCCAACCATTGGATGCCGACCGAAGTCCCCATGAACAAGGACATCGAGATCTGGAAGTCGGATCAGCTTTCAGCTGCCGAGCGTCACGTGATCATGCGAAACTTGGGTTTCTTCTCGACCGCCGAAAGTTTGGTCGGAAACAATCTGGTGTTGGCGATCTTCAAACACATCACTAATGCAGAATGCCGGCAGTACCTGCTGCGTCAAGCATTTGAAGAAGCCGTTCACTCTCATACGTTTCTGTACGTGGTCGAAAGCTTGGGATTGGACGAAGGCGAAGTCTTCAACATGTACAACGAAGTCCCTGCGATCGCTCGCAAGGATGCGTTTGAAATGGAGTTGACCAAAGAAGTTCTCGACCCCGATTTCACAACCGAAACGTTCGAAGGTGCTCAGGCGCTACTGAAGAACCTGATCGGCTTCTACCTGATCATGGAAGGGATCTTCTTCTACACCGGTTTTGTGATGATTCTGTCATTCCATCGCCGAAACCTGATGAAGGGGATTGGCGAACAGTTCCAATACATTCTGCGTGACGAATCGATTCACTTGAACTTCGGAATCGATTTGATCAACGGGATCAAAGCCGAGAACCCTCATCTGTGGACAGACGAGTTTCAGCAGAAGATGGTCGATCGCATTCGTGAGTCCGTGGAGCTTGAAATTGAATACGCAAAAGATTGCCTTCCGACGGGAGTGTTGGGCTTGAACGCCGATCTGTTCCGCGACTATGTTCAGCATATTGCTGATCGCCGCCTTGAGCGAATTGGATTGCCGGTTCAGTACAACAGCCAAAACCCGTTTCCGTGGATGAGCGAAACAATGGACTTGGCAAAGGAAAAGAATTTCTTCGAAACTCGCGTTACCGAGTACCAGACTGGCGGAAAGCTGGATTGGGACTAAGTTCCGCTGTTTGCCACCCAAGGCAATCACATCAAAAAAACGATCGCCGTCATTCTCTGGAGTGGCGGCTTTTTTTACGACTCTCAATATAAAGCAAGTTTTTAGAGCAAGTTTCGAAACGGTGTCGCGTCTATCTAATGTATCCGTCTAACATTTTAAGTTTCCATCCAGCGAAGCATGAGTCGCCGGTTAGCGGCAAGATACACCGGTGAAATCTTCTATATCAGCGGCTTGGAAGAATTTTCATCAAATTTCTTGTCCCTTCGGATGGCCCATTCTCTCGTGACAATTGGCATGCTTAACGGAAGATTGCTGGCCGGAATAATCGTCATACTTGACCATGCGGAAGCCTGTACGCCACAACCAGAATGAAACTCGTAGCCGTTTTCGCCCTTTGGTTGACTTGCCAAAAATTATGCGGTGTCAAAAATTATGCGGTGTTCTTACTATTGCCTGTAAGAGCCATTCGCGGTTCCAATTGGATGCGTTCGATAGGATTTGGAAGGCAGATTGATGGCTTTGAAGCCTGTCGCCTGTTATGACGATACAAAACGAGAGTCAGTCTCGTCCGGGAAGTACATCGAAAATTTCGGGTCGAGCGGCAAACTTCAACAGATCGAAATCAACCGTTGCAGAGGTCTCTGTGCAGAATCAAAAATCCAGCTCAAGCGAACTGCCGATCCAGATTCCATTTGTTGCGTCCGCGTTCGTCGAACCAGCAAAGCCAGTTGCATCGGTGGTCGCTAACGAAACCGATGAGATCATCGCTCGATTGGAAAGTTGCTCAGATTTGGTCCAGTCCGAATTGAGTGCTTATCGGAATTCGCTACCTGATGATGCGAAAGCGACCGCACAGAGTTGCCTGCTGTCCGTAGTGATCCCCGTTTACAACGAGGAGAACACGATTGCTCGCGTGATCAGCCGAGTAACTTCTTTGCCGCTGAACACTCAGTTGGTGATTGTGGACGATTGCAGTACCGACGGAACACGTGATTTGCTCAAGAAACTGGAAGGTCTGTCATCCGTCAAATTAATTTTGAAAGAACAAAACGCCGGCAAGGGAGCTGCCTTGCGAACCGGGTTCGAGCATGCGACGGGTGACTTTATCGTGATTCAGGATGCCGATCTCGAATACGATCCGCGCGATATCCCGCGACTGATTCAGCCTTTGATCAAAGGTGACGCGGACATCGTGTATGGCTCGCGGTTCATTGGTGAAGACCAGCAGGATGAATCGTGGATCCATCGCGCGGGGAATGCGGTTCTGACCGGCGCGTCCAATCTGTTCAGTGGATTGAAGCTGACAGACATGGAAACCTGTTACAAAGCATTCAACCGCGAGGTGTTGGAAGGTCTGCAAATTACTCAGGATCGATTCGGCATCGAACCGGAATTGACTGCCAAGCTGGCCCGCCGAGGATATCGGTTCGTGGAAGTTCCCATTTCCTACAACAGCCGCGGGTATTCCGAAGGCAAGAAAATCGGCGTTCGCGACCTGTTCAACGCCATCTATTGCATTGGGCGGTACGGCATCACGGATTAAGCACTCGCGAATCAATCAGTTGCCGGACGAACATGATTCAGCGCCGATTTGACCCGAACGAAATGAAATCAAATCCGCAGGTCATTCTTTCGCGAGCGCTAAGTTCACCCCGTGACCAAGCGCATCGGCCGGTTGTCCGTCTACCGTCTATTGTCGTCTATCCTGAGTGAGTTTTGTTTACGTTCAGACAAACACTACTGATTTGCTTGGTTTCTTTGTCCTGCGCTCGGCTTGATGCTCAATCTCGAATTGTTGAATTGACGGTCTTGGCCGGTCCAAGGAGCCAGGCCGGGGATCAGCAAAAGTGGCTGCAAGTGCTTGCTGATGTTGGCGCGGACCGAGTGTCTTCCGTTTTCCGCGCGAGTGCCCGACCATCGATCAATGAAGAAGAGTTCGGAGGATCGACGATCGTTTCTGTCAAAGGTGTCCTGCAAAACGGGCAATTGTTGCTGCCGGGTAAGCGGTTTACTCGTTCTGACTCCGCCCGAATCAGGGAGTACCTTCAGCGGCTTCGAGACGACAAAGCCGACGTTGCGTTTGCGGAAAAAAAAGCGTTTGGATTGACCACGGAACAGCTCAAGGAAGTGCACGAAATGCTCGCCCGCGAGGTAACGAGCACCACGATTGAGCTTGCGCCAATCGACGCGATTCAAACCCTGATGGTTGAAGCTCGACTGTCGGTGCAGATGGACACGGATGTGAAAGCCCGACTGGCGAAAGGCAAAGCCTTGCTGGACGAGCGGAAAGGATTGACGGTTGGAACTGCGTTGGCGAGCATCTTGCAAGAATGTGGCGTTGGTCTTGTGCCGCGTCGACCGCCGGGCGGCGCGATTGAGATTCACATCGTCGATGTCGGTACGGCAAACGAGGTGTGGCCAATCGGCTGGCCAAGTGAAAAGGCACCCGTAGCATTGGAGCCACGGTTGTTTCAACGGCAAGATATTCGCATCGAGCGTTTTCCATTGAGCAATGCATTGGCGGCGGTGGCAAATCGTTGTGGTGCCCAGATTCTGTACGACCGTGCGGCCATTAGGAATCGTGGTATCGATCTGGATCAGACGGAGGTTTCATTCTCGCGCAAGCAAGTGACCTATATGGTTACTTTTGGAAAACTGCTTCGGCAATCCGACCCGCCGATGGACATCGAGGTCCGAATCGACGAAGCGGGAAATCCTTTTGCGTGGATCGATGTGCGACAGTGAATCTCGATTCAGTGTGGCACGTCAAGCATGAGCGGATGACCGTTACTTTCGAGTGCTGGCTGGCGATATGTTCGCCGTGCCTAACGAACTTGTCGGTTGTCTGTCCAAGTGGATTCGCATTTTGACTTGGCTGCCGGGCAACAAGGTCCAAAAGCCTGCTTCAGGCCGATTGTCAACTTCAGCTTTGACCATGAACAAGTCACTGCCTTGCTTTTCTAAGCCAATGCTGACGATGGTTCCTTTGAACGTCGCCTGCTTGCCGCGAGCCAATTGCAGGGTGACGGTAACGGGTTTGTCGGCCACTTCGAAAGGGTTGAAATCCTTGCTGCTGATATTCCCCTGCACGTATAGCCGATCCATTCGAGCGACGCGAAGCACCTTTTCGCCGGCCTGGACCCACTCGCCCGCGTCGCGGAACTTTTTGATGACGTAGCCGTCAAAGTTCGTGCGGATCGCGTGACGACGAATGCGGACTTTGACTTCCTCGACCTTCGCTTCTTCCAGCTGTGCTTCATGCCCGGCCATTTCTCGTTCGTTCTCGGCCGCGATCAATTCTTCCTGTGCAACCTGTTGCGAATACCGAGCACGTTTGTACTCGGATTCCGACTTCGAACCTTTCGCGAGCAACTTGCGAGCTTTTTCAGCCTCACTGGATGCCAGTTTGGCTTTGTACCGTCCGGCTCGGATAGACGTCATGTCTGTCGCTCGTTTCATCGCCATGTCGCGTTGCATTTGAGCTTGCCGGAGCATCTGCCGAAACAGTTGGTCGTCGATCTGAGCAATACTTTGGTTGCTCTTGAAGGACTCTCCTTCCTTGACCAGCATCGAACGCAGTACGCCACTTTCTTGCGCGGGTAATTCCACGTCTTCAATAAAGCTGACGATGCAAGTGTCCAGATCGACTGACTTCCCGCTGCTGTCCGAATTCGAAGTAGAACTGGCCGATTGAAAAGATCGTCTGCCGTTAACCGGAAGCCGAGTTGATTTCGTTGGTGAGGACGCAACGGATGCCGTTTGATCGTTGGAGGACGCGGAATCGTTGGCGGAAGCGGACAACTGGGGTCGCAGCGGTTTTGGGGCCTTCGGAGTGAAGCTGTTGCTGTCCTTGAGCGACCAGGATGCCTGAGCCAGTGACTCGGTTTGAGTCCAACAAACGCACGCCGCAACGATCGACAAACAAAAGAGGTTCCTGCGAATATTCATCAAGTTACTCATCCAATTCCAGTGCATGTTGCACTTTACTTTAGCGTCCCAGGCGATCAGTTTATGTTAGGTGGCATGGTTTGCCGGGTAAAAAGTAGAAAAGTCGCGATACCCATCATCAACGTGGTCTATACGGACATTGCCACACTCATCATTCCGCCTTATCGAATCAATCATTCCAGCCGGTTGGGCGATTGCCCCAGACACGCTG
>CALFWL010000101.1 GCA_937928215.1 uncultured Pirellulaceae bacterium | reverse complement strand
TTGGCCCGAAATCCAAGAGCAACTCGAAACCACCCCAGGCCTCCAAGCCAAGACCATCTTTCAATCGCTCCAGCGGCGACAGCCAAACAAATTCCAAGACGGCCAGCTCCGCACCCTCCAGCGGCGAATCAAACAGTGGCGAGCAACTTCCGGCCCCGCCAAAGAAGTCTTCTTCGATCAAGTTCACCATCCGGGTGATCTCTGTGCCTCCGACTTCACACGCATGGGAAGCCTCGGCGTCACGATCAATGGACAAGCCTTCGATCACATGCTGTATCACTTTGTGCTGACCTATTCCAATTGGGAATCGGTCACGCTGTGCTATTCCGAAAGCTTCCAATCGCTCAGCAACGGCTTTCAAAACGCCATCTCTGAACTTGGCATGACACCGATTCGTCATCGCACCGATCGGCTCAGTGCAGCGGTAAATAATCTCAGTGAGTCACGTGACTTTACGGCTCGCTATCAAGGCCTGATGAACCACTACGATGTCGTGATGGAGAAGATCAATCCACGCCGCGCCAACGAAAACGGCGATGCGGAATCGTCTCACGGTCATTTGAAGAAAGCAATCGAGCAAGCCCTCATGCTACGTGGATCGCACGACTTTGAAAACACTGCGGCTTACATGACGTTCGTGAAACAACAAGTCGCACTTCGCAACGCTGGCCGCAGTGCACGTTTCGCCCAAGAGCAACAAGCGATGAACCCCTTGTCTGTACTGCGGCTCGAGAGCTTCACCAAGCTCCTGGTCCGCGTCAATCGAGGCAGTTTGATTCGCGTGCAAGGCAACGCGTACTCGGTTCACAGCCGGCTGATTGGTGAACAAGTCGAGGTTCGAATCTTTGCCGACACGCTTGAAGTTTGGTACGCGCAAAAGAAAATCGAAACGCTCCAACGGCTTCGTGGTCGCGGCAAACACGACGTTAATTATCGGCACGTGATCGACTGGTTGGTTCGCAAACCGGGCGCCTTCAACGACTATCGTTATCGAGACGACTTGTACCCCAACAGCCGATTTCGCATGGCGTTTGACGGGCTAAATGAGCAACACTCGCCATTGCTGGCCGTGAAGATCTACTTGCAAATCCTGCTGTTGGCGGCTCGTGAAAGCGAGACGCTGGTCGACCTCGCGCTGACTTCATGGCTGGAAATTGATGGCCCGCTGACGCTTGAGTTCGTCCAGCAAGCGGTGAAGCGAACAAACGAAATTCCTCCGCCACGCGACGTCGTGGTCAGTGAGATCGATCTTTCGGCGTTTGATTCGCTGTTGAGAAATCCGCTGGAGGAACCGCCGCTCGAGTATCCGCTGGATGTAACGTCGAGCAACGTCCGCGCTCAGTCTCTTTCCTTAACTTAATCACTTGAAGCATTATTACTTTACCTCAATCAGGAGATCGGCATGACACGGAAGTCAACCGCAACCAAGAAGTCGAATTCGTCGAGCATCAATCAGAACTTGTCGCAACAGTTGAAGGAACTTCGTTTGCCATCGTTCCGAGAGCACTACGAAGATGCGGCTCAACGGGCACAGCAAGAGTCGCTGAGCTACGAGCAGTTTCTTTGGGAACTCGTTAGCCAGGAATGTCAGACTCGGCGGGCGAACCGAATCGTGACGCTTCAGCGCCAGTCTCGATTGCCGAGCGAGAAGACGTTTGAGAGTTTTGCGATGAAGCGTCTTTCGGCGAAGTTGAAACGCCAGGTTCAGAGTTTGCTCGAAGGCGGGTTCGTGGATCGCTGTGAAAACGTGCTGGCGTTTGGTAATCCCGGATCGGGCAAGACTCATTTACTTTGTGCGATCGCGCAGGAAATGATTCAGCAGGGGCGTCGCGTTTACTATCAGCCGTGTAGCTTGTTGGTTCAAGAGCTGTTGATCGCCAAGCGTGATTTGAAATTGAGTCGCGTGCTGAAGAAGCTGAGTCGTTTCGAGGTGTTGGTGATCGACGACATTGGTTACGTGCAGCAGAGCCGCGAGGAGATGGAGGTATTGTTTACGCTGTTGGCGGATCGTTACGAGCGTGGCAGCGTGATGCTGACGAGCAATCTACCGTTCAGCAAATGGGAGGTGATCTTCAAGGATCCGATGACGACTGCGGCGGCGATCGATCGCTTGGTTCATCACAGCGTGATCTTGGAGTTGAATCTACCGAGCTATCGTCTGGCGACCGCCAAGCAGGGTAAGGAGCAAGCAGAGGCTTCAGCGGCGCCTGCGTTTGGTTAGTGCAAAAATTTCGGCGGCGTTTTTTTTCGCTTGCCTCCGGCTGCGCGAAGAAAAACGCCGCCGAAATTCATCAAGGGATGGCGTAAAAGCGTCAGCTCCAATGAAGGAACAGCAGCTAATGGGAAAAGTCTGCGAATTTAAAACCGGTAATTCTAATTGTCGCTAAAGGGAACAAATAGTTGTCGCCGAACACAAGTACCGAAAAGTCAATATGGCGAAGATGAACTTCGCTGCTTGGTCTTGCAGTACAGTCCACTTAAAGACGGGGCGATCGGCTGGCTCAGACCAATCATCCGGCGAGATTTGACTCGCTCGGTTTCGTCCATGATTCTTTGTTCTTGATCATGGTGTTGAGTGTGACGAGTAGCTTGCGCATGACAGCAACGAGTGCGACTTTCTTTGGCTTGCCTTTAATGAGCAAGTGCTGGTAGAGCGGCTTGAGTCCCAGGTTTTTATCGTGTTGAAATCTATGCCGCCATGTGAAGTAACTTTCGCACCATCAATCTGCAAGCGAATATGGCTCGCTTGCCCTGTTTGGGAATGTTCTGCCCGGTGGAAACAGTTCAAGCGGTTTGCAGATGAACGAGGTGCGGACGGAGCCTTCCCCTCCCGGCGGTGGTTGCGATGAACGAGGTGCGGACGGAGCCTTCCGCTTCCTGCTTCGGCCGAACAAACGCCCAACGTCTTTCACCAGGTCGCACCAGATCTCACGGCTGACGCCCAGCCGTTTCAAAATCGGCTTGTCGCGGTCAGGGATACGGCCTCGTTTGCCCCTGGCAGTCTGTCTGCCAGTCCAGTCCACCCGCTTCAGGTAGTCCGACAGCTTCGGGTAATTCGGCAAGCTGATCGGCTGGAAAACTCTGACGCTCGCACGAGCCGCTGACTTGCTGGGCCATCGAGGGACCAGCGATCAGAAGGCTGATGACCAACAGCCTACAGCTTATCGGTTCGCCACGGAAAACCGTCGAACGGAAAATTGCCGAACTGGCGTAGCTCGAAGAACAGCATGATGGTTGCCAGCGAAATGAACAACAAAGAGATCAACAGGACTGCATCGAAAATTGTGATCTCACTGGTGTCGAAGGATCCGAAATTGAAGCGGCCTTTCTTTTTCCCGGCGGTTGCAGCGGCAATTGTCTCTTCGGAAGCATCGGAGTCGCTAGATATTTGGTCGTCTTCGGTGTCCGCGTCTTTCTGAGCCTTGGCGATCAGTTCTTCTTGAGACATCGCCGCATCGGGCGTGTCGGCATCTAATCCCTGTACGTCATCGAGTTCCCCGAACGACCCCACCGAATCGCGCAGCAATTCCTCCGACGGAGCGCCTGGGAAGCTGTCGTCGATGAGGTCATCGTCGTCAAAAAACGATTCTGAGTCTGCCATAGCCGAATAGGTCCGAGATCGAATTAGGATCGCCGTGAATTTAGTGTCGTGTTTATTTTTGATGATGGCAGTTTCGACTGACATGTTGCGATCAAACATGCCATCGATGGTCAGGCCGATCCTACGCGACTACGACTTCAACCGCCCGAGTTCCATAAAAATCAAAATGGCTGCCACCGTCAGAAACACAAAGGACATGATCAGCATCACGGTGTAAATGCTGAAACCCTGTTTCTTGACGGCAGCCTGTTTCGATGCGACGCCCGCCGTTGCATCCACGTCGTCCCAGCCTTGTTCGTCGCCCAATCCCTGAGCGTCGAGGCCATCGCCAAAACTGCTGTCCCCGAAATCGCTCTCGCCGAATCCGCCGCTGTCAACGACTAGGTCATCATCGTCAAGCAGCGGTTCGTCAAAATCAGAACTTACTTGTGACATGATCTCCCTCTCGAACGCGGTCTTTCATGAAATCTTTGATGGTGCGACCAACGCTTACGTCATGATCGACACGAGTGATTCTAGCTTTGCCGACGTAGCGATCACCCCGATAGATATCGAACTCATGCCCGACTCGCAAGCCATCATCCGTGCCGGCGCTGATGCCGATCGCATCGCCGCGATCGTTCACTTTGACGATAAAAGCATCAATCGGAGGTGTGATATCGTCGGTGAAGTCGGAATCGGTCAGCCCGTTCGCTTTCATGATGCGTTCTTTGATCGCAAGGTTCTCGTTCAAGTCATTGTTCAGTTGCTCGACGGATTCCAAGCGATTGCTCAATTCAAACTGCTGGTTGGTCAGGTTTTGAACCATCGCAAACTTGTCGGCAATTTCGTCGACCAGTTTGTCATTGTTCAGCTTAAGCGAGGCGACTTCCTGGTCTTGTTGAGCCAATCGTTTTTCTGCCTGTTCCAGTTGCGAAACCAATTGCTGGCTGAGTTCAGACTCTTTGCGAAGTTGCTCTTCCTTTGATCGATACTCTTCGTTGGCCCGTTTGAGCTGCGATTCCAACTGAGCAATCTGCATCGCTCGGGAGAACTTCTCCGCGGCCAGCAGCTTTTGCTTTTCGGTGGTCTGGCTTTTCGCCTCGTTCAGCCGCGCCTGAGCAGAAGACGCGATCTGATTCGCTTCTTTGGCGGCTTCTTTCCAGTTACGGTGCGTGGCACCCACCATGATTGCGATCACGAAAAAGCAGATGCTCATGATCAGAATCAACAGCGTCAGCGTTTGGCCCATCCACTTCATCACAGCACCTCGAAAAAAGCCGTCCGAAGATCGGCAAACAAAACGGTTTTCAACGACGCTCGACCGAGCGACGCCCTAACGCGAACCATGTGGAACGCAATGATCATCAGACCAAAGAGCGTTGAAATAGCTAAAGTACGCCAATTGCACGGCCTGCGTGATCGGCAAGCTTGTGAATTACACGAATTATACTTAACCGAAGCCGTAAATCCACTTGGTTCCCGGAAATCGGGTGGCATCTTCGTTCTGGTGAACGCGTTTGCATGGATCGGGCGTCCCAAGTGGTTTCAACAGTGTCGGAGGACACGCGTTTAGTCTTCATCGGTCCCGGGTGATCGCGGAATGAGCCGCTAGAACCGGAACGGTCGGAATTCGCGACGAACAAGCAGCATAACCGCCACGGCCGGAAATGGGGCCTGAATTTGCCTAATCAGACTCTGCGACGCAGATCGCGTTCGTTTGCCGGTGAGTTCCACTTGGCCGATCTTGGAAACGGTACTTCTCGGATCAATCAAGCCGTGTCGAATCCGCACGGCTGGCCATTCGAATCTTGATAAGATGTTAGTCGGAAGAGGTTGCTCGGTCGCCCGAAACCAGCCGGCTGGACGCGTGTATCTGTTGGGACGGGCTTGAGAATTTCTCCTCAGATCACGATCGAAGCAGGCCAACTTCCGCTTCGTGCAGGCGATCTGCGACGTCAAACAGGTGAACCAGCAACGCGGCTCGAACCCACATCCCGTTGCGAGCCTGACGAAAGTACATCGCTCGAGGATCGCTGTCGACTTCGACTGGAATCTCGCCGACGACACTGTCTCGTGGGAAGGGATGCAGGATCGGAGCGTACGACTTCACCCGGTTGACTCGATCGACCGTCAAGCGAAAGGGCTCAAGGTCCAATTGTTGCAATTCAGATTCTGTAGACTCAGAATTGTGTTCGCGTTGAATCCGAGTCATGTACAGGCAATCGATCTGTTCGATCAACGGGCGACCATTCACATCCGCCTCCAGCGTATCGAATTCTTGTACCGAAACGCCTTGTCGGATCAACTCTTGCCGCAGGTCGTTGTCCAGTTTTAACGCTTCGTGATCGGGCGAAACAAAGAACATGCTGGTGCCGGGAAACTGAGACAACACACGGGCGAGCGAGCGAACCGTTCGGCCTCGTCCGATGTCTCCGCAAAACGCGTAGGTTTTGTGACCAACGCCTGAAATGAGATCCGGGTAATCTGCTTTCAGGTCTGGCAAACGTGATTCGACTCCATCTGTCCGTTCATCGAAGTCGAAGCTTCGGTCGATCGTGTAATAATCCAGCAAAGCCTGAGTCGGATGTTCGTCGCTGCCGGAGCCCGCATTGATGACGGGGACCGATCGTTTTTCCTGTTCTTCTAGCCGATTCATCAAATACGCGCAGCATTCCGCAAAGTCTTTGGCCAGCGAACGCATGATGATGATGTCGAAATAACTGCTGAACATACGAATCGAATCCATTCTCGATTCGCGTTTGACTTCCGACGAAGTCTTGGGGTCACGCACTTCGTTGCACGTCAGTCCCAGAATCTGACAGGCAGCCATGAAGGAAAGGAAAGTCCGAGTGGATGGCTGAGTAAAATAGAGCATCGCTCGTTTGTCGGAGAGCAGGTTTCTTAAAGCGTCGTTGCCGCTGCGATGTTTTGCCAGCCGTCGAATCGTGTCAGCGGTCCGGCAGAGCGTTTGCAGCAGTTCGGGTGTCAGTTGAGCCGCGTTGATGATGTGCTTGAGCCGTCCCAGACGTTGAAATTCAACGTTTTTGGATTCAATTGGGCGATTCAGTTTGGAAGTAAACGGTGCGAACTCGTCCATGGCGTATCTTGATCGAGCTGAATGGATCGAACGGGTAGTTTGAGAGATTTCCCAGAAGATGTTAGCGATTTCTGGGCAATTGTCGACTGAGGCACTTGGTGACGGTCACAGCTCCACCAAACTGGCTTCGAACCCCCCGAGCCTTGCAAAACCGCGTCCCGAAAGTTGACTTGATGCCCCCGGCTTCAAGAAACAAAAAAAGCCGGCGTGATGCCAGCTTTCTCGGTTGGTTAACATTCTTGAGTTTCGTATTTCAACGACCGGCAATCGCGGGGCGTTCGAACGAGCGGCTTTGCTTTGACGAAGCGGTTTGACGCCTCGCGGCATTGCGTTTCTCAGCAGCGAGGCGAGCCGTCTTGATCCCGACTCTCATGCCAATATCGCTATCCTCAAGGGAGTGGTTGTCAGCACCCACGCGAGCCGTTTGATGGACCAGCACGTCAGCTTTCACACCAACCTGACTAATCGCTTTACCGGTCGGTGAGTAAAACCGTGCAGTGGTCAAACGTACGCCACCACCCGAAACGTTCAGCGGGAAAATTCCTTGCACGCTTCCCTTGCCGTAGCTGCGATGACCAACGATTGTGCCTCGATGGTGATCGCGAATGGCGGCGGCAAAGATTTCGCTGGCGCTGGCTGAGTTTTCATCGACAAGCACGACCAGAGGAACTCGCCACGTGCTCGAAATATTGGCTCGATGCGTGTAGTCTTCCATTGGATTGCGGCCTTTGGTTGAAACGATCACACCGTTATCGACAAAACGATCGGCTACTTCGACCGAGGCAGACAGTAGACCACCGGGGTTTCCCCGGACATCAACGATTAAAGAACGCATTCCCTCGCGGTGCAGTTTCCACATGGCCGCGTCAAAATCGCGGGCTGTGGTCTTCTGGAAATTGGTCAGACGAATGTAACCCACACCCGTGTCCGCATCGACGATGCCGACTTGGTCCACGCTGGGAATCTCAACACGGCGTCGTTCGAGCGTAATCGCTTGAGGCCCCTGGCCTCGATCGACAACCAGCTTCACGAACGAGCCCTCGACGCCTCGCATCAAGTCCGCGGCGCGTTCGCTACCGATTTCGGCAACCGACTGGCGATCGACGGATGTGATTCTGTCGCCGGCGACGATTCCACCAATGCTGGCCGAGCCGCCGGGGATCACGGACACGATTTCAAGGTGCGCCGCATGAGTCCGCAGTTCAACCCCCAAGCCGACAAAGTTTCCTTCGATCTGCGACATGGTTTCGCTGTACTGATTGCTGGA
Source organism: uncultured Pirellulaceae bacterium (assembly GCA_937928215.1). GTDB lineage: Bacteria > Planctomycetota > Planctomycetia > Pirellulales > Pirellulaceae > Mariniblastus. Next base: position 1,289 of record CALFWL010000101.1, on the reverse strand, counting down.
CATGAACGCGGAGTAAGGATCGAGTGCGGAAATGGCTCCACAAACGAATTCGTAAACCGTTCCCTGAGTGCTCAGGCCCAACGTCTGTTTGAGAGATTGAGCGGTTTTCGCGGCAACAAGATAGGCATCGTGACGGTTGTCGACGGTTGTCGTTTCCAGTTGTTGACGAACATTGACGATGGCGGATCGAACTTGTTTGGTTGTCACATCAGGCAGATTGATCCGTCGAAACTCGGGCGACATCATTCCAACTTCGACAGATGTTAGACCGTAACTGGCCAATTCGGCCCAATCGGGTTCGTCAACGTAGTACGACTGGATTTTCAACAGAACTTCAGCGTACACGTTCAGTGCGGTGTTGCCATCGGTTTCACGAATTGTGCGAACGAAGCTGGTGTCCGAATAACGACGGTCCATGTCGAAGTGGATCCTCGCGATCGCGCGGCGCTGCTTCAAGCGAGCATCGCCTGGAAACTCGCGGAGACCCTTCTGATACAAACTGAGGGCGTCTCCCCAGCGACGTTCTTTCTCGAATGTCAGGCCTTCCTGGATAACTGCTTGCGCGTCGCCCGCAGATGCGCCGGTCGTTGCTGAGTCAGCGAAGGCCTGTGAGTTCGATATCAGGCTGACCAAAGTGACTCCGAACAGAGTCAACGTGATCGTGAACCAGCGAGTCGTCCAATGTCGAAGTGTCTTGCGGCAAGAACTGGGAGAGTGGGGTCGGCTCATCCGTGTTTGCATTTCCATAAAGCTGCCATCCTATGGGGAGGACCGAATCCCAGGCAGCACCGCCACAAAAGTTTGGAGCGAGGCAGTACAGCGGAAGTCGGTCAGATCAGGAACCAGTCTGTGACCGCAAGACAAAACGCCTTACGAATTTTTAACAACCAGACCGGTAAAAAATAGATCATGGTTTTGCTGCAGTCAAAAAAACCAAAATGGTTTTCGCCCGCGTGATCCGCACAACCCATGGAGATACCGACTTGTTATCCGATCACAACGATCGGCGAAACTTGGCCGGAAAGAGTTGCTCGTCGCATCCTTGCCGCCGGTAGTACGAAAGCTCGATAAAAAGAGTTCGTAAAAATCAAAACTGAAAAAATCGGTATTCTTTGCCAGCATGACTTTTGTGTTCGATCTTGTTGCGAGCACGAAAAAACCGCACGATAACGGTGAAGGTGAGATCACAGAATCGTGCGGTTGAGTGGTTGTTCCACGATGGGAAAACCGATTGTTTAACGTCCGGTCGTTGGACGCGTCGGGTTACATCTGCTCTTCGCGAAGGCAGA
>CALFWL010000100.1 GCA_937928215.1 uncultured Pirellulaceae bacterium | reverse complement strand
TTCGTCATTATTCTGAGCGTCGGTCGCGTTTACTCGCGAGGACGGACAGCACCGGTCAGGCCCGAGTAATCCTTGCGGTCGTCGCCGTGCCAAAGCGGCTCGCCCGAAAGTACTCGCTGGCGAAGAGCTTCAATCTTCTCTTCGGAACCGGCAGGAGCATCGGTTGCAATAAAACCTTCTCCTTCGTTCGGCACGAAATCTTCATCGTGGCCGTACTCCAGAATGGCTTCGAAAACGTTCTTGATCTTTTTACGCGTCGACATGGAAAAATCCTATCGTCAGAAAACTGGGAAGTTGGAGAGTCTGAAAGCCCTTGCGATCAGCCGTTAAGCTCGCGTGACAACGAAGTCAGCTGAGTATCACGGGAAATTCGTGAAGCAATCTTCAAACCGGCTGCGGGGTAGACTCAATCCAAAATTCGAACAACGTCCATGTCTTAAAACGAGCGACATCCTTTGCTCGTCGGTGATGGATGTATTATCAGTGTCGCAAGACCCAAGTCAAGAAAATTATTTACGATTTCCCAACATAGAATTTAGTCGTAGTGCAAACGGCATCCTTACAAGTTCCCTTGAATTGTTCTGTCGCGGTCAAGCAGAGGGACCAGAACGATCTTCTGAATCGTTAAGGTGTTTTGGTTCCACCTCGGAGTCACATTAAAGGTCACAATCTGATCTTCCGGTTGACTCTGCGGTCTTGTCGAAGATTGACGGATACGGGATCCCGAACAGTGACGGAAGATGATCGGAAATGTGGGCCTTTGTCGTAAATTTTCAACAGAAACGACATTGCGTTCCCGGAAACGCGTCGAAACGCTGCCCAAACTGGCTCGCCGTCGGCTCGCCCTGTCGCTACGATCAGTCAACGTGCACTCCCGTTCTCTTGCGATCAGACAGATTCACTTGTGCTTTGCGACGGTTAATGATCCATGTTGGCCAAGAGCAATCGACTGATCGGCGGTTGGGCAAGTAGTCGGCAAAACCGAACTTTTAGACGTGACAAGGCACCAGCGGAGCTTCTCCAATGACCGAATGGATTCAACACCGGCTTGTTCTTCCGGAATTCGACCGAGGGTTTCACCTGGTGACGCGAATGGTGGAGGAAGGGCTCCCCGAACTTTCGAGTTTTCGAATGGGTTGGCTCCAGGTGTTCATCCAGCACACGTCGGCCAGTTTGACGCTGAACGAAAACGCCGATCCGGATGTTCGAGTCGACATGGAGACCGCCGCCAACCGACTGTGCCCCGATTCTTCGCCATTTATCCATACTTGCGAGGGCCCCGACGACATGCCGGCTCATGTGAAGGCATCACTTTTTGGAGCAAGTCTGACGATTCCCGTTCGCGACGGGCGGCTGGCACTGGGAACGTGGCAGGGTATTTATCTGTGCGAACATCGGAACCGCGGTGGAAACCGAAGCCTGATTCTGACGTTGACAGGCACCCGAAAATAGTTGGCGCGGGCTTGATCTGGCGTGGCTAGGGATTCGTTTGAATGGATGAAAGCTGAATGTTTGAATCTGGAACCGACACGGTCGAACCGGTGCGCTCGTCGACAGATGCCATCAGAATCGTGGGTGCTCGGACGCACAATCTGAAGAACGTGAACCTTGACATTCCGCGAGACCAACTGGTTGTGATTACGGGGCGAAGCGGAAGCGGGAAAAGCTCGCTGGCTTTCGACACAATTTATGCCGAAGGCCAGCGTCAGTTTATGCAGACGCTTTCTTTGCACTCGCGCCAGTTTCTCGGCTCGCTTCCACGAGCCGACGTCGATCTGGTGGACGGGCTGCAACCAACCTTGTGCGTGGATCAGAACTATCGCGGCAGAAATCGGCGCAGCACTGTTGGAACTATCACGGAAATCTATCACTACCTGACGTTGCTGATGGCTCGTGTTGGGCAGATCCGTTGCTACGGATGCGGGCAACCGATTCAACAGCAAACTGCGACTCAGATTCGCGACGCGTTACTCAGTTTGCCCGAACGAACCAAGCTGATGATTCTCGCGCCGATGGTTAGCGGCCAGAAGGGACAACATCAGGAGACGCTGCGTCTGATTCGCCGCGAGCGGCTGGTGCGATTACGAGTCGATGGTGTAGTCTGCGACATCGACTCCGTTCCCGAATTGGAAGCAGGCAAGCAGCACGACATCGAAGCGGTCGCGGACCGCATCATCGTTCGTGAAGGCGTGGAGGATCGTCTGCTGGAGGCACTTGAAAATGCAATTCGCTTGGCAGACGGTACCGTTGTTGTCTGCTCGCTGGAACCGAAAGATAAAGACAGCGACTCGTGGCAGGAAAAAATTTACAGCACTCGCTACGCTTGCGCCGGATGTGACATCCACTATGCCGAGATTTCGCCCCGAACGTTCAGCTTCAACAGTCCGTTCGGAGCCTGTGAGGATTGTGACGGAGTCGGATCAACCATCGCGTTCGATCCGGACGTGATCATTGGTGACCGAACGAAGTCAATCGCCGATGGGGCCATTGTCGCATGGGGCGGCTTGAGCAAAGCGGCTATCAAAAGGCAGATTGGCTTGCTCAATCCCGTTCTGTAAACCATCGGAGGCTCGGTTCAACAGGCGTTGTCTGAGTTTTCCGCCGAGGCATGGAGTACGTTTTTGTATTCGATGGACAAAGCAGCCCCCGGTTTGCTGGCGTTGCTGGAACGCGAGTTCGCCACTTCATCGGACGATGATCGCTTGGATCAGCTTGAGCAAATGATCGATCGAGTTCCCTGCTCAACGTGCAAGGGCTCACGGCTCAATCGTCAGGCGCGAGCCGTTTTCTTGGGCGACAAACACTTGGGACAGATTGTTGATCTGCCGATTGGCGAAGCGATCCGATATTTCCGTTCGCTGATGTTCAGCGGCGATGCTCAAGTGATTGCGCCAGTTTTAATCGATGAAGTCGTGTCTCGGTTAGGGTATCTTCAGAACGTTGGTATCAGCTATCTGACACTGGGCCGATCGGCCGACACGCTGTCGGGGGGCGAGCACCAACGAGTCCGACTGGCGACATCGATCGGTTCGGGGCTAACAAACGTTTGCTTCGTGCTGGACGAGCCCTCGATAGGATTGCACCAAAGTGATAACGATCGCCTGATCAAAATCATTCGCGAATTGCAGCAGTCTGGAAATTCGCTGATCGTGGTCGAGCATGACGAAGCAATGATTCGGTCCGCCGACCATGTGATCGATATGGGGCCGGGAGCTGGTTCCGCGGGCGGAGAGGTCGTGGCTGTTGGGACGATCGATCAGATCTGCGAAAACTTGGAGAGCCTAACGGGGGCCTACCTGACAGGAGTCAAACGGATCGCGGTTCCCAAGTCACGCCGTACGTCCGATCGATGTGCCGTTTCAATCACCGGGGCGACGGGGAATAACTTGAAGGGAATCGGCATCGACATTCCCGCCGATGTATTTACTTGCGTGACGGGTGTCAGCGGCAGTGGAAAGAGTACGCTGGTCAACGACACGCTTGTTCCAGCAGTCCGCCGTGAGCTTGGCTTGTTGACTCACTCGGTTGCAGCTTGCGAACGCGTCCAAGTCAGTTCTCACTTTGAGCAAATGATCGTTGTAGATCAACAGCCGATCGGACGGTCGAATCGCGGTTGCCCTGCGACGTACGTTGGCATTTTGGACGAACTGAGAAAACTTTTTGTGGCGACGAAACGGGCGAAACAACTGGGCTTTGGAAAATCGCGGTTCAGTTTCAACACCAAAGCCGGCTGGTGCCCGGAATGCAAAGGGCAGGGCACACGACGGATTGAGATGAGCTTTCTGCCCGACGTTTTCGCACCGTGCGAGTTGTGCGGAGGCAGCCGGTACGATCAGGCTGTCTTGCAAGTTCGCTTTGCCGACCTGTCGATCGCTCAGACGCTGGACCTGTCCGTTGCCGAGGCACTAATGCGATTCGATGGTTTTTCCCAAGTGAAGAAACGGCTCGCGGCATTGGCGGATGTCGGGCTTGGTTATCTGAAACTCGGGCAGGCTTCGAACACGCTGTCCGGTGGTGAATTGCAGCGCATCAAGCTGGCGGCTCATTTGGCAAAAAAAGCAACTCTTCCGGAAGGGGGCGATCACAAAACATTGTTTGTCATGGACGAGCCAACGTCGGGCCTGCATTTTGAAGATATCAATCAGCTGTTGTCGGTCATGCAGACGCTGGTTGATCAGGGCGACACGCTGGTTGTCGTCGAGCACAACCTAGATGTCATCAAATGTGCGGATTGGGTGATTGATCTAGGCCCTCAAGGTGGGTTGGGTGGCGGAGAGGTCGTGGCGGAAGGGACGCCTGAACAAATCGCATCGACCGAACACTCATTGACCGGGCGATACCTTGGCGATTGGCTCGGATAGGGCGGCAAGAAATGGAGCGAATTGGGGCTCGACCGGATCGATTGACTTTCGTCTGTTTTCAATCAACCCAACGCGATAAACTCTCAGCCTGCCAGCCGCAATCAATTTGGAAAACAAACCGTGCAACAAATTTACTTGGACTACAACGCGACCACACCCGTTGCTCCCAGTGTGGTGGAAGCGATGCAGCCGTTTCTTTCTGGGCACTACGGGAACCCTTCCAGCAACCACTCGCTGGGCCGAGCAGCCGCTGAAGCGATCGAAGATTCGCGGGCGAAGGTTGCCTCGTTGCTTGGCTGTGACCGGGAGGAAATTGTTTTCACCAGCGGAGGAACCGAGAGCAACAATTTCGCGCTCAAGGGAATTATGTTGCGTGGTTTGCTGGGAAACGTTTCGCGAAAGTCTCGACCGCCGCATCTGGTGATCTCGGCCATCGAACATCCGGCGGTCAGCCAACCGGCGAAACTTCTGGAGCAACTTGGTTGTGAAGTCACCGTCGTCGGTTGCGACGAACACGGAACGGTTTCACCATTTGATGTCGAAGCCGCGTTGCAGCCGAATACGCGTCTGGTCAGCATCATGCACGCCAACAACGAAATTGGGACCGTTCAACCCATCCGACAAATTGCGGAACGCTGCCATCGCGAAGGAGTTCTGGTCCACACCGATGCCTCGCAAAGCGCTGGCAAAATTCCGACAACGGTGGATGATCTGGACGTCGACCTACTGACGATTGCCGGCCACAAGTTTTACGGCCCCAAAGGGGTGGGGGCGTTGTTTGTTCGCGAAGGCGTGGAACTGGAACCACTGCTGCACGGGGCAGGGCACGAGCAAGGTTTACGCGCGGGAACGGAGAACACACCGTACATCGTCGGAATAGCCCAAGCCGCCAACCTGGTTGGCAAATCGCTCGATGACTCCCACCTGAAAATGTCAGAGCTGCGGGACTGGTTGCAGGAGCGGCTGATCGAGTCGATTCCGGGTTTGCATGTCAACGGAGCCAACGCCGCTCGACTTCCCAACACGTTAAGCGTTTCATTTCCTCACGTCAGTGGCCATGAACTTCTGGCAAGAATCCCTGAAATCTGTTGCTCCACTTCGTCGGCGTGCCACAGCGACGGCGTTTCCGGTTCGGCGACGCTCGCTGCCATGGGCGCTTCGCCGGGGCAAATGGCGGGCAAGGTCCGGCTGAGCGTCGGCTGGTATACGTCGACCGAAGAGATCGAGCGAGCGTCCAGCGTGCTGATCGGTGCGTGGGAGAGTATGGTGGGCTGAGACGGCTGAAAACGGCTGAAAACGGCGAATTCGCTGGTCAGCATTTTTGCCGCCCCAAAATGCTGGCACTCGATTGCGAGCTGATTTTGACGCAATTCTGCGTTTCTGGTTTAATTTTTCAACGGCATTCCGCAATGCCCATTTTCAACTCGTCAGGGCGCAACTGATAATTACCAATGCTGGTTTCTCATACTCACAAGTTTGTCTTCATTCACATCTACAAGACGGCGGGCACCAGCATCGCCAAGGCTCTGGCTCCGTACAATGTGTCTCGTCACAAACAGAGAACTGCTCGGCTGTTGAAACGATTTGACGCGCCATTTCCGATGGCTTGGGACGCGGGCTTGTCGGTCGAGCACAAAACGGCCCGTGCAGCGAGAGAACAACTGGGACCTGAAATCTACGACGATTTCTTCTCGTTCTCATTCGTCAGGAATCCTTGGGACTGGCAGGTTTCCATCTACCATCACGTGCTGCGGAACAAAAATCATCGGCAGCATAACCTGTTCGTCCGCTTGGGCAGTTTTGACCGCTACATTCAGTGGCTTTGCGAACGTCGAGTCAAGGGGCGGGATGACAGATGCCAAGCAGCTTTTTTGTGCGACGATCGCGGACGACAGCTGGTGGATTATGTTGGCAAGTTCGAGAGCTTGGCGGAGGATTTTGCAAAGGTTTGTCGGCAGATTGGAGTATCGCCAAAGCTACCAAAGCTGAATTCGTCTCGCATCAAACAGGACTACCGCAGATTCTATTCTGGTCGGACGATGGACCTGATCGCGTGCAAATACGCGGAAGACATCCATCGGTTTGATTATCGTTTTGAAGTCGGCGAACGGCCCCGAGCTGCTGCTTAGGTGAACCGCACCACTTTGAAGTGGAAACCGTTGAAGTAGAAACTCTAGAAGTAGAAAGCTTCGAAGTAACTACGCGCGCCAGAGCGTGGAACCTTTTGAATTGAAGCGGCAACCGGCCAGCAAAAAGGCCGCCCGATCTGATGATGATCGGGCGGCCCTGTATGTTGACCAGACTTACTTCCTGGTTAAGAAAGCCAATTCTGGCTTAGTTGCATCCGCAATCGGCTACTGGAGCAGCTTCGCATCCGCAATCGTCGGCAACTTCACAGCAATCGTTTGATCGGCATCCGCAACCGGCGAACAGGCCACGAATTCGTGAACCCAGACCACGCAGTCGGCTACCAAGGCAGCATCCGCGGCCAGTGCCACAAGCGTCGGCAGCACCACAAGCGTCTCCGCCCATGTCGCATCCGCAGCCGTCATCGCATCCACCGTCACAGGCGTCAGCAGCTGCATCGCAGCAAGACGAAGGAGCAGCGTTTACTGTGACAGGAACCTGAGTCTCAACAACTCGTGGAACACAAACGTTGACAGTGTAAGGAACCTTTGAGCAAACTCGCTTGCATCGCTGAACGGTCTTCATTTCAGTTACCTTGCGGCAAACTGTGTGAGGAACCATGCGAGTCTTGGTCTCGCAAACGATACGTGTTGTGCAAACAGGAACCTGCTTGGTCTTCTGCTCGCAAACCATGCGTGTTACGCAGTAGTTCTCGACGCGTGTCTTAGGCTCGCAAACCATGCGTGTTGTGCAGTAGTTGACAGTCTTGGTGACTGGCTCGCATACCATACGTGTTACGCAGTAGTTAACTTGCTTCGAACGAGTTTCGCACTTGTAAGAAGTTGTTGTGCAAGGAACTTGCTTGGAAACAGTTTCGCAAACCATGCGTGTGCATGTGTAAGGAACTTCCTTGCAAACTTTCTCACAGCGGTACTTCGTTACGCAAACCTGCTTGGTTTCGCACGATGGAACCCAAACTTTCTTGCATACGGTGCGATCAGGAGTCTTGCAGCAAACCTTGTCGCATGAACCTGGGCAGAAAGTACGGCAACCAGTGCATGGATCGGTTGACCAGCTACCACGAGTGCGAACTCGCTTTGTGTAGCTGCGGCCTGGAACCACGCTAGTCTGAGTCTGCCAGCTTCCACCACGAACAGTGACGTTCTTGGTTTCTGTGTAAGGAACGCGGATCGTGCTTGTGACAGTACGAGTCTTTGTTTCTGTGACAGGTCGACGAACAACTGTGTTGACAGTCTTCATCACGGTGTTGGTGACAGGAACGCGAACGGTGTAGTTCACAGTTCGTGTCTTCTGCTCAGTAACAGGTCGACGAACGTAAGTTGTGACCTCTTTTGAGTGCTGCTCAGTCACGGGGCGACGCACTGTGTAGTTGACAGTCCGCTGCTTTGTTTCTGTGACAGGTCGCTTGACTGTGTAGTTTACAGTCTTGTAAGACGTTTCCTTGACGGGACGTCGTACGGTGTAACTTTGCTCTCGCATTTCTGTTTCGCGAACAGTGCGAGTAACAGGAACTTGTACGTTTTCGGTGACTGTGTTGTACACAGTTCGGTAACGTGTTTCCTGCCGTGTTTCATTCACCACGCTACGTACCGTCTTCATTACGGTGTAGCTGCAGCCGTCTCCGGCAACAGCAGCGGGTGCAGCCGAGGCAACTGCGTCGTAGCTTGCGCCACCACAACATTGGCCCCAGCTGAAGCTGGCTGACATTGCAGCAGCTGCGAAAGCCGCCGAGGTCAACAGACTTCGTACCAATTTCATCGTAAACTCTCCAAAAAACTGACGTTTCAAAACCTTGGAGGCAGCATCTGGTCTGGTGAAACATTCACCATGCCTACCGTTTCAAGACTCTCCCGTTCCTGGCAAAGCGCCATTTTTGTTGGCCGGCTTCACAGCAGGGACGGAATGCGTGGACAACTCCCGTTCGTCCACCTTGCAAAGGTCCTCCTGACCTAACGAGGATCGGTTCTTGATTGAGTCTAGGATGAATGGCGAAGCAAGAACGATAAAGAAACACAGAAACAATGGGCTGAGTGTAGGGGTTGTGTCGATTTCTTCGAATGGCGATTCCAAAACAGTCGGGAAACGGGTGCGACATGATTTTTCAGACAGGGTAAACTGGATGGCAGCGGTGAGTGCTGGCAGCAACGATCACGCGAACATGATTGGCCGGGCCGTCCATGCCCAATGTGATCTTCGCATTCATCAAGTAAAACGTTCGGCGCCGCCAGCGCTTGACCCGCGATGCAATTCCCCGCGATCCGTTCCTCTGATCAGTGAAGAATCTGAATACTCCTCCGCTCGATTCCGGTGTTCCAAAAGTGGTCGTGGGCCGTATGAGCCTCTACCTGCGCGAATTACAAATGGTCTCGGGATCGGGAAAGCCGACGATCAGCTCGTCCACGCTTGCCCGACGCTTGGGGCTGACCGCTTCGCAGGTCAGGAAAGACTTTGCTTACTTTGGCCAGTTCGGTTATCCGGGAATTGGTTATCGATGCGATGAACTGATCCAGAAGATCAGATCCATTTTGGGGACCGACCGAGTTTGGCCAGTGGCCCTGATTGGCTGCGGCAACTTGGGGCAGGCATTGTTGGGTTACCGAGGATTTGGGAATCAGGGTTTTTCGGTCGTAGCCGCATTTGACAAGCAGCCCAACCTAGTTGGTAGAACCTTTGAAGGTCTGACCGTTCGGCATATGGATGAGCTTGCAGAAACGGTGGTGGCCAGCAAAATCGAGCTGGCGGTGTTGGCGGTCCCCGCCGCTGCGGCGGCAGAAGCGACCCAAGAGATCGTTGCGGCGGGAATTTCCGGAATCATGAACTTCGCGCCCGTGACTCTGAATCTGCCACCGTCCGTCAGTCAGGTCGGTGTCGACTTGGCAATCGAACTGGAACAGCTGGCTTTCAGCGTCGTTGCCAAACAGCGGGCTCGGGACCGCTCGGAAAAGGGATGACTGACGGGATGACTGACGCTTTCGCAAAAACACGGCTACGCAAAACATTGGGCCACACGAGGAAAGTATCCTTTCATGGCAAATTCTGACGCTTTCGGACGCCAAAACGAAAACAGCTATTTTTCTTCCGCCCGGTATTTGATAAAATCGGGTCTTCAACGATGCCCGATGGTGTAATGGTAACACTACGGTTTTTGGTACCGTCATTCATGGTTCGAATCCATGTCGGGTAATTGTTGTTTTCTTTCCCGCGAAACCGCCTTGGCACTTTGCTTTTTTCGCGCCAACGGTTTGCGAGCAGAGGTTTTGCGAGCAGAGGTTTTGCGATCAGACCTGCTGGTGTCGCTCAATCTATTCGTTCGAGCCAAGAATCCACAGCGCCTGCTGACGATCTGTGCTGAGATGATTAACATGGCTCCATGAGCAAACCAACTGATCAAGCAAGGCCAAGCACACGACGCAAACCGGTTCCGCTAACCGGAATGCAACGATGGTTCTGCAAGGTGCTGGGCGAAACGATTCCGGTTCGAGTGCTCGAATTCGGGGCTCATCTGGCGGTGATTATCTGGACCGCTTTGCTGTTGGCGGCGATTGTCTTCACGATCGGCTGGCTGCTGAAAGTTCCGTTGACCATACTGCTGATCGCCAGCGTCACGTTGTATGTCGCGTTGATTCGAAAAGGACACGCGCTAGCCGCCGATCCGACTGAACCACTGGCTTGGTATCAGGAACCGTTTTGGTCTGGGATGCTTTTTTTGTCTAGGAAGCTGAACTGGACGGGTTACGATGCCAACCTGAAAAACCGAGTCGTGATCGATCGCCGAGACGATCCAGTGACAGATGATCAGCTGGCCCGGCTACCGGAACTGGATCGGTGCGAAGTGCTCGATGTCGAAGGATGTCCAATTTCGGATCGATCCTTGAAGACGATTTCCAAGATGACCAAACTGCAGTGCCTCGTCATTCGTGACACAAAAATATCGGATAACGGAATCGATGCACTGACTCGCCGGATGCCGCACCTTTGGATCTGGTATTGATCCGCTCCATTCGCGTTTCCTCGCACGCCTCGAAAGCTCGCCTCCATTCAATCATGTTCGACCCCGCCGAGTACGAACTGCTGGAATTTTCTCGGGGTGAAAAACTTGAAAGGTTTGGCGATGTCGTGGTTCGTCGTCAGACCCCGTCGGTTCCCGATCAGGGAAAAGCGATCATCGAAACCGAATGGGATTCGCACTTGCGTTACCGTCGGCATGGAACCAACGGACAGGGCGTGTGGACCGGCGATCCTGACTTGTCCTGGACGGTCTCGCATGGCGATGTCACGCTTCAACTTCGACCGACCCCGACCGGCCAAGTCGGTATTTTCCCGGAACAAGCATCCAACTGGGATTGGGTTCGCAATTCAGCCTTGGATCTGCGAGGCCTGAAGGCGATCAACCTGTTCGGTTACACGGGAGGAACCACCCTCGCGCTTGCCAAAGCCGGTGCCGAAGTGATCCATGTTGATGCCGCCAAAACGGTCGTTTCATGGGCTCGCGACAACGCAGTTGCTTCCCAACTACAGGATCACCCGATCCGCTGGATTACCGAGGACGCGATGCGATTCGTGGAACGCGAGGTAAAGCGTGGGAATCGGTATGACATTTTCGTTGCTGATCCACCCTCGTTTGGTCGTGGTCCGTCTGGAGAAACTTGGAAACTGGATCGAGATCTTGGGAAACTGCTTTCGGCTGCGGCTCGGTTAACGGGCAACGAACCTGAAATGGTGCTCCTCAGTTGCCATACTCCCGGCTATGATGCGGCACGGCTCGGCCGGGAAGTCGCTCGTGCTTGGGGCGTGCCCGAAAACCAAATTGAGACGGGAACGTTGATGCTTTCTACCGCGACAGGCCGCCAATTGCCCAGCGGTAAATTTGCCCGCTGGCAAACATCTTTCGCAAATCAGGAGTGATCCGTTGGAATTGATCTCCAGCTTACAGAATAAGAAAATTCGCGACGCCGTACGACTCCACACGAGTCGCGGGCGTAAGCAACAGAATCGAATTATCATTTTTGGGGCTCGAGAAATTCAGCGTGCCATCGTATCTGGAGTGCAGATTGCCTCGCTGTTCGTTGATTCGGATTCCGACTTGCCGGCTGGGCTGGATGCGGATGGATTCGAAACGATCCAAGTCACCGAAGACGTTTTTCAAAAACTGGCGTACGGTAATCGAGCCGAAGGAATGGTTGCGGTCGCGGAACGACCAATTAGGTCACTCGAACAATTCAGGCAAAACGACGGATTGGTTCTGGTCGCCGAATCAATCGAGAAACCGGGCAACCTTGGAGCCATTTTTCGGACGGCGGATGCAACGGCGGCGGGAGGCATCATCGTTTCCGAACCCGTTTGCGACGTATTTCACCCCAACGCGATCCGAAACAGCACAGGGACCACATTTTCACTACCGACAGCGGTCGCGACGAATGAGCAGACGATCGCATGGTTGCGGGAAAACGACTATCGAGTCTTGGTGGCAACCCCGGAACATGCCGACGATCTGTACCACACTCGTTTGAACGGTCGTTGTGCTGTGGTGGTCGGCAATGAGGCCAACGGTCTGTCCGGCACTTGGATGCAGGGGAACTTTTCTCGCGTCAAGCTTCCCATGAGCGGTGTTGCTGACAGCCTGAACGTCTCTGTGACTGCTGCCGTCATGATGTACGAGGCATTGCGGCAGAAAAGAGCGGCCAATCAGTAATCGCCTGAGTAAGATCGCATTGACTGATTCAGCGACAGGCAAAGAGACGGAAACTGGGCAGCCCGTGGTTTCGTCACGACTCAGCTTAAACTGATATCGCGTGATTCTTCGATGGCTCAACACCCGAGTCTCTGCTTAGCGAAGTTTCATTGGCCTTTGGTTTGGTCAGCCAATTTACCAGCGCGAATACACCCAACCAAAAAATCGTGAACCCGATCAGCAACGGCCAATTCAATGCCCGCAGCGCTTCCGTTTTCTTCGCGATTGAGATGCTCGGCATCAATCCGGAGCTGGAAACGTTCAGCTTGATCTTCTCGGTACTGTCAGCGCTGAATCGCTTCATGAAGTCATAATGCAATTTGACTGCCAACTGCATGTCCGCACTGTCGGCATTCCTGGAAGCATTTGGCAACAAAACCTGCTTGTCACCAATTTGGACATCGGTTGCGAATCCCTGGATACCGTCAGGGTTTTCGATCTGAAGCTGCAACGAACTGATATCGATCGACGATCCTCCGGCTGATGTGGCCACCTTTTCCGGGTCAATGTCCAGATGCAGCGTCAGTTCGTCCATCGAGTCCACGCCCTGCGCATTGAAAAATGACCACAGCTGACCGGCTGTCACCTCACCGCCGGCACCACTGGTCAGTACCTCGATCGCAGACGGGCTTAAAGCTTGATCGCAGGCTGAGCACTCGACATCATCGGCAAGAGTCACTGAAGACTCGGGATCACGGTCCACGATGACCTGGTCGGCAGAAGCAGGCAAACTCGCCAACACAACTGAGACCACCATCGATAGAGTCATCAGTAGCGAAAAGCCGACAGCGACAAATGTAGAATGCGTACGCATATGGTGGATGTCTTTGGTGGCGGAAAAAAACTCGATTCGACGTGGATGAACAGTAGTGAGCTTTCTCATTGTAGGTTGTAAGTTATCTTACGATAGTTGGCATCGGCACATTTCGGATCGCCGCTGTCGGCGTATTCCTGATAGTTCGATTGTAGGGATAGCAGACCCCGAACGCAAACAATTAACCCACAAATTTCCGAGAAAGCGGCGTCCGGTAGCACTCCGCGACCAACGATACGCCTGCTGCCTAAGTACGTTTGTCACGGCATTCGGTTTGCGTTTGAGATTTTGAGGCTTTGGCTTACCGGTTGAACAGCGATTGACAGCACGCTCTACTCCTTGGTAAAGGATTTCGGAAAGCGGATTCAACACGAAGTCGAGTGAAAATGGTCTGTCGAAGTTAACGATATTCGTGGATCCCAAAGGGCGTTCAAACCTCCCCGCTTCTACCGCTAGTGTGATTCGGGTTCTGTCAGATCAGCGAGACGGTTAAACTGCTTTTGAAATTCGTGCAGAAGAAACTCAGGTCAGTAGCTCGAAAGTTCTCTGACTAAATTCTTCGCTAGTGCAGGAGCGGTGGTTTGAATAATGTCATGGCAGTCATACTCGCGGGAGGAAAAGGCTCTCGCCTTGAGCCACTTACACGAGACCGAGCCAAACCAGCGGTCCCGTTTGCGGGTGGATACCGAATCGTTGATTTTGCATTGTCCAACTGCATCAACAGCGGGCTTCGGAAACTGCTTATTCTGACTCAGTACAAAGCGATGAGCCTTGATCGTCATATCAACGATGGTTGGCGGAAATACTTTTGCAATGAATTGAAAGAGTTCATTGATGTCGTTCCGCCTCAGCAACGGATTGACGAGCATTGGTATCAGGGCACTGCTGACGCTGTTTATCAGAACATCTATGCGATCGAACAAGAGCGTCCTCAGTACACGCTGATCCTAGCTGGTGACCACGTTTACCAGATGAATTACCGGAAGATGATCGAGTTTCATCATCAACAGAACGCCGATCTGACCGTCGCCGCGTTGCCCGTCACGCCGGAGGAAGCCACCGGTTTCGGTGTCATGCAGGTCAACGATCAGCAGCGAATTGTTGGCTTCGAGGAGAAACCAGTTCATCCCAAAACGATGCCGGGCGATGACCAACGTTGCTTGGCAAGCATGGGGGTCTATGTTTTTACCACTCGGTTTCTGTTCGAACAATTACTCAACGATGCGACGATTCGCGAAAGCAACCACGATTTTGGCAAGGACATCATTCCGTCGGTCATCGATTCCGCGAAGGTAATCGCTTGCCCGTTCTTAGATGAATCGACGAACTCGACCGCTTACTGGCGTGACGTGGGTACGCTGGATGCTTACTACGAAGCGAACATGGATTTGATTCGCGTCGAACCACATTTGAACCTTTACGATGCCGATTGGCCAATTCGAACCGTGCAACGTAACCTACCACCGCCCAAGTTCGTGTTTCGTTCCGAAGACGGAATCGATCGTGTTGGAATGGCCACCGACAGCATCGTTTGCCCCGGAAGCATTGTCTCTGGAGGCCAAGTGGATCGATGCGTGCTGGGTCCGGGCGTGCGAGTTAACAGCTACGCTCAAGTTTCCGACTCGATTCTGATGGACAACGTCAACGTGGGGCGGCACGCGAAGATTCAACGAGCGATCATCGACAAGCACGTCGATGTACCAGAAGGAGCAGAAATCGGTTTCGACCATGAAGCCGACCGTGCCCAAGGCTTCACCGTCACTCCATCTGGCATCACCGTGATTGGGAAATCAGGCGTGGTTCGATCGTGACGCGGCGTGAGCAACCGCTCACTCAGGAAATGGTCGTCACGTCGGTAATCGTACGTGGCGCCGTTGGCAGAAAATCCCAACGGAACTTCTGCCTACAAGGATTCACGATTGAGCGTACACTGACCTCGGAAGGTCGGATCAGTGACGAAGAACGTGCCCATTCGGAAATTCTCGTCAAACGGTACTTCGATTTCGACCGTCACCTGTTCAACGCCATCCGCCGAGATACCGTTCTGGACGTTCACGTTGAACACCGTAACACCCACGCTGGTTAGCAGGAAATTTGAGGCTTCGCGGATTTCTTCGTCCGTAGCCCCGGGAATAATTCCAACCCTCGCTCCTTCATACGCCGCACTTTGAGCCGCATGGTGCATCATGTTGGCTCGGGCAATCTCGTAACATCCAAACAGGAGTGAAAAGAGGACCGGAACGCAAATCGCGAACTCAACGGACACCGCACCTTTTGAGCGTTTGGACTGGCGTTGTCTTTGCGACTTTGATGATTTGAGAGAATTCATGAGCAAATCTTTAATTATCAAACATGTAGATTTGTAGGTGACAAGAAGTATGCGGCGATTATTCAATCAACAGCACTTGCAACTGACGAGCAATTTCCCGGAATGCGTCCACCAATTGTTGGTTGTTTCGGGCGTGAAGATGCTGTCCCGAAGCGAGGTTCGCGACTTCACGCATCAAGCGTTGATTGGCACCATCACTGAAAGTAATCGTATGGACGGTGACATCTTGATTTGCACACTGACGAGCTATGACTGTTGGGTTGACGCCTCTATTTTGATTGCCGTCGGTCATCACGATGATCGATTTCAAAGCGAACGGACGCGACCGGGGGTCGTTGGTGATTGAATCAAGTCCGGTTCCAAGACCTCGACCAATCGCTGTGAATCCACCGGGTCGCTGACGCGAGAACTTATCGCGAACCTGATTCATGTCGTCGGTCAGTTCCTGTAATTTGCGCGACTCCGTGCTGTAGGCCGTCAGTGAAACGAACTCCTGCTGTGATGTCGAATCCAATTCTTGCAGAAAGACATTCAGTCCATTCCTCAGGGCCGCGAAACGGCCTTTTTTACTCATTGACCCAGAAACGTCCAAGACCAGAGCGATATCGCGATCGGTTCTGGTGGCGGTGGCCACTTGAGACGGTTGAAAATTTTCGACACCAAAAATGGGTGCAAAGAACAGATTGACTGAACCATCCAACGACCCGGAAGTTCGAGATCCGATAACTCGTGCTGCATTGACAAAACTGGAATCCGGATCGAAAGTGAACGATCCGTCCGGCTGTGCGACCGATCCACCAAATTCGATGTCCGACTCACGCAAGCCAAGCCCTTTGCCAGCTACAACATTTCGCCTAGCGATTTCCACCGCAGCCGCGGTTCCTGCCGCAATGCTCTGCTCTCGGCCAAGTGCCTCGACAGCCGCCTTGGCAGCCGCGTCGGTCGCAGTCCGCAACTCACTTCGAGTCACATGCATCCTCGCGATATCGATTGCAAACGCCGCCGAGATAAACAAGATCACAAATACGACGGCGATCATCACCAACATGGCGCCGCGGCGATCGCCACGTCCGCGTTGGTTACATTTTTGAAAATTGGTATTCACGGTGGTATCTTCCAATTGAGAGACAACGTAGATGATGAACAGAAGGTACGCCTAGGATGGAGTTGCGCTTACTCTTTCACCATGACGGCGCTACCTGAGACGGTTCGTCCGGAAAAAAAATCAAACGGGAACAGAGTGTTTTCGTCAGATGGTATCAACACGGTGACATCGACGATCGTGCCGGCGTCCAACGAGTCGGCATCGCTGGGCTGGATATCGATCGTAACGCCTGTCAGTCGCCGTCCATCAATGACCGCTTGGGCGGCCTCGCGAACTCGGTCGTCGGTGCCTCCGTCGCGAACCGCAACTTTGACTCCTTCGTAAGCAGCTTGAATCGCGGCCTGTCGCAAGAACAACATGCTTGCGGCCTGGATGGAGCCGAACACAATCAAGAACAAGACTGGCAAGCAAACTGCGAACTCGACGGTCGCAGCTGCTCGGCGAGATCTGGCGCGAGTGCTACTTATTTTGACGCGATTTCTCATGATAAAGTTTCCGTTCTCTGTCTGATCTTCACTTCACAAATCGTTACGATCGTGTGGTTACACCGGCGGTATTCAACGCTGCCTTCAGTCGCTCAATTTCCGTTTCTTGCGTTTCGATCTGGTTCCGCTGGGAATCAACGAGACTAGCCACTTCGTTGAACTCACCAGCCATCTCTGCCCAGTAATCGCTTTCACGAAACTTGCATTGCTCAGTGTCACCGCTGCCCAGCTGACGCAGGTGTCTGCGCAATCGAGCGATTGGACCGACAAAGCGGTTGCTGAATCGAATCGTGTCCAACATGAATGCTGGGAATAGAGTCAACAGAATGACTCCCATGAAAACGAACTCACCCAGTTCGTACTTCAAACGAGTCGCCAGTGGCTGGGCGGGGTCACCCAGCATCGCTTGCAGTGTCACGACAGACATCGTGACGACGAAAAAGAAGATCAACCAGTGAAGAAATATTCTTCGTAACAATGCGCCTTGCACATGCTTGTCGACAAAATTTTGTTTGCGTTGAACTCGCGCCATGACAAATACCTTTATTAACTGTGTCCGTGACTCAAAACTGGCAAGTCTCGATTCGGTGTCGAAAATTACCGCGATACCATAAGGAAAGTTAGGTCACGAAATCAAACGCGTCGTCGCTTGACTGGTATTGGCATGCAAATGACTTGCCACAGAAATAATCGTCCCGCGCGATTGATGGAATCAGAACATTCGATCGGTTTTCAGCCTGCTCACGTCCGTTTATTCGATCTTTCGTGTAAATCTGGCAAAATCAATTCCTGCGACCGGTGGTGAAAAAGCATCATCATTCGGCCAGATGTTGAAACGATGTCACATTCTGGTGGTGAACGACTGCTCCGTCGAACGTTTTCTACGTTGCGATTATGCAAAAAAAAACGCCTGGACCCTGTGTTGAACTAACCGTCAACCTGTTGCGTTTAATCGTCGATACCATTGCACGAGAGGGTGGTTCCCCAAGCAGGGATATCGCACCTGGCACGACAGAACCATTTATGAGCCTGAATCGAATATGAGCCTGAAATTCGGAATTTACCTAGTCGAGCAACGGATTATCAGCCCCGAACAATTTTGCGGGCTTGTAAAGATTCAACAGGAATCCATGATGACCTTGGCGTCGATCGCGATCAGGAAGAACATGTTGACGATTCGGCAGGTGTCGACGATTCTCGATTTGAACAAAGAGAATCCGGAGAAACTGTTCGGCGACATCGCGCTTGAGCTGAACCTGATCGACCGCGCTTCGTTGAACCAACTTCTGCATGCTCAGCAACGGACTTGCCCTTCGATTCGGCAGCTGACGATCGAATGTGGGTTGTTGACGGCGCGACAAACGAGAGTCTTGTTTACTCACTTCGAGAAGAATGTGGCTCGGATGGCGTCCGATGTCGCCCGCGCGAAAGCAGCCGGAGACCGCCCGGCGGCCACGGAAACACAGCCCGTTGCATCCGAATCGGTCGCACCACGACAACCCAAGTTCCAGAGCCGTCCGGTTGCCGCGACCCAGACTTCTGACTCCTATCACTCATAAGTCAGCTCTGCGACTCTGAGTAACGGGTTGGCCGATGGTAGGCAGCCAATGAAATAGTGGGCTGCCGATGCGGATCTCTGCCCAGCACATCGCCACGAAAAAAGCCGACTGATTTCAGTCGGCTTTTCGTATTTTTGGGTTGGCAGCCAGCCGGTCGCAATCGCGGCAAAACCTTAACGGTTGGCCAACATGCGATTTCGCTTGGATCGGCGTTCAGCTCGCAATCGAGCGCGGCGATTTGTTTCGCTCGGCTTCTCGTAGAACTCGCGGCGACGCATCTCTTTCTTGATTCCACTTCGCTCAACCAGTTTTCGGAACCGGCGAACGGCTTCTTGAATCGATTCTTTTTCTCTTACCAGCAACTTTACCATTGTGTCTCCAGACAGTTGATCAAAATCAAATTTCCCTTCATGTAATAGTCAATCGGACGGGAAAGGACTGACGCTTGCCGAACCTCTATCGGCACAACGGGACTTGAAACCCCCGCGTCGGACCCGAAAGGATACACGATTCTGGCAAAAAATGTCCAGAGCTAACCCGAATCATCGAAGAATTACTCGAATTTTTGCCATCGGAACTGGCTCTGAGACGAAACCGGTCACCGCTCGTTCGCAGTGAATGAGGCTTAATCAGCACAGATTGCCTGAATGGAAAGACCCTTATTTGTGGGTCGAGCAATGCCCGGCTGCCTCGTTGAAGCCGATTCCAAACTGGTCGCCGCCCTGGTGCCCATCTTTCTCGATCGCCCGTGTTGCTTGTTCTTTTTGCTCGCTCTTATGACCTATCAGCCTCAAACTGCCGGATCCGCCGAACGTGATCTGATTGAATCGATGCTTCAGCGTCAGGATCAAGTTTTGGCCGATCTGGATAATCTGTTTGATCGGATCGACGCGGTCATTGAAGAACTGACCGAGCAGCGAAAGCGTGAGGCCGCTGAGGAATCCGAGGACATTCTGCCTTTCGAGGATCAGCTGATCGATGCCAATTCGGTCGATGCGGATTCGGTTGACGAATCAGACGTGGACCGTCCGTCCGAACGAGCGGCCTGAACCCGGCGTTTGCTGGAACTCGGTCGGAAACCGGCTCTGTTTTCTATTCCGGCTGGTCGAGGTTTCCGGACTTCCGGATCGCCCACATCAGTCGCAACCCCATCGTCAGGCTGACGAACAGGCCGGTCAAACCCAGCACCGACAGGTCTTGAATTCCCAGCGGTCCCTGACCGGGGAAGAGCAACGGGGGAACCTTGTAACTGAGCATCAACGACGCACCCATGAAGATCGCGCTGGACATCATCCCCAGCACCAGTCGGTTGGCGGTCGGACCCAGTCGACGATGAACAAGGTGAACGTCAAAACTGCCCGACTGCACCTGTTCCAGAATGTTGGATAGCTTTCGCGGTAGTTCGTCCGCAAGTTGTTCGACCTCCATGTAGAAGCGACGCAGTTTTCGGACCTGACGGGCGGGAGAAAATCGCTTCAGCAGCATCATTCGTTGCATGGGCTGCATGATTTCCATCAGACAGAAATCCGGATTCATCATTCGCCCGGTTCCTTCCAGCGTGATCAACACTTTGATCAACAGGGATGCCTCATTGGGCAACGTGATGCGGTAACGCCGGACGAGCGAAACGAAATCGCTCAACGCTCCACTCATGTCAAACGACGACAGTGATTGAGTCGAATACTGTCCGACAAAATCGGCCACGTCATTCGACAGGCCAGCGGCATCCATATCGATCGGACAATTGCCGACTCGACGGATCAGCGTCGTCAGCATCAGCACGTCTTCGTGAGCAATCGCGACCAGCATGGCTTCGATGTCTTCACGCAGTTGTTCGCTGATTCGGCCCACCATCCCGAAATCAAGCAGGCCGATCTTTCCGCTTTCGGTGATCACGATATTTCCCGGATGGGGATCGGCGTGGTAAAACCCGTGCTGAAAAATCATCTTCAAATACGCGTTCGCACCCTCGCGAGCCAACTTGCTGGATTGCGTTCCAAGTTTTTCATGGGCCGACAAGTCGCGCAACTTGGTTCCGTCAATCCGATCCATCGCGATCATTTTCGGCGAGCACAACGCTTCGATCGGTTCGGGCACGACCAACGAGTCGTCGTCTGAAAACATGGCACGAAACTGAAGCAAATGGTTGGCTTCGCGATCAAAATCAAGCTCGCGTCGCATCGCACGTGACATCTGCCCCACCACTGCGACAGGTTGATAACCGCGAAAATCTTCGATCCCCTCCGCTAACTGGGCCAGCCCCGACAGGATGTCCAGGTCCGTTTCGACCGTTCGCTCGATTCCTTTGTGCCGGACTTTGACAACCACCTCAGAGGACGCGTCGCGAGCGTCACGCTGCCGTTGAAACTCTGGTGCCAGCGTCGCTCGATGAACCTGCCCGATCGAAGCGGACGCGATTGGAGTTTCTTCGAAGTGAGTAAACAATTCTTCCAGTGGCCTGCCCTGCTCCGTTTCGATGATCGCTTTGATGATCTCGAAAGGGTCTGCTGGAGCATCGGATTGCAACATCGAAAGCTCGTCGGCCAGTTGATTGCCAACGACATCAGGTCGAGTGCTTAACAACTGTCCGAACTTGATAAACGTCGGCCCAAGTTCCGTCAACGCGAGCCGGATCCGTTGGTGATGAGTCAGACTGGCCAGCGCTTTTCCGTCACCGCCGGTCAACATGCCGCTCATGAAATCGATTCGGAATCGACTGAGCCAATCCGCCAGACCGTACTTGCTGAGGACTCGAACGATCTCCGTCCACCGGCGTACGTTGCGATAAAGCTGTGGGATTGAGCCGATGGATCGCTTCATGAGGTCACTTTGTCATCCGTAGTTTCTAACGCAGAATCGACACCATTTTCGTAGCGACTTAGTGCCCAGCCTAGTCCCCAATCTTGTAGCAGCAAGCCCGCGACAATCATTCCGACCGCCGCGCCAGCAAACACGTCACTGGCCCAATGAGCATGAGACTGAACTCGCTGATAACATGCCAGGCAGGCCATCAGAAAGAATAGCCAGCGACCTCGCGGCAGCAACCAGCACAATGCGACGGTGACGCCAACCGCCAGCGCCGCATGAGCAGACGGGAACGCCTGAACGAAATAGCTAACCCCGATGTCGGCGGAGTTCAGCTGTTCATCGATCCTCGTCCACGTCATGGTGACCGTTTCCGGCAATTCAATCCGGTACGGGTCGATCTGATAAGCGATTGGACGCAGCCTAACGAATGCTGACTTCATCACTTGAGCAGACGCGGACGCCAATACGCCACACAGTATCAGTCGAGGCAGTCGTCGTCTGAGATCAGGAGCCAACAGCCAGATCGAAAGCACGATCACTGTTAACCCAAACCCGTGAGCAAACATCTCCGATAGTCGAATGATGCGACGAAAATCACCGGGCAGCACGTTCGTCTGGTGGGCCGCCGCGATGGTGATGTCAAAGTACATCGCCACGCCAGTCAACAGCAGAAGCAAGGTTGCTAACCCAATGTGGACACGCATCGCTGTTGCCGAGCAAGAGGGATCAGTCATCATTTTCATTCGGTAACTTATTGGTCCGCAAGTCCTTATTCAGCATCCATACGACGCCCCCCAGAGCAGAAACGATCAGGATGAAGAATCGAAACGTGAACGCGACAATCACGCCGTTTCCGCCAGCCAGAACCTTGTACAGAAAAGCGACGGCCGCCTCCATGCCTCCGATTCCGCCAGGTAACGGCAACGAATTGGCCACCATGGCAATCGGTTCGATCAGAAAGTGATAACTGAGCCCCGGACGCACGGCCCCTAACCCAACCGCGATCGCAAAAATGGTCACCGCGAAGCAAAGATTGACTCCAATGCTAAGCAGAAAACTGACGACGACCGTCATCGGTCGGTTCCGGTAAACGGAAACCACATCGGTCATCTTGCGAATGAAGATCCCCAGCCGTGGAATCGCAAACAGCCTCAACAGCCACATCCGAGTCCACTTGAACTTCAGAAGCTCCGGGATCGCAAGCAACACGGCAAATCCCAGAAAGCCGACGATTGCCAACAACATCGTGAAGCGGCCCGCGTAGCGGAGAGCAATTTCATTGGGATTGTGCAACGAGATCTTCGTGATGTTTAACTGAGCAAAAGCCAACGCTGCGATGCTGACCATCGTCAACAAACCGATCAGGCGATCAAATACGACCGAGGCGATTACTTCGGTTTTCCTTTCAGGAGATTGTCGGCAGACATAGATCGCTCGCATCGTGTCTCCCCCGGCAACACCGATCGTGAACACACAAAAAAACAATCCAATGAACCCAAGCCGGATCGCATCGATCAATTGGAAGGGCAAGTCAAGGGCTCGCACCAGCGCATGCCAGCGGACAAACCCCAGCACAAATCCGGTCAGGCAGGCAATGAATCCTGCCGCCAGCCAGTGCCACTGTTTGTGCGAATGAAACAACGTTTCGAAGTCGTCATTCTGCGTCGCTTGTCGGAAAAGATAGTAAATCAACCCCGCAGAAATCGCGAACTTGACGACGGTAAGCAATAAGTTCTTCAATGGTTTACGTCAAAGGTGGTCGGGGCAAGGTAACTTGTTCGCGTTGATCTGAGCGGATGTCTATGTCTATCGACACGTGTGGCTATTCTAGCTGGAAGCCGGAAATCTGGGACAGCAACTGCGGCATCGCGAGCTTTCCTGATCGCTCGAACTTGAGAATGTTGCGCAGAATAGAAGCTTTGCGAAGTGTAGCGATCAGGCATCAGCCAGCGATTCAACTGCTATTGGGTAGCTTTGTACCTTTTTGGTAAAACGCCGTCAGAGGATAGATAGTCGCCGTTCATAGTCGCCGTTCATAGTCGCCTTTCGCTCCGCGAAAGTGGCGTGAAGCGTGAAGCGTGGCGTTGCTTTCGCGGAGCGAAAGACGATTGTGACGCTGCCTTCGCGGAGCGAAAGGCGACAAACCAGCAGTGAGCGGAAGAAAGTTCAACAGCGAGCACCAAAATGGATTTTGACCAGTTAGCACTCTACGCCAATCTGGCACTCACGTGGATCGGATTCGGCACGGTTGTCGGTCTGGCGGCAAAAGCCGTGATGCCGGGTCGCGATCCCGGTGGAGCCATCGCGACGGTCCTGATGGGAATCGCCGGGACTTTGATTGGCTGTGCCATCCTGCAGTACTTTTCTGAGGCTGGTCGCACGGTGAAGCCAATCAGTTTGGAAGGATTTGCCGTCGGATCAGGAGGAGCACTCGTGATCCTGACCTTTTACAAAGTACTGGGCGGATACTGGTTTATCGAGGGCGAATTTCAGCCTCGCCGGATGCGTCGCCGCCGACGCCGGCGCGCCACTACGGCTTACGATGATTAGGCCTTCAGTCAAAGTCGCCTTTCGCTCCGCGAAAGAACGTCTTGTCGATATCCTTCGCTCCGCAAGAAACGTGTCACGCTAAAAAGGGGAGTGTCGCGTTGCCGACTACACGCCTGACTGGCGTCGTCTTCGAATTCGTTCGCTGAATCGATCGAGGATTCGCTTTTCGTCTTCGGACAATTCAGTGATGCCGCTTTGGTGCAGCTTCTCGAGAATTTCATCGGCTTGACGTTCTTCGTCGGCTTCCAGTTCCTGCTCGATCGACTCGCGTGCATGCTGCTTCTCCATCAGCCACTGCGAGTAAGATCCGTTTTCGTCGGCGTCGGCGTCAGCAAAGTGGAAGAAGTCACTGTCTTCGTACATCGAATCGTATTCGGCACCTTCCAGTTCATCCCAATCTGGGTCCTCATACGCTGTTTCTCTGGCGTAGGAATATCGTGCCGCGAACGTCAGCGTGATTCCAGCGAGCAAGAGAACGAACCACGCCGGTTGAATGGAGCCACCGTCGTAGCCTCGCAGCAGCCAAGCCATGCCAATCATTGTAAATGCCAGGCCCTGCCCCATTGCCATGATGGCGGATTCGATGCGATGTCGTGGAACATCCAGATGCAGCGAATCAATGGTCGCTCTCAACGCAGCGGCAGCATCGAATGGGAAACACGGCAGCAGGTTCACGGCCATCAACTGAAAATTGACCCATGTGACGATCTCAAGGATGGTCAGCTCCCAGTTCGCGGACCGAAATCCGTGAGGGCGGAGGGGATTGATCAGCGACTCCAAGTTTGCATTGGTGTGTCGAATCAGAATGGCAGCGCCGAACAGAAACACCATTCCGCTGACGAAAGGCCCCGCCATGTGAATGATCGCTCGACTCCGACCACTTTCCAACAGCGTGCTGTCAGAATTGCCTCCCCACGGAGTCAACAGCATGCCGTTGCAGTGACCGCCAAGGTTGGCGATCGCAAACAGGTGAGCGAACTCATGAACTAGAATGCTCCCGATCAAGACCAACGCGGTGACGAGTCCTGTGCCGCCGAACGACCTCTCGATCATGTCCTGGTAATGCCACTCAACGCCGAATATCATGGCGATGAACACCATTAAGCTTACGTGGATTCGAACGGGCACGCCAAACCAGCGTCCCGCGCTAACACTCCACACGTGATCTTCAGCCATGTTCAAGTCTCCGCCTTGTACCCGATCCGGTCAGCGCCTTGCGTCCAATGTACGCAAGGTCAGCACCGTTGGGTCGTTTCCTGTCGCCCCGTTTTATTCGCAGCCGCCATGTCGTTGCTGCGGAATTCTGCTTTCTCAATTGTCCATCCTATCCACGACTGGAACATGAATCAATTGATGGCGCAATCTACCGATAGAATGAGAATTTGCTCGCTCTGATGTTCCTATTATACGCTTTGTGCCCAATTTGCCCTCAAAGACTTCTTTGCGTTGCGCGACAGTTTCGGGCTGGCGCTCGACCGGACATCCGACCGCTGCGGATGAGACACCCTACCTGCTTATTGGTCATCCGAGAAAGTTACCGTGTTTGAGTCATTGATCAAATCGTGGGTTTTCCCGCCGGGGCGATAAAGCTGCTGCTGAATCAACTGAGGCGAACCATTGAGCGATCCATCTCGTGCCGTATGCCATTGGCGATCGGTTGGCAAAAAAGTCGGCTCCAGCGGCCAGGGGAGAAAGGGGCTTCGTCCCAGAGTTTCCTTCAGCTTTGCCGAATTCATGGTTACGTTGCCCGCACGAGGTGGGATCGGTCCCGCGTCGATCCGAGGACAACCGTGAAGCAGACTCGGGTCGTACCCGCCGACTCGATTGACGATCTGTGCGATTTGGTAAAGTGAAAGATCGATGTTTCCTCCCGCGTGCCAGATGCCGCCCAACTCTGTCCGGCAGCAGAACTCTTCGATCACTCGGTTCAAGCAGTCGACGTAGGTTGGTGAACGGATCTCGTCGTAGTACAGCGTCGCCGGAAGGTTTTTTGCGAACCGGTGTTGGATCCAATCGATGGCTCCCGCGTGCCCGTTGAAGCTAACACCCATCGGAAGCGAAATTCTCAGGATCGCGGATTCTGGTCGGCATTCGAGAATCAGCTGCTCGGCCATGACCATCGTCTTGCCGTACATCGTCACGGGGTCGGGCGTATCGGTTTCGACGTAGCCGCCGTCACCATCACCTGAAAAGACCAGATCGATGGAAAGATGAACGAGCCGAACCGGCGTGTCGGCGATCGCGTCGAGCAAATGTTCGACACATTTTACGTTAACGCGTCTGGCCATTTCATGATCAAGCTCGCATCCTTTCAAATGGCAACTGCCGCCGCAGTTGACGATCGTCCGGATCTGATGCTGATGAACAAGGCGACGGACGTTGTCCCGTTCGCTGAGATTCGTCCCGACGATTCCCGCATCGACCATGCGATACGTTTTTTCAGGCCGGGTACCCAGCACCATGTCGCCGTACTTTCTGCGAAGTTCGTAAAACAGGCTATAGCCTGCCACACCCGAAACGCCGGTCACCAGCACTGGCAACTGCAGGCAGGAGCCATCGTTCGCGGAAGCCGGGGCTGTGGCGGCAGCAAGCTTTGTGTTCGAATGGGTCACGGAAAATTCTGGGCAATTGGATCGGGGTGAGTGAGAAACCCGAGTATGACTTGGCTCGTTTGTCGTCACCAGAGCGCTGTCTGGACTTCCGCGCAAGATCAATCTTCACATGATATCGAATGAGTCTTTTCAGAATTAAAATTTGCGGCATTCGGTCGGAGCCCGATCTTCTCGCGGCGGCGCAGGCGGGAGCGGATGCCATCGGCCTGAATTTCTATGCACCGTCGGTTCGCAGCGTCTCAATCGAGCACGCGTCGAAACTGACCGACGCGTTGCGGGATCAAGCAACGGCTTGGAACGGTCAGATCGTTGGTGTGTTCGTAAATCACTCTGCCGAACAGATCGCCGCGACCGTGGCGGCCGTCGGGCTGCACGCGATTCAGCTTCATGGCGACGAACGACCGAATTTCATCGCGGAGCTCCAAATTGAATTGATGCGTCTGTCGCTTGACCGTGAAACGCCGATCATTCGTGCGGTTCGAATCGCGAAAGATCTGGAACTGGGGGCGGGTGAGCAAGAACTCAATCGAGAAGTCGCGCTGTGGAAGGCGGCAGGCACATCCATGGTGCTGCTGGACGCTGATGTCCCCGGAGCATTCGGAGGCACTGGCCATCGTGTGGACTGGCACTCCGTGGGGAAAGCCACTCTGTCCTTGCCCGTCGTTTTGGCCGGTGGTTTGAATGCGGAAAATGTGGCAGAAGCGATTGCAACCGCAAGACCCGACGCGGTCGACGTGGCCAGCGGAGTCGAGAATGATCAGCATGGGAAAGACGTTGGCTTAATGAGCCGATTTGTTGCTGAGGCCCGGAACGCGTTCGGAGAGCTTCGATAGCGAGATCACTTCGTCGCTTCCTCGCTTCACCGAAGTCATCCAGTTGTCATCCGGCCAAACCGAAAAATCGGGACCGACGGGGCAGGTTACCGTCTAGGAAGGCTGATTTCCTTGGAAAAAGCGTGACAAACCGGTTTCAGACGTTGAGTTCGCACCCCGTTGCGATGTAAAATTGTGGACGGTTATTCTACCCAAGCACTTGCCCAACAATGATTGCCAGATTTGATCTCGTTTTGCTCGACTAAAATCGGCATTGAGTCATGTTCATCCGGCAACTTATTGATTCGTGAGTGCCAAGTTTAGCTGCATCGATTACTCGAAGTAAAAAGATCCGGGCGGAAGTCTCCGTGGACGGAGTTGCAGCTGTGTGAGATTGCCGAACGTCATCTGGACGCTCGTGACAGTCTTTTTCGCCCTTTATTTCAGGAGATCTTCCCGTGTCAAACGTGGAAACGACAAAACAGACTTACAAAGTCAAAGATATCGCTCTGGCCGAACTCGGTCGGAAAGAGATCGTTCTTGCAGAAAACGAAATGCCCGGCTTGATGGCACTTCGCGAAAAGTACGGAAAAACCAAACCGCTGACCGGTGCTCGCATCGCAGGTTGTCTGCACATGACCGTGCAAACTGCCGTGCTGATCGAAACGCTGGTCGAGCTGGGTGCCGAAGTCACCTGGAGCAGCTGTAACATTTTCAGCACTCAGGATCAGGCCGCTGCGGCAATCGCAGAAGCTGGCATTCCGGTCTTCGCATGGAAAGGCATGAGCGACGAAGAGTTCAACTGGTGCATCGAGCAAACGCTGACCGCGTTCCCATCGGGCGAGCCGTTGAACATGATTCTGGACGATGGCGGCGACTTGACCGCGATGGTTCATGATAGCTACCCAGAACTTCTGGCTAACATCAAGGGCATCAGCGAAGAAACCACCGCTGGCGTCCATCGCCTGATGGCCTTGGCAGAGGCCGGAAAGCTTCAGGTTCCGTCGATCAACATCAACGACAGTGCCACCAAGAGCAAGTTCGACAACTTGTACGGTTGCCGCGAGTCACTGGCAGACGGCGTCAAACGAGCCACCGATGTCATGTTGGCCGGAAAAGTCGCAGTCGTCGCGGGCTACGGTGATGTCGGCAAAGGTTGTGCTCACTCGCTTCAACGCTACGGATGCCGAGTCATTGTGACCGAAATCGATCCCATCAATGCGCTTCAGGCCTCGATGGAAGGTTTCGAAGTCGTGACCATGGACGAGGCTTGCGATCAAGGCAACTTGTTCGTGACCACCACCGGAAACCGCGACATCATTCTTGGCCATCACATGGAAAAGATGCCAAACGATGCGATCGTTTGCAACATCGGACACTTCGATACCGAAATCGACGTGGCTTGGCTTGAGGCTCAGGTCGCTGCCGGCAAGATGACCAAGGACAACATCAAGCCCGCCGAAATCGGTGCCGTGGATCGTTACACCTTCGCCGACGGTCACAACGTGATCATTCTGGCTCAAGGTCGTCTGGTAAACCTCGGCTGTGCCACCGGACACCCAAGTTTCGTCATGAGCATGTCGTTCACCAACCAGGTTCTGGCTCAGCTGGAACTTTGGGAGCGTGGCGAGCAATACGATGTCAGCGTACACTTGATGCCAAAGCGTCTGGACGAGGAAGTTGCTCGTCTTCACCTTGATCAATTGGGCGTGAAACTAACGAAATTGACGCCAGAGCAGGCAGAGTACATGAATGTGCCTGTTGACGGACCGTACAAGCCTGATCACTATCGGTATTAGGATTAGGTCTTCAGGTTGCGAAACCTGTTAACCACCGTGAGTTTCCTCGCGGGGAAAACTCACAGTTGACCATAGCGGTGTTGATTTGAAATCAGCACCGCTTTTTCTGTGCCTGATTTCAGGGCAACTCCAAGCAAGAATTCCAAGCCAGACAACGAACCAAACTCAAACCAAGCCGTATCTTTGATTCCGAACGGCATTCGGACGAAAAAACCTTGCAGCAAACGAATTGCTAGCACTCCCTTTGACAGCGTATGAACCGTGCGAGATAACGACTATCTCGAACGACATTTTACGGTGGGTGGGCGATGGCAGATATTCAAGCGTTTCGGGGTTGGCGATATGACTTGGCGAAAGTCGGATCGCTGGCAGATGTCGTTGCTCCTCCATACGATGTCATCGACGCTCGGATGCAAACGGACCTGTATGACCGTGACCCTCACAACGTCATTCGACTGATTCTCAATCGGGGCGACGATCTGCTGGGTGAGCAGACGGTCTATGACCGAGCCGCTCAACTCCTGAAACGGTGGCGACGCGACGACGTGCTGATTGAAGAAAACGTAGGCACGATCTACGTCTACCACCAAACGTTCGAGCACGAAGGCAAGCCGATCACACGCCGTGGGTTCATCGGTCGCGTACGGCTGGAGCCTTTTGGCTCCGGCACGATCTATCCGCATGAGCAAACTCATTCCGCCGCCAGGGAAGACCGCTTCAAGTTGATGCAGGCTTGCCGAGCCAATCTCAGTCCGATCTTTGGAGTCTATCCCGACCCAGAAAATATCGCTCAAGAGGCACTCGAATCAGCAGTCCAGGATCGCACGCCGCTTACCGCGGTCGACGACCTAGGCGTCCGCCATGAAATGTGGATGGTCACTGACCCGGACGCGATCGCTGCCGCAGCCAACGCTTTGGGCTCGGCACCGATGTACATCGCTGACGGCCATCACCGCTATGAGACCTCCTGCGCGATCCGCGACCAACGGCGCGAAGCGGAACAGATCGAAGGCGAGCACGCGGTCGACTACACGATGATGATTTGCATCAGTATGGACGATCCCGGCATGGTTGTGCTGCCGACTCACCGGCTGTTCCGAGGCGTCAGCTCAATCGGTTCTGCCGACCTGATAGCCAAGCTGGGCGACGCCTTTGATTGCGAAAACGTGGGCGTCGGAATCGAACGGGCTGAATCGGTTTGGGAGGTGATCGCGGTGGAAGATCGCCAGTCGACCCTTGGGTTCTACTGCCGTCAGGACGACACGTGGGTGCTGGCTCGGTTGACGGATCAAGGAGCAGACGATCTTGCGGCGTTGGCGCCTGAGCAAAGTGAAGAATGGCGCGACCTGGGTGTTTCGATCCTGCATAAACTAGTCATCCAGAAGCTGCTCGGTTACGCAGAACTTCCCTCACCAAGCTACGTGCATGAGATTGCCGAAGTCGTTGACGGACTGAGTCAAGGTGATTCCGCAGGGCGAGACGCGACCGGCCAAGTCGGCTCCGGACAGCCGTTCGAACTGGCGTGCTTGGTGATGCCGGCAACACTCGATCACGTGAAAGCCATCAGCGAGAACGGTGAACGGATGCCAGCCAAGAGTACCTACTTCTACCCCAAGCTGCTTAGCGGGCTGGTGATCAATTCGCTTGAGTAACACGGTTTCACGTGAAACTGGATAAGCAATTGTGTCAAAATAGGTCGTATAGAAAAAGTTTCACGTGGAACACCTGAGGATCAAGGGAGACCGTGAAGGGACTTCCAGCGACTGGATTTCAGTGCACTTTCAAGCGGCTGCGCCTACCAGAGCGTGGAAAGTTGGAAGTGGAAAATTGGAAGTAGCAACGCCCACCAGAGCCTAAAAAACTTTGAACCTCGCCACCCAGCGAAATGCATCCTTTCATTCCCAAAGTGGCGCGGGCCACGATGTTCTTCGCGGAATACGATGTGGCGAAAACCCCAGCGGGGCGGCGCTGCCTATCACCTAGAAACTATCCATCAAATGAATGAGCCAAACGAATCGAGTGGCAAAGGCTTCGGTTGGGCCGTGCTGCTCTTTGGTGCCGTTTGGTTATCAGGTGCCGCCGTTATCCTGGTCAAGTTCCGCCTCGCAAGCGACGGAGTTCTTGGAGCGTTCGCGGCGGTCACACTGATCTGGGCAGCCGTCAGTCTCGGTATGATCCTGACGGGTTATTCACCCCGCCGAAGGTAGCCACGCCATTGATCGACGGTGACAGTGCTTAGGATCCGACCTTCATGTTTGCCCGTCGTTGGCTCGCCGGACTCACTCGTTTGCCCGGCGAACCTTTACGTCACGTGCTATCACGTGGAGGTTGATGTTTGAGCATGAATTCGCACGTGATAAGCTACCCGACCATGAAGGACTCATGGAATTACGAATCGCGACGAACGACAGCTTAGCTCTGCCGTCGCGGCGCTCGAACGGATTCGAGAGGAAAACCTCGTGGGCCGAACATTTTGCATTGCGAACCAGAAAGGAGGCGTTGGCAAAACGACCACGTCTATCAATCTGGCTGCCGCGCTTGCTTATAGTGGTCAACGCACATTGTTGGTCGACATGGATCCGCAATGCAACGCCACGTCAGGCATCGGCCAAGCTCCCGTTGACCGTCACCCGTTAGTCGTGGACCAAGCCATTCGGCACAGCGTGCTCCCCACCGATGTCGATCGACTCGATCTGTTGCCGGGCAGCAAATCGTTTCGCGACATCAGCGTGCTAGCGTCCGATGACAGCACCGACGATCAGCTGTTGATCGAGCACCTTGCCAACGGAGCTGCTCGGTACGACTACGTGCTGATCGATTGTCCTCCTTCCTTGGGCAAATTGACTCGCACCGCGTTATCTGTTTCGAACGAAGTATTGATGCCGATCCAATGCGAGTATTTTGCAATGGAAGGGTTGGCTCAAATGATTGACGTCATTCGCGCTGTCATGCTCGAACGTCCGGGGCAGCTGACCTTCGGCGGCATTGTTTTAACGATGTACGACGAATCACTTGAGCTTACGCAGGAAGTGGACCAAGAGGTTCGCGAATTTTTTGGAGAAATAGTTTTTGACACCGTTGTTCCTCGTGACGTCCGCGTCACCGAGGCACCCAGTTACGGTCAAAGCGTCATTGCTTACGCACCGCGATCGAGAGGAACACGGGCTTACATGGAATTGTGCATGGAGGTACTTGAACGTGACTAGAAAAAAGAGACTGGGCCGAGGATTGGAAGCGTTGTTAAATACAACGGTCGAATCTGTCGATGCTGCCACCACCAGTGTCGCCACCGCCCCTGTTAAGATCGCCGATACTCAGACCGTACCGGTAAACGTGAAACAGCTGGATGTGGTTCACTCGAAAGATCCTCAGGACGGCGAAATTGTTCATCTGAACGTTTACGACATCGAGGACAATCCGTTTCAGCCGCGGCGAGTGTTCAGCGAAGCGGAACTCGGTTCGCTCGCCGAAAGCCTGAAGGAGCACGACATCCTGCAACCGATTCTCGTTCGTGTGGTGAACGGTCGGTACCAGTTGATCAGTGGCGAGCGTCGCCTGCGAGCCGCCATCAAGGCCAACTGGAAAACGATTCCGGCTCGGTTGCGGACCGCGGATGACCGGCTGGTTTCCGAACTGGCGATCGTGGAAAACCTCCAACGCCAGGATCTGAACCCGATCGAAAAAGCGTTGTCCTTCCGCCGCTATCTGGATGAGCACGCTTGTACTCAGGAAGGCCTTGCTGGTCGGCTGAAAATCGACCGCTCGACCGTCGCGAATCTGATGCGGCTTCTGGAACTGCCCGGCCCCATTCAGAACGCCCTGCAAGAAGGAGATATCTCCGCCGGACACGCTCGAGCCCTACTGCCGCTCGGAGAGGAAGCGATTCAGGTCGAGTTTTGCCAGCGGGTCATCCGGGAGGGCATGAGCGTTCGGGCGGTCGAGCAAGCGGTTCGAGAAAAAATTGCCGCCGAGGACAGTGTCGGGGTCAGCCCATCAACGCGACTCAAGCGTGCCCGCGACCGGCAGATTGAGTCCTTGCAGCAGGAGCTAAAGCAAGTTCTAGGCACGAAGGTGCAAATTCGCAACGGTTCAGGCCAACGCGGGCAGATCGTTGTTCATTTTACCGATGCGGAAGAATTTGAACGTCTGCGCGGGATTCTCGCCGGACGAGACCCAGTGTCCAGCAAATCGGTCGGGGCGGCATGACCCGCGAACCTTCCGCCGAAGATTTGATCTGAAGGAATGGGGATATCCCGATTGCAGACTTCAAGCAGTGTCGGTAGATTATGGGTCAATTGAGCGTCGCCACGTCGGGGGGTTCCTCCGCCAGTGAGCGGTCGTTCAGGATAAGTCGCGGGGTGTAGCGCAGTCTGGCTAGCGCACCTGGTTTGGGACCAGGGGGTCGGAGGTTCGAATCCTCTCACCCCGACTTTTCATATTTTGGAAGTTTGGATTCCGAAAATAAATCGGGCTCGACCAAGGGTCGGTTCGTGCCGGTCAACTCGCAGTCAGCCCGCAGTCAGCAATTCGATCTAGTAAACGGATCACAGCGAATGGATTCACCGCTTTGCTACGACGACTTGTCGGTCGGTCAAACGTGGACTAGTCCGCGTCGAACCGTAACCGAGGCGGACGTGATTAACTTCGCCACCATGACGGGTGACTTCAATCCACTGCACGTGGATTATCATTACGCGGCCAACAGCCACTATCGGCAGCCGGTCGCTCATGGGCTGCTCGGATTGTCATGGGTAGCCGGTCTGGGCAGTTATTCCCCCAGCGTCAACACGATCGCTTTCACCGCGGTACGCAACTGGGAATTCACTCGACCTCTTTACTTCGGCGACACCGTTTACGTCGTCACAACGTGCTTGCGAAAGACTCCGTCAGGCCGTCGTGCTGGCAAGGTTGTCTGGGAACGGAAGTTGTTCAACCAAGACAATCAGGTGGTCCAACACGGTGAATTTGAGACCTTGGTATCGGTGAAGGAAGTTGTTCCCCCGCCGCATCTGTCCAATGTCAAATCGCCCGCACGAGCGACATCCATCGAGTAATTCCGATTCGTGTTGCCACGACGTGGAACATCGGATGACCTTCAGGCGAGTGAGATTCGTTGCCAGCTTCACTCTTTTCTGGCAATTCGATCGTGCCGTCGAATGCGAATCTTGCTACTGTCCGTTCGATCTTCTGTTTCTGATCCAACGTCATGCCCGACGAAAGCAAGGTGCTATCAACGTGTTTAATCGGCTCAGGTGGCTTAACCCGGAGAATCGATTCAAGCCGACCCGATCGAGTGGACGATGAGCAGAAGACGGTGCGCTCGACTGGGTGAGCGCGAGTTCTGCGTTTTGCATGAAAATTGAATGATCGACAACCACGAAATCAACTCGGACGCGCCGGTGCTGCGCCTCGCCTCGCGACGACACCGCGTCCTTGCGTTCTTTGCGACCTCGGTGGCGGCCTTCCTGCTGATCAGCCTTTCTTGGCCGCTCAATATGCAAGGTTACCGCTGCGAGGCTCTGATCGAATTCGACAGCCAGGTGGAGGGATCGGCGCTCGTCGAAACTCAGCTTCCATCGGTACTAAGAACCGTGATGGAGCCGGCAGCCATGTCGCGCCGATTGGATCAGTTAGATTCAACTGTTGCGCGATCCAGTCGCTTGCTGAGTCCTGAAAACATCGAAGCGATCAGCCGACGGGTCAGCGTTGGGTTTCGCGACAGCATGGGATCGAGTGCGGCTCAGCTGCGGGTCGTGTTTGCGGGAACCGGACAGCCTGACGAAGCCGAGTTTACTCGGTCACTTGCCAGCGAGATCGCAGGACGACTGGCGGTGGCGGCCGAACCGGACGGGGACTTGGGGTCAAGCGTTGCGGGTCGGCATCGCAGACTTGATCAGGCTCATTGGTTGGTCGACCAGATTGAAGAAGGCGTTGCGAGTGCCAAGAATCAGACGGCCGAATTGGTCCAGTTCTCTCAGTCAGCCAATCATGCTTCGGCGTTCAAAAGTGTGGGGCACGTTCGAAGAATCAACCATCCCACGATCGATAGTTTGCATCAGACACTCGAAAGCGTAGACATTCACTCATTGCGTGGCGTCATCAACCAGATGGATGAAAGCCGGACAACGTCGGACGTCGGCCCTGTTCGATTTGATCCGCAACGGGTTGACAGTCGACCGGTCGGAGCGGTCCCCGACTCTGCATCGCTTATGTTGGCGAGTCTGGTTTCGCTGTTCATGGGGGGAGTCGTTGCGTGGAACGTGCGTCCGTTCACGGAGACAGGATTCGATAACGTCGACCAAGTCGCTAACCAATTGGGTGTTCCGGTGGTGGCGACGCTCGCCAGTGACCCGTCCCTGACAACGCCTGCCGCAACTTCGGTTGACCCAGGATGGGCGAACCGTGTGTTTCGAGGAAGCGGAACCGTCATCGTGGCGATTACCGTGTTGGGAGCCGGATTCTGGCTGACATCACCCGCCGTTCGACAATCGTTTGGCGAGAGCATGTTCCACGGATTTGCTCGCATCGTTTGGATATTCACCGGAGCCTGAGTGGGTTGACTGACCCAAACCGTGAGCAACGAAAGATTCGCTGGCTGATCTCACGACAAATCGTAAACCATTTTCGACACAGGACGTCGTTATGTACCAGGAAGTATTTGATTTCAA
This sequence comes from uncultured Pirellulaceae bacterium, assembly GCA_937928215.1. Lineage (GTDB taxonomy): Bacteria > Planctomycetota > Planctomycetia > Pirellulales > Pirellulaceae > Mariniblastus. The sequence continues at coordinate 2,405 of CALFWL010000100.1, read as the reverse complement.
CGGTCGGCCATTCACCATGGCTCCCTTCGTCAAGCATTTTTTCAATGATGGGCCGGTGAAGCAGGCGCTCGATCAGGTGAATGCGTCGCTCGATCGAGACGCTGGCCCTGCGGTGATCGTCGGGCAGCACGGCACAGGGAAGTCGTTGCTATTGGCCTTGCTGGCCGAGCAACACCAGCCGCATTTCAAGGTCATTTCGTTGACTTGCGGTCCAATGTCCGAACGCCGTGACCTGCTGCAGGCGATCCTGTTCGAACTGGAACAGCCGTACCGTGACCTCAGCGAAGGCGAACTGCGACTATCGTTGATCGATTTTATCAAGCCGACCGACAACTGCCCCAACGGCGTGCTGTTGCTGGTTGATGATGCTCAATCGTTGACGCCCGACTTGGTCGACGAACTTCGATTGATCTCAAATTTCGTCCGCGACGGAGTGCCTCGTGTGCGTCTTGTGTTGTGTGGAACTGGTCGCCTTGAGGACGTTCTGACAGAGCCCAAGTTGGAACCGTTTAACCAACGCATTTCCGCTCGCTGCTTTCTTGCCAACCTGACGCGGGAGCAGACTCAGGGGTACGTGCATGAGCACATTGCTCGTGTGGGCGGGGACGGCGCGAAGATGTTCGAAACGGCAACCACCGATGCAATCCATGAGGCAACGAGCGGATGTCCTCGTTTCGTGAATCAGCTTTGCGAACAGTGCATGATCTACGCGGCAACGCACGGTAGTCTTGTGGTCGAGCCGAACATGGTTGAACCCGCTTGGGCTCAGGTGCAGGGTTTGCCTACATCCGACACGAACTGCCCCGATTTGGATCAAGCATCGAACGACGAGAACTGGACCGTCATCGAATTCGGAAGCCTTGACGACGAAGTTGAATCGACCGTGAACGCCCAAGATTCGCAACCGGTCGCTCAGATCGATTTGCCACCAGAGCCGCAGATCGATCAAGCGGACGGTGCCGACTTCGCAGAGCATGAACGGAATCCCGAAATTCAACATGCCGCACCAGAAGCAGACCTCGTGACGGAGTCGGTCGAAGCAGCGATTCACGATCCGAGTGGTGTCAGTGATCCGTGGGACGCCTTCGAGGGTACGGATCCGTACGTTGCGGTTCAACCGGAAGTCGATGCCATGCAGACACACGAAGCGCAGGCACATGAGGCGCAGGCGCATGAAACGCAGGCTGACGAACGGCCAGCGATCGAGTCGGGTTACACTTACCAGCCAATCGAGCCCGACGTGGCCTCGGCAGAGCCGATGGGGGTTGAGTCTCAGTCAATACCCACAGAAATTCAGGCGTTGAACCAAGACCAGGCCGAGACTTGGGCCGCGGCAGGAATCACGCCCGATAGGTCGTTCGACCAACCGGAGCCACACGCTGTTGTTCCATCCGAAAACGATTCACACGTCGCTGAAGAACCACAGCCAACGGCAACGTCTCCCAATGATTGGTCACCAGACGCGCCGTTCCTGGCCTTGGAATCAGCTTGGGCGGACGATGCTCCTGTTGCTGCCGATCCGCCGTCAGCTTCTGATCAACAGGCCGAGTCCGTATCCGAGGAACCGGTAGCTCCCGTTGTGAATCCGTTCGCGGAAGCGTTTGAGACGGAGGAGTCCGTCGCGAGTGAATTCTCGCAGCTTGTCGCGCAACAGAACGCATCCTCCATGCAAGTTACAGGAGAGCAGCTAGACTATTTGCCCCCGGTGGATCAGGAGCCGCAGGGCTTGGGTGAAGTGCCCAACCAAGTAACGCCCGTTGTCGCTGCGTCTGCGGACTTGGGTCAAGTGAACGAGGCAAGCGCGGAATGGGAATCACCAACGCCGCTAAAGTTGCCGGCCTCCGTGAGCGATTTCTCCGACCAAGTTGACTCTTTCGAGACGCCAACCAATCATTCAGAGCCAGCCGAAAGTGCGGTCGATTATTCGACCGCACCCGAGCTCTCCAGCGAACATTCGCCTCAACACTCGCCCGAAACCGAAACCGCGATCGATAATGCGGTGAACGAACTGCAAGCCGCCTTTGATGCCTGCGACCGCGATGACCAGGCTGCCGCTGAAGTCCCTTCGCACGAAGCGGACACACTACCCGGTCCGAGTCCGATCGAGCTTGAAGCATTCCACGAGCACCAGACATATCAGCCCACAGCTGATATCCAAGCACAGGCCGATAAGATCCTCAGCGCGGTTCAACGTCCGCAGCAAGATGCGGCATCCGATGTTCCACATGAAACTGCCACCGGACCGGCAGCGGTGGCGTCCGACGGTGGAGTGTCATCCGACCAAGACAACGTCGAACTTTCAGATGCTCAGCGGATCCTTGGGGAGATACTCGAACAGAAGAATCTGGTCAGCGACCACGTCAGAGGGACCGACGCCGATGATCGCGCCGCGTTGAATGAACCGG
>CALFWL010000099.1 GCA_937928215.1 uncultured Pirellulaceae bacterium | reverse complement strand
GTGAATCCGGTACAGTCCGTTGCAAATCTTCCGATAGCGCGTGGTGAATAACCGTCCGCTTGTCGATCCAGCCGACTGGAGGAGAGTGCCAGTTACCGCCTATTGATGTAAATTGTCCGTCATTTGTGCCAGTGCCTGCGGATTTGATCACAACCGCGGCAAAGTCGTTGTCGATTCTCTTTCCCGGGTCAACCCCGCCGTATCGCTGCTCTCGCTCGACTCCATGAGCCCGCAGTAAATAGGGAAGGTTGGGCCATAACCATGCTCGCTCAGAATCCCAAACTCGTACTCTCGACATCCAATCGTACTCGGGGAACTTGAGCTGCTGATTCCATCGCGCACGATCAGAATCTGAGTCGCCACGTGTCAATTCGATTCGGAAATTCATCATGGTCCGTCCGTTTTTTTGCCCGGCTGAAACAAGAAGGTTACCCCACAGCAATGGAGGCGACTTAGTTCGCCGTCCGTCGGATGGAGTTTGAGGAGGCCAGTCAACACGAAACGGAGCCTCAACTTCATCAAGCTGATATTCAAACTGGAATGGTTCGTGATCAGCAAAGATTCGGTGGCGCGATGTTGCCACGCGGGTCGGCTTTTTTGGAACGCTCAGCAGGTAAATCACGGCGATCGCAACCACTGAAACAAATGATCCTAGAACGAGCCGGGATGTAACGAGATGCTTCATTCTTTCACACTAATAACGAAGGCGATCAATGGAAGTAATTCCCGAGCCGAAAATCAATAAGTTCGAGTGGTTTTGGAAGATCTGTCTTGGCGGCGAAAGGCTGCGGCACGCCCCTGTCGAACGGTAGTTAAGCCGGAGGCTTTTCAGCGATTAGCCGGTGGTCCGCGAAGCGCCACCACCGGTTGCGAGTATGAAGAAAATCGCATCCCAGAGGGATGCCAGCAGTTCAAACCAGCCACTTTGGATCGTATTCAATCCCTGCCTGTTTCAAAAGCATGGCGAGTTCATCCTGAAAGGTGATTTTTCGATGGTGTTCTTCTTGGTTGGCGATGTAGCTTCTGACGCGGTCGCACGTGGACGGGCTTACGGTAAACGCGCCGTACCCTTCCTGCCATGAAAACTCACGAATTCCAAGGTGGCTGTGGATCCAAGCCGAAGAGGATTTTTTCAGTTCCCGCATGAAGTCAGCAAGGCAGTGTGTGGACTTGAGACCTACGAGCAAGTGGACATGGTCATCGATTCCGCCGACCCCTTTAGAAACTCCGTTGAGCCCCTTCACTGTTCCACCGAGATATTGATGGAGCTGGTCTCGCCATTCACCATCAATCATCGGTTTTCTATACTTGGTAGAAAACGTAACATGGTAGTTCAGACTGACGAATGTTGAGCCCATGTCTCTGTCCCTGCTGGCATCCCTTCGGGATACGGTGTTTAGAAGTTGTCCGGTGGTGTCGCTGCGCTCGCCACCGGCTAATGGCTGTCAAGCCTCCGGCTTATAAAGATTTTCGCGGCGATCGATTTCGATTGGTCCTGCTATCGGCGTAGGGTGGGTGTCTATGCGTGCCTGTGTTCGATCAGGTATTGCTGTCTCGATCTGTTGGCGCGGAGGCCTGTGGGTTACCTTGCACTATCCAGCGACACGGCGATTCCGTCGTTGATCGTGAACAGGGCTCGAAGAACTTCAGGCGGCGTGTTTTCTGGGGCGAAATCGACGTGACCATCGGCGAAGGCGACCATCCGCCCACCTTTATGGCTCGTCGGATTTTTTTTGCGAATGGATTCGGGTCGGTTGAATAACGCAATCGCTTCATCAATGGTCAGATCGCGCGGTTCCGTCCAGGCAATGTCACTGTCGTTGATTTCCAACATGATGATCGTGTTGGAAGACCCGTCCGTAATATCGCTCCAGCTGATTGGTTTGTCATCTGGGAAAGCAGTGTTGGGACCCGTGATCAGCACGTAATTGGTCGTGAAATATTTTGAATTACCAGCACTTGCCGATGCCGATGGGCACTGAAACAGCGGTACGTGTGTTCCCGCGATATTAAGGTTGGCCGGGCTGGACCATGGTTGATCTTCGTCGTATCCGTCGCGAAGAGCCTGGTACTCAAGGTGAGGCAGAATCTCAATCCGCCAACTTCGCGGTGGGCCGTTTTCGGCTTTCGATATAGCAAGTGGATAATGTCCGTGTTGCTGCTCATAGCTGAGTAATGCGAGGATAAGATTTCGAAGATTGGATTGACACGTGGCTTGCCTGCTTGCGGAGCGTGGTCCGCCGACCGTTGGCAGCAACATACCTAAAATGAAAAGGACGATCGGTACCGCAAGGACGATGCGCCAAGACATCACGGCGCGTGTCGCATCGTCTTTCTCAACTTGTTCGCTGGTTCCCATTGAAATCCTCAATCCGACCATCTTTAGGAAATTTCTATATCTCGGGAAATTTCCCCGTTCGCACTTCGCTGCAATAGTTTTGCGTGGCTTCTCGGATGCTTGATTCCAGATCGGCGTACGCTTTGACGAAGCTGGGAACGTAGCCTCCACAGTTTAGCCCCAGCATGTCGTGGCTGACTAAAACTTGACCGTCGCAGTGAGGACCGGCGCCGATGCCGATGGTGGGGATACGCAACAGTTCACTGATCTCTTTGGCTAATTCGGGTGGAACGCATTCCAAGACGATGCTGAACGCACCGGCCTGTTCAGCCGCCGTGGCGTCCGCAATCAATTGGTCTCGGTCGCGTTGAATGCGATACCCGCCCATGGTGTGAACAGTCTGAGGCCGCAAACCAACATGAGCCATAACTGGAATGCCGGCCATGACCAAGGCATTGATCACGTTCGCTTGATCGGCTCCGCCTTCCAGTTTGACAGACTGGCAGCGAGTCTCTTTCAGGATTCGGCCAGCTGCGACGACCGTCTGATGGATCCCTTGATGATTGATTGGGAATGGAAGATCGACGACGACCAACGCTCGTTCGGCCCCGCGTCCCACCATTTCGGCGTGGTAGATCATCTCGTCCAAGGTCACCGGCAGCGTGTTGTCGTGTCCTTGCACGACCATGGCCATGCTGTCGCCGACCAGCAACATGTCAACGCCTGACTGGTCCAGCAGGCGAGCCATCGTGTAGTCGTAGGCAGTCAGCATCGTGATCCGTGAACCTTGCGTTTTCATTTTTTGAATCGCAGGAACGGTCATCCGTTTGGGGCGAGATACTTTGCTGGGTATGGCGGCCGAGTCGCTCATGGTTGGGTCGATTGAGTGGGTTCAGGTTCAGTAGTTGATTGGGCAGCGGGTTCGGAGGCCGATGGAACGTTTGGTTGAACTTCGGTATTGCTGGTTGTTTCACGAGCAATCCATTCGAGACCGATGCCGGATCCGGGATCCTTGGCAACAAGAGTCGGTATGACGTAACGAACGGGCTTGCGTTGCCCCGGCAAACGAAACTGGTCCCCCTTTTGCAGGACCGGACGAGTTTCGTTCATTTCACCGAATTCGTAAATGCCCGCAGCCTGACAAGGGAACCACTGCCCATTGCCTTGCGGGTCGACTAAGTAAAACTCAGGATAGGTGTGACCGGGAATCCAGACGGCTCTAGCGGGAATGTCGCTGGCTCGACAGATGGCAATGAACAACGAAGACAATTCTTCACAGTCGCCGTGCCCTGATTCAAGTGCCTCCAAGCAGGAATGAATTTGCTTGTCAAATTTATACTCGACCGTTTCACGAACATAGCGGTAGATCGATTCGACCCACTCCCACGCGGAACCGTCACCGTGTTGGGCTTTCAACTTCGCTGCGATAGCGCGGATTCGTGTGTGGCGGCTTTCGATGTACGGGCTGGGTTTGAGGAAACGCTTCACTTTGCCCGGAACAGGATCGGCAATTTGTAACTGTTTTGGTTCAGCGGGCTTGAGAATGGGGCGACGCAGCACCTCGTACGTTTCAAAACCGATCGCGTTCTCATTTGATGAAATTCGATTGACATTGAACTGAAGTTGCCTAGCTTCTTTGGTCAGATTGCGATGCTTGAATTGGCCAACGCCGCCGGAGCGATGCTCGCCCAGTACGCGAATTGACTGTTCTGGCCATTCCATCGGAACGGGCACCGTTGCCGCGATTCCGCTGGCTTTGTCGGTGGCTTGGATCTCAAGCCCAAAGTCCCACACGGTGCGAACCGGTTTGCCAAACGTGTTCGCTGCGGAAGAGTCGGTGGATTCAGAAGTCGCGGTTCCAGTTTCAGCTTGCGGTGTTTGCGCGAGGGTGTGGTTTGCCGCCGCGGATGCGTGCACAATGCACGTGAGAGCGAAAAGGGTTCGGAATGTATTACTACTCATTCGCAAGATTCGTTCTCAATGGACAGGCGCCAGATGACGAATGAAGTTAATCACGGGCTTGGAGGTGCCTTTGCAGGTGGCGAACTCCGCGACGAACTTCTGCCGTTGCTTCTTTTCAGGCACTCGGATCGAATCGCCCTTCTGAAGGATGGGAAGCGGTTCAGAAAGTTGGCCAAATTCACGCGGCCCAACCAATACAGCGGGAAACCAGTGAGCTTTCTTGTTTTCATCAATCAGCATGAATTCCGCGTACTGTTTTCCTGTCACCCAGACCATCCGAGCCGGCGTCTTGTTCGCGCGGCACATGGCGACGAACAACCCCACCACGTCCTCGGCACAGCCGTGCCGTTCGCGGAACACTTTGGATGTGTCGCGAGGTTCACCGGATCGCAAATCGATCTCATCGCGAACCCAATCGTAGATCGCTTCCACTTCCGCCCAAGCAGTCGGCTTGTCAGCAACCAGTTCCTTGACCTGTTTCTTGAGTTTGGAATCACGGAACGTAATCTGAGGGCTCAACTGAGTGTACGGCTTTCCCTCTCGGTGGCTGATGCGAGGTTTCAGAAAAATGGTTGGATCGGCGGGCGGATTGATCTGGCTGGTCTTCAATTGGAACGTCATCAACATCCGAACTTCGGATCCGGGACGTAGCTGTGGAACCGTGACGACTAACTGTTTGACTCCGCTGTTGAGCTCGCGATCGCGAATGCTCCCCATGTCTGGAGGGATGGTCTCTTCAACGACAGAGACAGATTGCTCAGGCCAATCGGTTGGCACCGGCAGCGTGATCAGCACCTGCATTGCCGACTTCTTCACCGCCACGGCTTGGAAACCAATTTCGTAATTGGACGTGACGGGATTTGAAAAAGTGACGCCCTGAATTTCAGCTGAAGCATCGCCTTTTTTTTGCGAATCGTCTTCGAGGCCGTCGGAACCGTCGGAGGTAGTTTCTGGTTGAGTTCCCTGAACGTCTTCCGCGGCCTGAACTTCGGGACTCTGCGCGACGACGTTGGCGGTGAAGCCGTTAAGCAAGACGGCGATCACGAAAATCACGAGGTAGCAGAAGGATGGTTTCGAATGCTTCATGGCCGGTCTGGATTCGGTGACGGTTGGCAATTGGAAGGTTTCCGTTCAATTATCGTCACGATTCCGATGCCGGGCTATGTCAAAGTGACCACAACGGCAGATAAAACCGAAGCGTCACGACAAAAAAACACAAGCACGAAGCGCAAGCGAGTGAAAGAGGACCATCGAGCTGGACACACGCTCTTGCTTCGCGCTCGTGCAGGAGGCTTTCCCTCCGCGTGGTTTGTCTCGCCTGAATATTCGGGTTGGCGATGT
>CALFWL010000098.1 GCA_937928215.1 uncultured Pirellulaceae bacterium | reverse complement strand
TCCGGAGCAAAACTGCATGTCGAATACAGCATCGTGCCGCCCGGCTTCAGACAGGCAAACGCGGATTCGATCAAGCCTTTTTGTTTTCGCGATTGTTCTTTGATTTTGCGAGCACTCCAGAACTCATACGACTTTGGATCGCTGGTGTGAATTCGTGACTCGCCACTACACGGAGCGTCCAGCAGCACACGATCAAATCGCCGAGGAACTTTCCGACCGGCTTTACGTCCGTCCATCAAATACGTTTTGCTGATCGTAACGCCAAGCCGCTTCAGGTTATCAGCCAGCCGATACATGCGTTTCTTGATGGGCTCGACCACCGAGAGCTTGCCATCGTTCTGCATCAACGCAGCGATGTGTGAAGCCTTGCCGCCAGGAGCTGCCGCCAGATCAAGGTTCCACTGCCCAGGCTGTGGTTCCAGTACCAACGAAGCGAAGATGCTGGACAACCCCTGCACGTAAATCTTGCCGTCCGTCACCAGTTGCGAATGAGTGACTGCTTCCCGTTGCTGAGCAGTCACTTCGAACGCGTGATCGCACCAAGACACCGAAGATAACTCGACTCCTTCACCCGACAACTGCTTGGTCACGTCCGCCGCATCACACCGTAGCGTGTTGACTCGAAACGAAGTACGCTTGGTCGCCGAAAAACTCTCGACGACCTCACCGTAATGACCTTCCCTCACAATCCGTTGTACGCGTTCAAGAAATTCAGCGGGCAGGGCAGGGTGGCTCATAGGTTTTCAGGTTACAGCGAAATCACCGTTAGTACTCGAGAATCAACAAGTTGCCGCACAAACATGATTCAGAGCCGATTTTACGCGAGCGAAATCAAATCAAATCTGGCAGTGATTGTCACATATCTCGATAAACGCCACCAATCAAACTCGATTGAGAAACCGTAAACCCGAGCACCCCGAAAAAACTCATTCGAAGCGCCGAGCCAACGTCGCGCCTTTGCGCGATACATTTCACGCTGATATTTTCTTCCACTCCGGGATTGCTCGCCGATGTCGTGATGGCGTTCATCAAGGACCGTCGTCATTGTTCGGCAAGTGGTTAATCGTAATCGCGAACGCGACGGGCGATGGCAAGGGCCAACGCTTCGCGGACAGATTCGATCGTGATGCGATCAAAAACTTGCTGGAAGAAACCTGTCACAATCGCGCGGATGGCCTCCTTGCGAGTGTAACCGCGACACTGAGCGTAGAAGACCAGTTCCTCATCCACTTTGCCGCTTGTGCTGCCGTGAGTACATCGCACGTCGTCGGCCTCGATTTCCAAACCGGGAATCGAATCGGCCCGAGCTTTCGTGGAAAGCAAGAGGTTGTCGTTACGCTGAAAACCGTCGGTCTTCTGAGCGTCGACATCGACCTTAATCATGCCGCGCCAAACCGTCCGAGAATTATCCTGCAGCGCGGCTTTGTACAAGAAATCAGAAACACAGTGTGGCTGCTGGTGATGCTGCAATGTGTGATACGACAGATGCTGCTTGTTCTCAGTGAACATGACGCCGTTGACCTGAACGGTCGAACCGACACCTGCTTGAGCGACCGATTGGTTAACTTTCGAAAGCCGAGAACCCAATGCCCCGACGGTCCACTGGAGATTCGCGTCACGTCCGACCTTGGCTTTTTGGTGGCTGAAGTGCCAAACTTTTTGGCCCCAGTCTTGCAAGTTCACATAACGCAAATTCGCTCGGTCGCCAACGAATAGTTCGATGGCACCGCAGTGCAGCGCGGCAGCCGTTTCGTCGCTGGACGATTCGGCCAACACGGTCGCTTCAGCACCTTCTTCGACCACGATCAGCGTGTGCCGCAGGTCACTTCCGCCATCGGTAACCATGCTGGAAATGTGAACGGGCTGGTCCATCGTTACATTGCGAGGCACGTACAAGAACACGCCACCGGTCCACATGGCAGCGTGGAGAGCCGAGAAACGATCAAAGTTCGGATCGACCAGTTTGAACAAGTGCTTTTGAATCAAGTCACCATGCTCTTCCAACAGATCCGCAATCGTGCCAAAGATCACGCCCTTGTCTTTCCATTTCTGATCAAGCTCTACCGCGCCATTGGCTCGACCGTCCAGTGAAGCAACGCTGCCAGCCAAATCAACGCCCGCGTTGAGCACCGTTTCCGGCAACCCCGCGGTTGACGAGTCCGCCTTGAGCGAAAACTTGTCCAATTTGAACAAGCGAATGTCAGTCCGCATCCACTCTTCCTGGCGGTTGTTGGGCCAGCCGAGTTCGTTGAATTTCGCCCAAGCGGATTTGCGTTGATCGGACACCCACGCCGGTTCATCCAGCGATTCAAGCAGCTGGTTGAAACCTTCGTCGGTAAAGGAAAGCGATTGGTTGGAGGTAGCGGTAGACATGGGAAAAATGTGTTCAGAAAACAGTGTTCAGTGTTCAGAAAGACGAAGGGACGTGTGGAATCGAGAAAATTAGGGTTGTGCGGATCAAAAACTCCGCACTCCCCGTTCCCGATTCCGCATTTGCTATCCCACGCTTCCTTCCATTTGCAGTTGGATCAAACGGTTCATCTCGACCGCGTATTCCATCGGCAACTCTTTCACCAGCGGCTCGATGAAGCCGTTGACGATCATCGTGCTGGCTTCCGTTTCCGAAAGACCGCGACTCATCAAGTAAAACAATTGCTCTTCACCGATGCGGCTGACGCTGGCCTCGTGACCAACCGATACGTCTTGCTCGCTGATTTCGATGTAGGGATACGTATCGCTACGACTTTCCGGGTCGAGAATCAACGCATCGCAAACGACGCTGCATTTCGAGTTCGTGGCGCCTTTGTCGATCCGAGCCAATCCGCGGTAGCTGCTGCGGCCGCCGTTCTTGGAAATCGACTTACTGATAATGGTGCCCGTCGTGTTGGGTGCCGAATGAACCAGTTTGGCTCCCGCGTCCTGGTGCTGTCCGGCACTGGAAAATGCGATTGATAGGATCTCACCGCGAGCACCGGGCTCCATCATGTGAACGGCCGGATACTTCATCGTCAGTTTGCTGCCGAGGTTACCATCAACCCATTCCATTACCGCATCTTGATAAGCGAAGGCTCGCTTGGTGACCAAGTTGTAGATATTGTTGGCCCAGTTTTGAATCGTCGTGTAACGGCAGCGAGCGTTCTTCTTGACGACCACTTCCACCACCGCACTGTGAAGTGACTCGCTGGTGTACATCGGAGCGGTACAGCCTTCGACGTAGTGAACCTGAGCCCCTTCATCAACGATGATCAGCGTTCGTTCGAATTGCCCCATGCTTTCTTCGTTAATGCGGAAGTAAGCCTGCATTGGAAAATCGATCTTCACGCCTTTCGGAATGTAGATAAACGATCCGCCGGACCAAACAGCACTGTTGAGAGCGGCGAATTTATTATCGGCCGACGGAATGATCTTGCCGAAGTGCTCACGCAGCAGTTCTGGGTGCTCGCGAACGGCAGTGTCGGTATCTGTGAAGATGACACCTTTATCGGCAAGGTCTTTCTGTAGCGATCCGTAGATCACTTCGGATTCAAATTGAGCCTTCACGCCCGACAAATACTTGCGTTCCGCTTCTGGGATGCCCAGTTTCTCGAAGGTATCTTTGATCTCCTCGGGAACGTCGTCCCAGCTTTTCCCTTGACCGTTCGTCGGCTTCAAGTAGTAAAAGATATCCTGAAAGTCCAAATCGATATCGCCGCCCCACTCGGGCATTGGCTTGCTGTTGAAGATTTCCAACGCTTCAAGGCGGAAC
>CALFWL010000097.1 GCA_937928215.1 uncultured Pirellulaceae bacterium | reverse complement strand
GTTGACTTGGACGATTAGGCTCCCGTGGCACGCTCGCGCTTCAAGTCATCAAGTCACGGACCAAGTTCGCAGAAAAGTCGGGCGAGTATTTGCACCGCGAACGGAACGACTCAAACTCGCCGGTCGGAAACACTCCGTCGAGAGCAACCCGTCGGAAACTCACTGTGGGAACTCGCTCATGGGAAACTCCCCGGAGGGGACGACGTGCTTAGCTCGGGGTGGCAACCCCGAGAAACTCAAACCCAACAAATAGCTCGCCCTGGAATGGCGGTCTCGGGGCTTGCCCCCAAGCTAAGGGCGGAGACTCCTCCGGAGCCTGTGGCATTCTGCGGAGCCAAGGCATTCTTCTGATCTAAAGCACTCTGCGGCATCGTCACAGAATGTCAGTACCCGCGTGCGACAGAGCGAGGCGCGTGCGACCACTATGCAGATGGTTCAATGTCCCGCAGTGATGACCGGCTAATGACCAAGGTGTCAAAGTAACGCTCGGGCCAGTTGACCCACTTCATCTACAGCCGACCTACTCCACCCCTTTGTCCACCAGATAACGCTCGACATCCAACGCGGCCATGCAACCCGTCCCGGCTGAGGTGATCGCTTGGCGGTAATAGTCGTCAGCCACGTCACCGGCGGCAAAGATGCCTTCGATGCTGGTGTTGGTCCGGAACGGCTTGGTCCACTTGATGTAACCTTTTTCGTTTGTGTCCAACTTGCCATTCAAGAAGGAAGTGTTAGGCGTGTGGCCAATCGCGACAAACATGCCACCAACTTCCAGATCGCTGATCGAATCGTCGACCGTACTTCTGAGCTTCAGACCGTTTACCAAGTTGCCGTCACCAACCACCTCATCAACAACCGAGTTCCAGAGGATTTCGATGTTCGGATGATTTTTCGCTCGCTCCTGCATGATCTTGGAAGCACGCATCTGGTCGCGACGAACGATCATGTAGATTTTGTCCGCGCCTTTCAGGTTGGCCAAGTAGCTCGCTTCTTCGACTGCCGAGTCCCCCGCACCAACAACAGCCAACGGCTTGCCTCGGTAGATCGGCAACGCTCCATCACACACCGCACAAGCGCTGACGCCTTTGTTCTTGTATTCTTCTTCCGATGGCAGACCCAAGTAATTTGCTCGGGCTCCGGTCGCAACGATCACCGTATGCGCCTCGACCGGTTCGCCCGACGCTGCAATGATTCGGAAACCGTCACCCGAGACCTCGATATCGACAACGTCGTCGCCGATCACACGTGTGTCAAAATTGAGCGCCTGCTGTTTCATCAGTTCCATCAATTCAACGCCCTGAACGGCATAATGCGGAACACCGTCTTTCTTGGAATCGGGAGCCGGCGGAAGGTTCCATTGCCGGTCCTTCGCCACGGCACTTTCGATGAAGGCTCGCACGTTGCCGAACGGGAAGCCTGGGTAGTTTTCAACCTCGGTGGTGAAAGCCAGTTGGCCAAGCGGAATCATTTCCGGCTTAACCGTGCCCTCGAACACGAGCGGCGAAAGGCTCGCACGAGCTGCATAGATCGCGGCGGACCATCCCGCTGGGCCGCTTCCGATAATGACTACCTTTTCTGCCACGAGCGACATCTCCTGATTCAGTGTTTTTTGTGTGCGTTTCAGAGCTAGGAACGAGTATAAGGTTAACTGGCCAATACGTCAGTGCCCCCACTGGCATCGCAAAATTGAACCCGAGGCCTTCGTGCTCGGCTGCCAAAGGGATGCGAAGTGTTCGAACATTCACCGGTCCGTTACTGGTCAAACTGCTGAACCAAGATAGCGTCGAATGTTCGCCACCAAGCTGCTACCATGGAGCACGCAAGTTCCATGGTTCCAACCAAGCTTCCCCAACTGCCATGTCCACATTCTTGATTGCCGCTGGCTCTTTTGTCGGCTTCATTGTCGCGTACCGTACTTACGGACGATGGCTGGCTCGTTCGATCTTCAATCTGGATGCCTCAGCCGAAGTCCCCAGCCGACAGCTTCAGGATGATGTCGATTTTGTCCCCTCCAAGCGAAGCCTAGTGTTCGGACATCACTTCACCAGCATCGCCGGAACCGGACCCATCGTGGGCCCTGCGATCGCGGTGTTCTGGGGTTGGTTGCCGGCACTGCTGTGGGTGATTTTTGGAAGTATCTTCATCGGAGCGGTTCACGATTTTGGAGCGTTGGTGGTAAGCCTTCGCAATCGTGGTCAAACGGTTGGCGAAATCGCCGGACGATTGATTTCGCCTCGAACCAAACTGTTGTTTCTGATCACGCTGTTTTTCGCACTGACGATTGTCCTGGCAATTTTTGGCTTGGTGATCGCAGCCATTTTCATGAAGTACCCCGAGTCCGTGTTGGGCGTCTGGATTTCATTACCCTTGGCCGTGTTTGTCGGCATCGTCAGTCGTAAGAATCCCGGTGCACTGATCTGGGCTGCCGTCGGTTCGCTGATGGTGGTTTACGCGTCCATTTATGTTGGAGCCTATCACCTGCCCATCACGCTGACGGTACCAAACCCGATCGTTGTATGGACGGTCATCTTGTTGACCTACTGTGCGATCGCTTCCGTTCTGCCTGTCTGGCTTTTGCTGCAACCGCGAGACTTCATCAACAGTCAGCAACTGTTTATCGCACTGGGATTGTTAGTTTTGGGCCTGACCGCAGCTTCCTTCACCGGAACGGCCAATCTGTTCGAGTCGACACCAGCTGTCGCAGCGAAAATGCCTGCCGGTGCACCTCCCATCTGGCCGTTCTTATTCATCACGATCGCCTGCGGAGCGATCAGCGGATTCCATTGTCTGGTCAGCAGCGGCACCAGCAGCAAACAGCTGGCCAACGAAGACGACGCTCAAATGATCGGTTACGGTTCGATGTTGCTCGAAGGAGCACTTGCGGTTGTCGTGATTCTTGCGTGCTGTGCAGGGCTCGGAATGGGCAAGTTTGAAAAACAGGTCGCCGAAATCGGTCAGGTCGCGACGGCTGCAGCGTACCAACCGGTATTGGATGCTGACCTGAACCCGGTACGCGGTCGCCAGGCATGGCGCAGTCACTACAGTGTCGATCGATCATGGGAGAGTTTCCGATTAGGTGATAAAGTCGGAGCGTTTGTCGAAGGCGGTGCCAACTTCCTGTCTGCGATTTACATTCCGCGAACTTTGGGTGTCGGGATCATTGCGGTGCTTGTCGCGTGTTTTGCCGCCACGACACTCGATTCGGCAACTCGATTGCAGCGTTACGTGGTACAGGAGCTTGCCATGACGACCGGCTTGAAGCCTCTAACCAACAAGTATGCCGCAACGCTTGTTGCAGTCGCACTCGGTGGGCTGATCGCCATGATCCCCAACGCCAATGGCGACATCGGCAAGGGAGGGATGTTGCTATGGCCATTGTTCGGCGCGACGAACCAGTTACTGGCCGGATTAGCGTTCATGGTCACCGCATTTTATCTGTGGCGACGAGGTAAACCCGTCTGGTTTATTGTGCTGCCAATGATCCTGATGATGGTCATGCCAGCGTGGGCAATGTCGTGGCAACTGTTCAACGCAGAAACGGGATGGATCTGGTCAGCGAGCAATCACATGTTGCTGCTCTCCATCGGAATCGTCACGCTTAGCTTACAGTTTTGGATGGCGATTGAAGCAATTTTGTTGTGGCCTTCCGTTCGAGGTGTGCTCGAAGAGGCGCTGCCTCCATTGCCACCGAAGAAAACGACCAAGCTGGAACCAGCGTTTGAGTCTTCCGGAGGGCAACGTTGACCGTTGGAACATCCGCACGAAGTTTGGCGCTGACTGCCGTCGCGCCGTTTGCCGTCCAGCTGACTGCTGTCGCGCTGACATTGCTTTCGGGATGCGATCCTGATTGGCCGGGCGCGAACAAGACCGTCATCGTGCAAGGAAAAGTGATGCTCGACGGCATCCCGTTGGCGAACGCTCAAGTGACCTTCTTTCCCATCGCTCCGATTGACGCTCCGCTGGACGACCTGAAGCCCATGTCTTACGGAGTAACCAACATCAATGGGAAATACTCGCTACGGCAGGCCGACGGTTCCCTTGGCGCGACGACGGGGCAGCACACGGTGATTATTTCGAAGCCACTTGGCGACCCAAGCAAACAAGATTGGCCAGCCGACGTAAACGATGCGGTTCCCGATTTTTATCGACATCACGGCTACCTGAAGCGCCACGTGATGCCACTACCGGGGAGTCATCAGATGGACTTCATGTTGTCCACCGTCGATCCGCTGCTTAGCACTCGCGAATCAACAAGTTCCCGATGAACATGATCCATCACGGATTACACACCAGCGAAATGGAACCCAATCTGGCAGCTATTGGTGAGCAAGTACTGAGTCAACCGATTCAATCGTCGACCAGCAGCAATTGAATCTCAAAGATCTTCGGACATAGCTTGCCCGTGACCAGCATTTTTTTGCTGTCCGGATGAATGGCAATTCCGTTGAGCACACCGCCCTCGGGGCGTTCACGCCTTGGCCAGATCCCCGTCAGATCGATCTCGGCAGTCACGTCGCCCGTGTTGGGATCAATCTCGTAGATCAAATCACTATTGAAACGATTGGCGTAAAGCTTGGGCTTGATTCCGAACATTTCCAATTCGTTTAGCTGACCGACCCGCGCCGAACGGCGTCGCACCCAGATCGTTCGAACGACTTCAAATGTTTTCGGATCAAGAAACTTGATTTCTGGAGTTCCATCACTGAGTATCAAACGTTTGCCGTCAGTCGTCAGCCCCCAACCCTGCCCGTCATATTCGAACTCGTCGATCTTGTTCAGGTCGCGGTCATAGACGAACCCTTTGTTTGACTTCCAAGTTAACTGATAGAACTTGTCGCCCAGCACGGCCAATCCTTCCCCAAAGTACGCTTCGTCCAGATCTTTCTTGATCAAGACTTCGCCGGTGGCGAGATCAATCTTGCGGACGGACGATTTTCCATTTCGCCCGGTGCTTTCCCACAGAAATCCGTCATCGACGACCAATCCTTGCGTGAACGCGTCGGGATCATGATCGAACGTGCGAAGGACTTTGTAGGTGTAGCGAGGAGGTCGCGGGCTGGGTCGCATCGCCATTGCCAGATACGTGCCACCCACCGAAATCATCAGAAACAACGCAATCAGCGACCAGTTGACGGGGCGTTTGCCATCCATACCGATTGGTTTCTGAGCAGCCGCCTTCTTTTGCGGTACGGGTCCGCCAAACGCCTGCGATTTTTTTCGCTTCTTTGCCATGTTTACTACCCTTCCACGAAACGCAAAAGAGCGTACTTCTTTTTACCGCTGCGAAGGACCAGCATCGATTCACTGGCCAGATCGCCGGGCCCGAGCGTCGTCGCCACATCTTCACGTCGAAAATTGTTCACGTACGCACCGCCCTGCTGGATCGTCCGGCGAGCGTCGCCCTTGCTCTTGCTGAGCCCTGCCTCGACCAATGCGTCAATCATTGGCAATCCGTCGGCCAAGCGAGCCAGAGGCAATTCGGAGCTGGGAACGTCGGCAAAAACATCCGCCAGATCCGCGTCGACTAGGTCTGCGATCTCGGCTCCGAAAAAGATGTCTCGCGCGAGCCGAGCTTTTTTCAAGCCTTCGTCGCCGTGAATCAGGCGAGTCAACTCTTCGGCAAGCCGAGTCTGACTTTCACGTTTCTGCGGAGCGTCCGCACGTGCTGCGTCGAGCGATTGGATCTCGGCATGATCTAACTCCGTCAAGAACCGCAAGCATTTGCCCGCGTCTTCGTCGGCCACGTTGTACCAGTATTGGTAAAAAGCATACGGACTGGTGCGATCGGCCGACAACCAGATTGCTCCGGATTCCGTCTTGCCCATCTTGGTGCCATCGGCTTTGGTCAACAGCGGGCACGTCATGCCGTACAACTGAGTGCTTAACATTCTGCGCCCCAGATCGATCCCGGCCGTCACGTTGCCCCACTGATCGCTACCGCCAATTTGCAGTTCACAATTGTATTGTTGGTTCAAGTGCACAAAGTCGTAAGCCTGAAGCAGCATGTAACTGAATTCGGTATAGCTCAATCCGGCATCGCTACCCAGACGCGACTTGACCGAATCTTTCCCCAGCATCACGTTGACGGGAAAGTTTTTTCCGACATCGCGAAGAAAAGCGGTGTAGCTGAATTCTTTCATCCAGTCATTGTTGTTGACCAGCAAGGCCGATTGATCTCCGCTGTCAAAGTCCAGCAGTTTTTGCATTTGCACTTGGATGCCGGCAATGTTGGCCTCCAGCTGTTCGGTCGACAGCAGATTTCGCTCAGCACTTTTTCCGCTGGGGTCGCCGATCATCCCGGTGGCTCCACCGACAATCGCGATCGGCCGATGCCCCGCCTTCTGGAAACGTCGCAACAACATCAACGGCAACAAACTGCCGACGTGCAGACTATCGGCGGTCGGATCAAAACCAGCGTAGACCGTCCGGCCACCTTTACTTAGCCACTCGGGTAGAAAATTGTCTGCGGTCGTTTGATGAATCAACCCGCGCCATTGCAGGTCGCTGAAGATGTCGCTCATAATTGCCTTGAATGAAAGACGAGTTGGAATTGGAATTGCCACTCGGCTTGAAAACGCGCGATCAGGTAATTTCGATACGAGAAACCATACCGGGCGGTGCGATTTCGTCCAAGGCGATACACGACCCCGCTAGCCACACAAATGTTCAGGCGACAACCTTGCCCAATCCGATTGAAAATTCGAGTCTGAAATCGAGTGGCTCCGATCACCGTAGCGACACGGTCGCTGGTTGGTTGTTCTGTAGCCCGTGGATTGTCGGATTTCTGTTGCTGTTTGCGTGGCCTTTTGTCGCGTCGCTGTATTGGAGCTTCTGCCGATTTGACCTGGTGAATCCTCCCCAGTGGGTCGGATTGGCGAACTATTATCGGATTGGGGCGGAGGTCGGGACCGGCAAGGGTTACGGATTGGCTCTTTGGAATACGCTGTACTATTCCTTGCTGTCGGTCCCTCTTTCCGTCGTCATGGGAGTTGGGTTAGCAGTGTTGCTGTCCGCCAAGGTACCCGGTCAAAAGTTCTATCGAACCATCGTGTTCCTGCCCTCGGTGATTCCCGTTGTCGCCGCGAGCGTCCTCTGGCTATGGTTGCTGGACCCGGAAAGTGGCATGATCAACTACGCGCTTTCGTGGGTCGGTATTCCGGCTCAGAATTGGCTGGTTCAAGCACGCTCAGTCGCCGAACCGGAAACGATGTCGGTGATCGGCACGGGCAAGCTGCTGGGCAGCAAAGACGCGATCGTGCTGATGTCGCTGTGGAGCGTTGGAAACTTCGTGGTGATTTACCTCGCCGCGATCAGCAATATTCCTGCCAGCCTGCACGAAGCTGCTCAATTGGACGGAGCCGGAGTCATGCGTCGTTTGATCCATGTGACCATCCCCATGCTTTCACCCGTCATCTTCTTCAACCTCGTGATGGGGCTCATCCGCAGCGTGCAAACCTTCGCTTCGATCTATGTCCTGAGTGAAGGAACCGGTGAACCGGGAGGATCGCTGTCGTTGATCTCGATTCACCTGTTCCTTTCCGCGTTTGCGGACCTGCAGATGGGATACGCTTCGGCGATGGCATGGATCCTGTTTGTCATCCTGTTGGTCGTCACCGCGTTGCTGTTCCGTACCTCGCGACACTGGGTTCACTATCGGGTGGCGGGATGATGATCCGAACGTTGTTCATGGTGCTGTTGATGCATTTATCGTTAGGCTGCACACCTGGCAGGAACTCGACCGAGTCCGATTTCAGGCAACCCGAAGAAGTCGTCTTCTGGCACTTCTGGGGCGGCGAAGATCGAGTTGTCGTCGAACACGTTGCGACACGATTCAATCAATCACAGTCAAAGTATCACGTCCGACCGATTGCGATGCCGGGCAACAACCTGAATGCAAAATTGTTTCTGTCGGTTGCAGGAGGCGACCCACCCGACCTAGTCAATCAAGACGACCCCGTGTTGGCCGATTGGGCGACGCGAGGCTTGATCCAACCGATTGATGCTGCGATGTCGGGTACAGAATCGGAAAAGCTAGAAAAATGGCTTTTTCCTGCCGCAAAATCTCTTTCGATGTACGACGGTCAGTTTTTCGCTGTCTGCAACGGTTTGGATATCCGAGCCCTCTACTTCAATCGCACGGCCTTGCAGGAGGAAGGCTTCGTTGCGCCGGAAACGATTGGTGAACTCGATGCCATCGCGGACCATTTCGCGGGTCTCAATTCACGCGATTCGAATCTGCCGCTGGGATACCTTCCCGATTCACGTCGCCTGTGGGCTTGGAGCTACGTTTTTGGTGGATCGTTTCTTGATCCAGCTTCGAAT
This sequence comes from uncultured Pirellulaceae bacterium, assembly GCA_937928215.1. Lineage (GTDB taxonomy): Bacteria > Planctomycetota > Planctomycetia > Pirellulales > Pirellulaceae > Mariniblastus. The sequence goes on along the minus strand of CALFWL010000097.1, from coordinate 4,133 downwards.
CAGTTGACGATCGATTCAGCCGCCAATGTGGCGGCGCTAAATTGGATGAGCGGTCATTACGAACGAGTCGGAATTGATCGCGCGATCGCGTTTCGCAGCGGAGATCAATCGCTGCCGGGTAAAACCTTTCCGCTGCTACCCGTGCAAGGTGACCAAAATGCGGGTCGCTACGTGATGATGATGGACGGGCAATGGCGAGTCCGTGACATCAATCGTTTTCTGGCCCAACGCGAAACCGACAACTTGACGATGCCCGAATTTGGAGCCTGTTCGCTGCCGGTCCCTTCCGACGACTCGCTGCAGCCGCGGACCAACGCTGGCTGGGTCAACGGAAACGTTTTTATGGTTCCAGCCGGAGCCAGAAATCCATCGGGGGCCTGGGAGTTCATCAAGTTCTGGATCGGATTCAACGACCCAGCAATCGCTGCGAAAACGTGCGAGGCAGGCGGCTGGATTCCGGTCTCGCCTGAAGTTGTCCAAACGGACTCATTCCAGAAATACTTAAAACGGGAGCCGCTGTTCGCAAGCTTCGTTGGCTTGGCTGCCAGCCCGAACCAGTTTCCGACTCCGAAAATCCCCGGCGCGCTGAAACTACAGCGTACCGTCAACGCAGCGGCTTATGATGCGATGACTCATCCTGATAAAAACGCTGTTGATCTGCTGCGTTCTGCTCAGGCGGAGATCCAGACTTCCTTTGACCGCATGGATTTCGATCACAAGGAGGGCTCGAAATGACGAAACGATGGGGCTCAACCTTGCTGCTGTGGTTCGTGTGCCTGGTGTTTGCAATGCCTCTGATCGTGATGGTCAGCGGATCACTGAAAACGCCCGAGCAACTGGCGCGCGATCCGTACTCCGTGGTTCCCGAGTCGCCAGCATGGAGCAATTACGTTCAGGCGATCGGCAGTATGCCGTTCTGGCGTTACCTGTCCAACACGCTCATTCTGTGCGGCGGCTGCGTGATTGGAACGACGGTCTCGTGTGCGATGGTCGCGTTCGGATTGGCTCGCGTTCCGTGGGCCGGACGAAAGCTGCTGTTCGCTTTGGTGACGGTGACCATGCTGTTGCCATGGCACATCACCATGATTCCTCGATTTGTGTTGATCAGCCATCTTGGGCTGTACAACAGTTTCTGGGCCATCATCGCGCCGACATTCCTCGGAGACGCGTTCTTCATCTTCTTGCTGCGGCAGTTTTTTTTGACGATCCCACAATCGTATCTGGATGCCGGTCGGATTGATGGCTTGAGCCATTGGGGATTATTTTGGCACTTGGTTGTCCCAATGTCTCGCCCCGCCTTGGCGACCGTCGCCTTGTTTCAGTTCATTCAAACTTGGAACGACTTCAGCGGCCCACTACTGTATTTGAATGATCCGCAGAAATTCCCCTTGGCCTACGGATTGGAGCGTTTTGTCAGCAGCTATGGAGACCAAACTCATCTGCTCTTGGCGGCCGCAGCGTTGTTCACTCTGCCCGTCATCATGATCTTTTTCGCGGCTCAACGAGCTTTCGTCGAAGGCATCGCGACGAAGTAGGTTTTCAGGGTACAGCGTTGCAGGGTGCAGGGTTGAGGTTTCAGAGTCGGTGCTGCTCCGCAAACAAAATAACGCCCCGAGGTCCACGCGGTAAACTGTGCACTTTTGACTATCGCCACGGTTTAACCGAGCCGGAAAAGCAACTAGAGTAGTGGGCTATCTTAAACCTTCAGTTTTCCCCCTCCATCCGTTTCCCGATTTCGACCATGGCCCTTGTTGTTCAAAAGTTTGGTGGCACCAGCGTCGCCGATAGCGAAAAAATTCTTGCCGCCGCTCGCAAAGCAATCAGGGCTCGTCAACAGGGCCACCAAGTGGTCATGGTGGTCAGCGCGATGGGGAAAAACACCGATCGACTGGTCGAACTGGCTCGCGAGGTAAACGAAAAACCGCCGGCACGTGAGATGGACATGCTGCTGTCGACGGGCGAACAAGTCAGTGTGGCTTTGATGGCGATGGCGATCGATTCGATGGGCTACGAAGCGGTCAGCTTGACCGGTGGCCAGATCGGCATCAAAACCGATAGTTCTCATACCAAGGCACGCATCCATTCGATCTCGACCGAGCGGATGAAGGCGTTGCTGGACGCGGGGAAGATCGTCATTGCCGCTGGCTTTCAGGGAATCGATGAAGACTCAAACATCACGACGCTCGGACGCGGCGGTAGCGACACCACGGCGGTCGCGTTGGCTGCCGCGCTGAATGCCGACCAGTGCGAAATTTACACCGACGTTGACGGCATCTACACAACAGACCCTCGTAAGCTTCCCGAAGCCTGCCTCGTTCGCAGCGTTTGCTACGACGAAATGTTAGAACTTGCCAGCCTTGGTGCAGGCGTCATGCATAGTCGATCGATTGAGTTTGGAAAAAAGTTCAACGTTCCAATCCACGTTCGCAATAGCCAGACAGATCTGCCGGGCTCGCTGATTGTCGATGAATTGCTCGCGTCACCGCTGGCGGTCAGCGGAGCCGCGCTGACCAAAGACGAGGCTTTGATCTCGATCTATCAAGTACCGGACGTTGCTGGAACGATTCTGAAACTGTTCGGGCCGATTGCCGACCGAAAGATCACTGTCGACATGATCGTGCAGAACGTGTCCGAGGACGGAGAAACGACCGTCATCAGCTTCACGGTCCCTCGCGAAGAAATGGGCGACGCGATCGAGGCAATGACTCCGGTGGTCGATGAGTTGGGCGGACGAATTGGTGCGACAGACCAAGGAGTGTCCAAGGTTTCGGTGGTTGGGCTTGGAATGGCCAAACAAACAGGCGTTGCCGACCGAATGTTTCGCTCGCTGGCTGATGCGGGAATCAACCTGCAAATTATCACGACCAGCGAAATCAAGATTTCAGCCTTGGTCAAACGTGACGTGGCGCTGGAAGCGTTGCGAGTCGTCCACAAGGAGTTCGAACTGGATCAGCTGGTCAGCAAAGAGCTGTCGCTGGAACAGGTTGCCTCGGACCGCGAGCCAGCCGATTTGGACGAAGTGGTCAGTCGTCTGCAAGGAATTGGCATGGAAGGCCTGATGATCGACGACATCGCCTTAGACGACAGTCAATCACGAATCACGCTTTCTCGAATTCCCAACCAGCCGGGAGTTGCAGCCGGTCTGTTCGAGCAGATCTCCGCAGCCGGGATCTTTGTTGACATGATTGTCCAGAGTTTTGCCAGCGATCAAATCGCGAACATCACCTTCACAGTGCCTCGAAAGCAGCTTGCCGACGCGTTGGAGATCGCGAAATCGGTGGGAGAAACTCACGGTTGCGATAAAGTCGAGCACAAGGAAGCGATTGGTAAGCTTTCGGTGTCCGGGATCGGGCTTCGCAGCCACACGGGCGTCGCGATCGGCATGTTCGAATCACTGGCCAACTCGGGCATCAATGTCGAGATGATCAGCACCAGCGAAGTACGAGTCAACGTGGTGGTCGACGGGCAAGATGCTGCAAAAGGCTTGGCATGCTTGGAGAAAAAATTCGCGGTCAGCTGAAACAGAACAAAGACATCCAAACAAACAGGGGCAGATCCAGTTTAGGTTGCCGGGAGACGACTTTTCAATGTTCAACAATGATTGGGAGGTTTCGCCCGATTTCGTACTGCCGCTTCCAACGCATCCAAGCCGATTCCGCAATCCCAAACACCAATCGCCGACAGGCTCCACGATCGATTCTGATTCCCATCCGAACGACTCCAGAGCGTCAAACGCCGCAATTCGATTTCCCAAGTCTTGATTCCGGGAGGGGAAGGCTCCGCCCGCCCCAATCGCTGGCTAAAGCGTGTCGTTGGGTTCGGCTTGGGCGGAGCCGCGCCCTCCCAACAAACGATAACAAACCAGGGAGGGGAAGGCTCCGTCTGCCCCGATCGCTGGCTAAAGCGTGTCGTTAGGTTCGGCTTGGGCGGAGCCGCGCCCTCCCGGCCTGCGATCATCCCAGGGAGGGGAAGGCTCCGTCCGCCCCAATCGCTGGCTTACGCGTGTCATTGGATTCGGCTTGGGCGGAGCCGCGCCCTCCCTTGATACCCCATCGCTGGTTTGCGCGTGTTCTGGAATCGGCTTGGGCGGAGCCGCGCCCTCCCCTGATACCCCATCGCTGGTTTGGGTTTGC
>CALFWL010000096.1 GCA_937928215.1 uncultured Pirellulaceae bacterium | reverse complement strand
GAAATGAAGTCGCTCAACTACTTTTGTTTCGCTACACTACTGAATTGAAGATTTGTGGTGCAACGAGCCAAGCTTCCAATCGATTAGCTTTCAATCGGTTAAGTATGCCAATGAATGATTCGCAACGCGACGCCGTACTGGCGGCGGCGGAAAAACTTTTCGACGCTGAAACCCTCTACAAGCTTGCCAAATCGGTTAGCGACGTTCGGCGTCGAAAAGCCCTTCGTTATTGGCAACAGAAACCGCTGGCCGAATTGGCCACTCTGTCTGGAGTTGACGTGCAATCGCCCAAGCTATTTGTGGCGGTTTTCAAAGGCACGCAAAAAAGATACTCTGCGGGCAAGCCACCGGAGTCGGCCGAAGATGCTGAAGCTCGCAAGGAGCTCAACCAATCAATCAATGAGATGATTCGGAAAAGCCGTAACCCAAAACATGGCAAACCCATGGCTCCCCCTCGGCCGGCGCTTAACAGAGAAGCCGAGCAGATTGGATTTCAAGTCGTCTACTCACTTCAACAGCTTGCCGATCGACGTGTTGATTCCCTCAAGGACGGGCCGATAGATGACCACAGCCTTCACTGCTGCCGCGAGCTGATTCGGGCCAACCACTTGGGGGCCGAGGTTCAAGCCGAATCGTTGATGGCCGTCGTTTCCGATTCAATCGAGTTTGCTGTTCAGTACTTCGAGGCCGGCAAGACGAGCCTGCATGGCTGGTTCCGTCAGCTCTCTGACAGTCTTTTCCTGTGCTGCTACTGCGGCTTTGAAGAGGAATTGACCCGCATTTGCCAATGGACGACGCCACGTAAGAAGCCTGAGTATTTGCCTTCACAGGTGGCTCCAGAAATCCAGCAACTTCACCTCATGCTGGCCAATCTATGTCAACCTGCTCCCGCAAAGGGCTTCCAAACGTTAGTAAAGAATTGCCTAAAAAACAGGAAGACAAGAGTTCGCCTGCTCGCTGAGATCATTGATGCCATCCAACGGTCGGACCAGCAAACCTTCGAAGCATCGACCCGAAAAGCGATCAAGAACTTTAAGAAACGCAAACGGACTGTTTCCGAATCTACGCTCTTGGCAGAGTGGTTTCCGGTACACGTCAATACGGCATACTACGTCGGCCTTCGGTGCGGAATGACGCCTTATGAATTCGAAGCGAACATCGCAGCCTATTTATGCGGATCTTTTCCGAACGTCCGGGCGACCTGATTTGGTGCTTGGTACCGGTACGGAACGAAGTAAACGCCTCAGCTTCCATCGCTAGATCCCAAAACCGCGTCAACTGAAGTCTCAGGTTTACCCAAGACGAATCGACAGAAGACATGAAACTTACGCCTCGCCTTCAATGGTTGCTCTATGAGCAATGGGAAACTAAAAGCGATCCGGTTTGGAGCGATGTGTGGCAAATCATCGCCGATCAGGCCGCCTATCGCGCGGACCCAAATGAATTCGCTGATTTTGGAGTTACGAGTTTCGATCCACTGGGCCGCCCTTGCTACAGCCAACTTACCGAAGAACAGCGTGCTTTAGTAACCTTCGCCACCGTCCCAAGTTCGTTCACGGATATGCGAGCAATCTCGCACGGAGTGTTTCGGCGGCTTCACTTTGATGACCCCGCTCAACTGGCACTGTCGTTGTCGGTGGGAGCAAGAATTGCTTGGCTCGGCCATCAAATGCCGTGGCAATTCCGATCTCGATGACTTGTGGCGTACGATGCTAATGGCGTCGGCCGCCAAAGATCACCTGGCGCTCGATCGGGCGATTTTGCTTTGGTCCGAGACGAACGAAAAGCCCAACAATCGGGCCTATGCTGCCATTTGCGACGCCCTGTCTGCAATCAGGCGCAATGACACCGAAGCAGTATCGGTTGCGATTACAGAAATCAGCAAACGCAAATCGTATGCGTACATCACGGGAATCAATCTGGTAATTCAGGCGACGCACACCTCTGATGCCGCAGCGTTCGCCGCTGGCATGAAGAAGATGCTTTCGTCATTTCGACGCTACATGTTTGGCGAGGAGTTCGATGGATTGATTGATCCGTTTGCGATCGGCATATATGAGTTGGCGAAGGCCTATGCGCCGTCGGCGGTTGAGGAATTTGATACGACCAGACGCTTGCCTTGGGATGCCGAGTACCACCAATGGCTAAGCGGCGTCGAAGATGTGCAGGATCTTTATGAATTGCCGGAGCTGCCCAACTTGATTGAGGAAGCGATGACGAATACGAATCCGATGCCTTGGGCGAAGCAAATTCGCGAAACTTGGTGATTTGCAGAGTGCTCGTCGACTTGCCTACCAAGTGAGTTCGCATAGACATTGACTTATAAACCTGTTCTTCAGCCGTAAGGCAACTGATGTGACACATCTTGGCTGAAAACGGCGTCCGCCAACCTGCGTCGGCTTCATCGTCCGGCGCGAGTTCCAGCATCGGAATGCAGTGAACGGTTGGGCCAAAGCTGGACAAGCTGCCACGCGTTTTCGGCAGTTCTCTCGGAGCTCCAACAATGGAATGTGGGGTTACCACCACAGTCGGGCTGACTGGATTTGAACCAGCGACCTCTACACCCCCAGTGTAGCGCGCTACCAGACTACGCTACAGCCCGCAGTCGATTTACTTGAGTCTACGACATCGAAGCAGCGTTTTCAACGGTGCTTTTCGCCCTGCGGGTGGCACGGGTGCAAGTTGCGGTTTGCACGCGACTTCCGAAGTGAGATGCGCGGATAAATGAACTTGCCGAATGACCGGTAATTTGCCGGAGGATCAATGAAATGTCTTGAAACCCAATGGTGCTGGGGGAACCTCAAAAGTTTGGGCTGAGCAAAACACAATCCACCGGGCGGCAACAACCGAAGCACTCGTCCATGATGTTTTTGGCATTATGATTGCAAATTACAAACACGAGAATGGGCGAGTGTTTTTTCTCGCATAACGCCAAGTTGCTCGTAAACGAGTGCTTGTGATGTCGTCGTCAAACTCGAACATTTGAGTGTCACAAAGCACTGGTTCTCGATCTTGTTCGCGGCCTTCTTCGGGCGGGTTTCCTGTGGTCAGGGAGTTTTGATCTCACTCGGTTGCTTGGCTCTGGCCTCGCTGTCTGATTTTAATGCGACCAGCTTGATCGGTAAGTTTTTGATCGACTCCAGCCCCAACAGGAATTCAGATCGCTTCTCGCAAAACTCCTGAAGGCTGCCCGGACTCGCTGGGCGTTGATTACTCGTGGCATCAAGAAAAGCTCGATGGGTCATCAGTTTGCGCGTGTCCGCCCTCACGTCCTTGACGATCAGTTCGCGAACTTCTTCGACTTTTGGCCGCACGTTATTCCAGTCCAACCATTGAGCGATCTCGCGAACATATTGTAGGTATCGTGTGCGGAGCGTCTCGTTGGCCAGCAGTTTGCGCCGCAACGGAAATCGATCGTTGTCAATATTGACCAGCGGATCTAACTCGAATCCGCCTCCTTGTGATCCTCGAGCAGGCCCTCTGTGGCCTAGGTTTCGATCAGGCCGACCGCCTTGCTGGCGCCGCCTATTTTCTGACGATCCAGGTGGTCCACCCCGACCTGCTTGCAGATTGTCACCGGGGCGTGGGGGCGGCCCATCGCCTGGAGGGGGTCCGGGCGGTCGTCCACCGAGCCATTCCAATGGGTTGCCAAAGCCGCTACGCCTTGGGCCTCTCGGAGCTCCAGGTCCACTGCCATGAGATTCGCGAAACGCTTCGTTCATGTCATGAGGCAAAACATGAAACTTCCCGTCCTTGTCCTGATACAGGCTGTAGTCACTTGCTCGAGTCCAATATCCGTCGCTGTTTATTAGCGCGACGTCTGTGGCAAGAAACCAGAGTGCTCCGTCAATGTCGAAAACGGGATCAAGCGTTTCTTCCAGTTGAGCGGTCGGGGTTTGGTCAATCAGTTTGCAAAGGCTGATCAGATCTTGCCATGCCTGATCGTTATCTTTTGATTTGATGTCGTATCGATCCTTGTACTGTCCGACGTCGTCACCCATGTATCTCAATCCTGCGTCGCCTCGAGGGTTGCCGCTTACTTTCCAACGTGTGCCCTTTTGAGTGCCGTAGTTCTCCAGCAGGAAATCTTTGTTGAATTGCTGAGCGTTCGCGTACACGCCCCAGCTCCGTCCATTGATAACGACTTTTACGAAGTTGACCTTGGGGGTCGCAATCTTTTTCCCTGCGACCATCGAGTACAGATACGAACTCATGAGCGATGGGTCGCCGTTGCAGTTGAGTAAATTCAGTGTTTTGAAGCCATGCAATTTTTGCTTCTCGTTCACGAAATCGATCGAAAGATTCAGCGATCGTTTGCTGCCTGTGGGGACCATAAAGAATGACGATGCGCCTCGAAAACTGACGCCAACGTCTGGGTATTGTTTTCCATCGACCGTCAGCAACGCAGGAATTTCGACATCGGTCGGCTTGAACGTGGCCAGTTCTTGCTCCCACTCTTTTTCTTGGAAGCTTAAAAAGAACGTACGCAAGACAGTGGGATCGTAGAGCTTGGCGTTCGGGTAGATTTCGGCATCTTTCAACGCGACCTTGGGCCCGGTGCGACCCTTGGGAAGGTTGCCGCTTGGACCGCCTGGGCCTCCTCTTCCACCGGGCCGACGGGATCTGCCTTGGGTATTCGCGAGCAGTTTCTTTTTCGCTTGGGCGCGTTCTTCGGAGTCCAGCACGCCATTTTTATCGGTGTCAAATTCCTTGACCAGTTCGATGTCCGGCGCGTCCGGCCCACCACCGGGGCCTCCCGGTCCGCCTAGAGATTGCCCGCCGAAGAAACCTCTGTCGGGTCTTTGGGGTGGTTGAGCGTCTGCCGAATCGGCAAAGGAGTTGGCGAGCAGGCCCAATAGAGTCATTGACAGACATACAGATTTTGTCCTCGTTAGCAGTCGAGGCGAGCCGTCGGGATTCATAAATGGCTTTGTCTTGAAGAAAAAAACGTGTGTCGTTGAGACTTGTACTCTGACAAGTACGCGACCAACTGGCGTTTTTCTACTAACCAATCACCGATTTTGTAATTTTCCAATGGAATTCAGCTGGGAAGTTGTGGCTCGCTCGGTTCCAAAGCGGACACGCGTTCTAGCGGGTTTGAATCTGCTGGTTGGAAACCTGCCGCTGAACGATTCGTTCGAGTGCATCACGTTTGGTTCGAATCAGTTTCGAGAACCTTGGATTGTCCAGATTCTGATTCGATTCGTTCCGAACGAGCGCGAGGGCTTGCAGGTCTTCGAAGGGGATTCGTCGATCGAGTAAACCCAGATCGTAGGCGTACTGGGCCGAGTGAGCCGGTAGTAGAACCTTCCATGCGTATGGAATGCGGTCCGGGCTCAATTCGTTCACGTGCGACTGTAGGTTGGTCGTGCAGTTGTTCGTGATCGTGTGATAGAACTCGGGGTTGGCGGCCAATTGATTCATTCGACTCACAACGGACTTGAACAATGCTTGAGCCTGCTCCGGGTTGGCGATCGTTGGATAGACGTACACATCCGATTCGCGATGCGACGTGCGAACCCCGATTAGGTCTCGTTCGTCGGCCAGCACGTACATTAGCTCCAGCTGTCGTGTCAGTCCGCGCCACGCGGAGTAGCCCTCCCCTTTTTCACGGCGAACTTCCACTGAAACTCCTAGGTAGGTGTCATCGTCCAAGCCGAAGCTGAGCATCGTGTGTGCGATTTGTGGCGAGTTGTTGAACGGCACGACGATGTAGTCGACCGACTGAATTTGGCTAATCTCGATGGTGCGGTCAAAGTGATCCAAGACATAATCATCGTTTGTCAGATAACGATTCTTGCGAATGTTTCGCAACGTGACTTGATCGCCCGAGACCTGTGCGAACGGAGTGACGTTCAGCTCGGCAATCCAGTCGCGATCATTGGAGGGCTTCAGTCGCTCATTCAAGGTGTTCACGTTCAATCGCGAGCACCCTGCAGTCACCACGAAGATGACGAGGGCGATCAAAAGGATGGAAATTCGCATGATGCATTCCGCCCTATTTCGACTTGATCTTGACGTTGCGAACGTTCTGGACTTCGGTCCACTGATCCGAAAGCCGGTACAAAATTTTCCCGGCGACTAGGTGATCCGGACGAGCGGCAGGGTTTCGGCGGAACCATAGATTGGCGTCGGATCGCGGAGTGCCCTCGACAACCAGCATGTCGTTCGCCTGACTGTAGCTGACTCGATCGGCCGTCGCTTCAAACTGACTGCTGGTGATGTGAGCGTTGCCCGTCGCAATCATTTCGTTGGACGGCTTGCCGGATGCTTGCGGATTCCATTGAGCCAGCTGGACCTGTTGGCAGACCAACTTGACCGCGTCCGCCGGCCACGTGTGTGTTTCGCGATCTGGATCGAACACTTCGTCAAATGACTTGACGGGCGACGTGAGCGAGCGAACCTGTCCATGAATCTGCATCTCTTTCTTATTTGAGTCTGCAATCAGCCGGTCGTCGAACTTTACATGAGTCAGCGTGATCGCGTTCGGGTTGCTCGGCTTCTTCGATGCTGTGTTTTTGGATGAGTCAAATGCTTTCACCTTGCCTCGCCGATGCAGTTGGATCGAGCCAGGCCCGGCGGCTCGAATCTTGCCACCGGATACCGAATAATTCGCTTGCGGCGCGATGACGGTTTGACGCTCGAGAATTTTTCCGTTCGCGTCAAATGTCTGATTCTCGATCACGATCGGAGTTCGCAGACTCGTAGGCGTGCCGCCGGAGCTGGACGCCAATTGGAATTCAGGGCTCGTGTTGTTTTCGCCAGCGAGTTGAAAGACTTGTTGGTCTTCAGCGATTCTGTCAACCAAAACCACTTCTTCAATTTTGACATCCGCGTGTTTGTGATCGGTTGAAGTGAGCCGGATTTCTTCGGACAGTTTTATGTTTAGCCCCTGACTGAACGATCGTGATTTGTTGATCTGCTGGTCCTGGTCAGATGATGATTCCGCCGTCATCGCCACGTCTTTCTCGAAATAGATTTTGCGTCCATCAAAGATCATGCCAGCCGCCCAGCTGACTTCCAGCTGACTGATCGAGCCGAGTTTGCTTACTGCGTCTGGTGGCGTTTTGATGGAAGGCAGGTGTCCGGCAGCCATTCGGTTCGATTCGTTTGGGTTCAACCAGACCTTGCCCGGACCGTCCACCCAGATGCGATTGGCTTGTTGATCAACAAAAATTTCTTGCCCGTCCAGATTAAGTTCGTTACTGCGGAAGGTCGCTAGTTGGTCGACGGTGCCGGTGACCTGAATTCGCTGTTGATCGTTGGCTTGGGGAACAAGGCGTAACTGCGTTCCGCTGATCGTGTTTGTTTTCGAACCATGGGTGGCAGCAGAGGTTTGCGTGACATGAACATTGCCGTCAACCTTCAGATTTACGATTTCAGTCTTCGCACCGACTCGTTTCAGCTGCACGTCGACTTGGTTTCCGCGAAAATCGATCGACTGTTTTCTGCCGTCTTGATTCTGTGCGATGCGATTGGAGACCGGTTTTGCAGCCAGTTGAGCCTGCACCGGGACGCCGACGAATGGATTGGGTTTGAAGTTTGCTGATTGTTCGATCCGTTGCATCGCGACACGAGCAACAGGAGGATCAGATATCCAGCCTGCTTGGACAACTCTTGCGGCGGTGTGGCGTTTCGTGTCAAACGTTGTAGCGTTTGCGTTCGCGTTTGAGGAAGGTGGTTGAGCTTGAATCGGTCGAATGTCGACCTGGCCGGTGCCTTGCCAAATGGCTGTCAACTGTTCCGTGGTCCCGTTTAGCTCGGGAGTCTTGATTCTCACTTCGCCAGTCGCCATCACGCGAGTCGGATTCCAACTTTCTGGTTTCCGTTGAGTTCCCGTCGCAAGTGTTTGAACCGGATTCTGGTTTTTATCTCGTATCAGCCAAAGCTCAATCTGATCGGCAATGAGGCTGGTGTCATTGCCAAGGTGTACGTTTGACTTTCCATCGATGACGACATGCTGTTGAACTCCATCCGGGCTGACGGTCAACTGCTTCTGCCACTGGATCAACATGGGGTCGTGCTCTGCGGTGGCTGGCCTCAGTAAGCGTCCGGGACCGCGAGCATCGACAGGCCCCATTGAGCCGTCGGCAGGAACTGAGTAGCTGAGCTGTCGCGACACGAGTTGAAACTGTGGGGTCGCAACGGTTACTTGGTACGTCGAAACGGCTTGGAATTGTCGTTCCAAAACATTGTAGAACAGTTGATCGCCTGTGATTTTTGTGTTTTGAGAATGAGAGATGACTTCCGCTGGCATTCCTTGCGCGTGAAAGGTTCTCAAGTTTGTGCCGGATTGATCGGAAGTCGGGTCAGAGTTCGGCTCGTCACCAAAGGTCAGCGTCAACTGATCGCAAGTGAGACGATCGCGGTACTGATCGAGCTGTTCAACCAAGACTTGATCTTCCAGTGTTGCGGTCTTCGTTTGAAAATCGAACGCAAAAGGCCCGAGGCAGGAAACTTGCACAGGCGATTGGTTGTTCGAAAACAAGTCGGAACCACGTTTGTCTTGGGGAGTTGCACCGTTGGATTTCTGATGTTGAATCGCGGGAGTTCGAGTCGACTCCAATCGCAATTTCTGCAAACTCGCCAGCTCGATTCGATTGATTCCTGTCACGGCAGAAAAACCAGCCGACGCGAGCGGATTGGCTGTCGGCTGCTGGCTGCGTTGGAGCTCGATCCTCAAGTGCCGCCCGGTTCCGGCATTCTTGCCGAACGCGAATTGGACTTCTTCAAGCGTGAAAATTTGCGTCGGTTCAAATTGGATGTTACGGGTGACAACCGAAATGCTATCCGTTGCTCCGACCGCTGACGGTGGCCGATAGATCGTGACCTCGCCAACCAACCGGGCGACCTCCAGTTTCAAGCCTCCACCGCTGATGCTTTCGGCTAGGGGACGATCGAATTTCAGTCTGGCTTTCTGTTGGCATCTGACCGCCACCGGCGTTTCGTCTGCGTTCTCAAAATGTGCCCGAGTGTCATCGGATCGGGGCGGTTTTGCGTTCAAGATCAGCGTGAACGGAAAAACTTCCGCATACCCGTCGTCCAATGGTTGATAGTCACGAAACAGGATCGTACCTCCCTCGACGGCCACGGTTTTGCAGGACTCCAGTTCCCATCCGTCGGCGGGTACAAATGGTTTGAGCCATGATTTGTCTCGCTTGCGCGGTGTGATATCAATGGACGAAACTGCCCTGCGGGCTTGAACCTGGTTGGCGGGCCCTTCCAACAATGGCACCGCAAACATTACGTACAACGAATAGGCCGCGACCGCCGCCGCCAATGACAACACGTACTGCGCAACCGGATTGGATTGCCGGCGTGCCGTCAGAGCGGATTGTTGGTTGTCGGGCAAGTTTCGAAATCCTTCTCGTTTCAAGGTTCAATTGACTGAAAGCAGTTTCATTTCGATTTTCACTTCACCTCACAACCCCCCACTGGCAAAGCTTCGATCATCAAGCGTAGCTCTCAATGGTTTGGTCCCATTTCTCTTGCCGTTTCAAGATCAGTTCGACCAGTTCTCGGATCGCGCCGAAGCCGCCCGTTGCCTCTGTTACATAGTCAACGGCTTGTTTGACTTCGGGCACTCCATCGGCCACGGTTGCCGAAAAACCGCATCGCTTTAACAGCGCAAGATCTGTCAGGTCGTCGCCGACGTAGCCCACGTTCTCGAAAGAGAGGTTCAGCTTCTTCAGAACTTCTTCTGCGCTGGCGACCTTGTCTGTCGAGCCTTGGCAGACGACCGCGACACCAAGTTCGCTCATGCGAGTGTCGACAATTTTTGACGAACGAGCGGTAATCACACCGAAGGACTTCCCAACTTTCTGCCACAGCTTGATTGCCATTCCGTCGCGAACGTGAAACGTTTTGGACTCCAGTCCGTGGTTGTCAAACGTGATCGCACCCGTGGTCAGAACGCCGTCCACATCCGACAGGAGCAGGCGTATCGGTTCTAGGTTGAGTGAGGGATCAAGGGGCATCGGGCGTCCCGTACAAGAAAACTTCCATGTTTCAGACGGTGAGTCTAATTAACGCCGGAAGTTGCAAGCTACTGCAATGTTCGGTCGCGGCTGATTGTCCGCTAGCGGATAATGACAGCAACGAGGCGGCGGAGCAGCTGATACGGTTTCAGGCGGAAGGCGAGATACAACATGTCTGTCCGAGGTGGCTGCCAACGCGTCGTATCAGTCAGCATGCTGCGAGCTAAATTCTGTTCCGCCTCGCGGCCTCGTGCTAACTGGCACTCGCGCTAACTGGCAAACAGATAGCAGCATTCGTACGTTAGGTTTAGCATCCCATCGCATTCACGGCGTTCTTCGAACGCGGCGTTCACTTGCTGAAACCACTGTTTACCCGCCAAGCCGGTCGGTCGGTCCTGACGAGCATTTGTGGCTCCCAACTTGCGGATTGAATCGAACATCGAGCGAACGGAATCAAAGTGGACGTCGATGGTCTCGACGCGGTTTTCGATTGAGGTGAACCCGGCAGCTTCAAGTTGGTCGCTCAGTTGTTCTGGGGATGGAAAGATGTGGACCCGATCACTAGTGCCGGGAACCGAACCGATCGTTTCTCTCCACTGCCACATGGTTGCCGGGCCGAACGTCGAAATGAAAACTCGGCCACCGCGACGCACGATACGACGCAATTCTGAAAATACCGCCGTCGAATCGCACCATTGAATCGCTGCGTTGGAAACGGCCCAGCGGAAAGAGTCTTGAGCCAGCGGAAGTGCCGCCAAGTCCGCTTTGATAACCTGCACGCCAGGAATTCGGTTCCGAGTCCGCTCCAGCATGGCCGACGAGATATCGACTCCCGTCAGGTTAGTTGCTGGCGTTCGCTGCGAAATTCTGTGAAGCAGTTCGCCCGTGCCGCAACCGAGATCAACCAGTGGGCCGTCCAGTTGCGTTGGCATTTTCGACACTAGTTGATCGGCCATCTGTCGCTGGACGAACGACACCGAGTCGTACGTCGCTGCGGCTCGATCGAATTGCCTCTCGATTTGTTCCAGTTGAAGGTCCACGATCAGAGGTTCGCCTCCGCATTTTTTTTCAAGTGGTCGACAAACCATTCGGGAGATGTGAGAAACGGTACGTGACCCGCGTTCACTTCATGCAACGTGGCCTTGGGGATTTGGCTTGCCAAAAATCGTCCGGCATCAGCTGGAATGACTCGATCTTCGGTCCCGACGATGATTTCCGTGGGCAAATTGATGGTCCGAACGGATTTACGCAGATCGGTGTTTCCCAGCACACTAAGCCCTTGTTTCAAGGTAGCCCAACGGGGCGTTGCGCCTTCGATAGCTCCCGCAGCAAGTTGGCGAGACATCTCTCGCGCGTCGGGATGCGTGCCCAGTTGTAGCAAGAAAAAACGAGCCAACGCTTTCGAGTAGTTACGCTCAAATTGAGTCGCTAGATTTGCCATCGCCGTTTCGCTCGACCCGTACGCCCAGCCGTCGCCTTGCAAGAACTTGGGTGTGGTGCAAATGAGCGACAGCTTTTCGATGCGGTCAGGTTCGAGTAACGCCGCTGCCATCGCGACCATGCCTCCTAGCGACCATCCGCACCAGGTGGCGGATTCTGGAGCACGACTCAGTACGTTGTTGGCCAAGTGGTCTAGGTTTTCTCCGGGCTCGTGATCAACCATCGAACCGTAGCCGGGCAGATCGATCGCGGTGACTTTGAACGTTTCGCTTAAACATGGAAGGATACGATCCCAGACGCGGGAATTCACTCCCCATCCGTGCAGCAGTATGAGATTTCGTTTCATTCTGCTTCCTCTGGCTGCAACAACCGTCGGAACGAATCGCTGATCAATACGGCCAACAACTGGTCAAGATCTTCATCCGTGTGGTCGGCACGAAAGGTCAATCGAATCCGAGCCGATCCGGCAGTTACGGTAGGAGGCCGAATCGCGATCGCCAAAATGTTGTTCTCGCGAAGCAACGCGTCCACAGCGAGTGCATTTTTTTCTGAGCCAAGCACAAGCGGCTGAATGGCGGTTTGCGATGGCATGAGCGGTAGCTTGGCGTCGGTCGCTTCGTTGCGAAACCGCTTGATGAGTGAGTGCAATCGTTCGCGTCGCTCAGCTTCTGATTTGATCAAGTCGATCGCGGCAATCGATGCTGCGGCGACCGCCGGCGGCAACGCGGTGGTGTAGATGTAAGTTCGAGCGAATTGGATCAAGGCTTGAAGGTAGACAGCATCTCCTGCGATGAAAGCTCCGAAGCTGCCAGCGGCTTTCCCGAGTGTCCCGACCATCAACACGTTTCCACTTACCGAAACGTTTTCGCGTTGCAGCAACCCGGCACCGTTTGCACCCAGCACACCAAATCCATGAGCGTCATCGACGACCAACATGGCGTCATGCCGCTCGCACAGGTCGGCCAATCGTCTGACAGGAGCAACATCGCCGTCCATGCTGAAGACGCCGTCGGTGAGCACCATCTTGCGCTTGGCATTGCTGCCAGTCAGTGCTTGATCCACCGCGTCTACATCCAGATGTGGATAGCGTTTCATCTTCACCGGGCTGATTGCTCCGGCGTCCAGAAGCGACGCGTGATTTAACTTGTCTTCCAGCAGCAAGTCATTGCGGCCGAGAAAGGTTTGCGGCACCGCAAGATTGGCCATGTAACCGGTTGAAAAAACAACCGCCTGCTCTGCGCCAACCAAGGCGGCGATCTTTCGTTCCAACTGGTGATGCAATTCTTGATGACCACAGACTAGGTGCGAAGCTCCGCTACCTGTTCCAAACGTCTCTGTCGCTGCAATCGCGGCCCGTTTCAGCGCAGGATGATCGGCCAATGCCAAATAATCATTGCTGCAAAAGTTCAGCAGGGATTGGCCGTCGATGTTCAGCGTTCGACCTTGAGCCGATTGAAGCCGCTTTCTTGTTCGCCAACGATTTTGTTGCTTCCGCTGGTGGAACGTTCGCTCGATTTCGTCTTGCCAAGGCATTACTGCTGGCAGCCGGACGCGCGAATGCCCAGCTTCTGAAAAATTTCGCGATCATGTTCGACGGTTGCGTTACCCGTCGTGAGCAATTGGTCTCCGTAGAAGATTGAGTTCGCTCCTGCCAGAAAGCACAGTGCCTGCATCTGGTCGTTCATTTCTTCGCGACCGGCAGACAGGCGAACGTAGGAAGTCGGCATCAAAATTCGTGCCACCGCGACCGTGCGGACAAAGTCAAACGGGTCGATGTCTTCCTGCTGAGCCAGTGGCGTGCCCGCGACCTTGACCAAATTGTTGATCGGCACGCTTTCGGGTGGCGGATCCAGGTTGGCCAGCGTCAGCAGCAAACCGACTCGATCTGCTTGATCTTCACCCATGCCGACGATGCCACCGCAGCAGACTTTCATCCCGGCGTCACGCACATTCTTCAATGTTTCTAGGCGATCGTCGTACGTTCGCGTCGTGATGACTTCGCCGTAAAATTCGGGCGATGTATCGAGGTTGTGGTTGTAATAATCCAAGCCTGCATCGTTGAGCGCCTGAGCGTGATCTTCATTCAACATGCCAAGGGTGGCACATGTCTCAAGCCCCAACGCTTTGACGGCCTGCACGGCTGCAGACACCTCGGCGATATCGGAATCCTTCGGGCTGCGCCATGCGGCTCCCATGCAAAACCGCCCTGCCCCGTTGGCTTTCGCTTTTTCGGCGGCGGCAACGATTTGGTCCAGCGGCAGCAGTTTTTCTTTCTTCAGTCCGGTCTTGTAGCGAGCACTTTGGGGGCAGTAAGCGCAGTCTTCCGGGCACGCGCCGGTTTTGATACTGAGCAGGCTGCTCAGCTGAACTTTGTTGGGGTCGTGATGAGTTCGATGCACCGATGCCGCTTGAAAAATCAGATCGTTGAAGGGAAGTTCAAACAGATCGGCGACTTGGTGGCGTATCCATTTGGGTCGTTGTTTTTGAGTGGCGCGAGAATCTTGGAGTTCAGGCATGCGGGACGGTCCAGGACGAAACAGGTTTACGAAAACAGAGATAATCTTCGGCTGAAAAATCGAAACTGATTGTACATCGGCGAGCCAATATTCGGGAGGGTCAGCGGTGACTGATCAATTAATATCACCGACCTGAAAAGCAGCGTACTTGCTTTCATGCAGATGGTATGTAACGATTTTTCCGTTGTCAGAATATTGCGCTTCACGATTCGCGAATAAGGAACCCGGCCGTGCGTTTTCAGAAGATCTTGATCGCCCCAGTCGTCACAGGTTTAGTTGCTTCACTCATCGGCTGCTCTAGTGAGCCAGACGTAGTGACGACGGCGGAAGAAATGGATGTCATTCTTGCCGTTCCCTCAGTAAATCTAGCTGCGGATCTTGAACAACCCGTACGTCTGGAAGCGGGAGGACAGCCGATCGATATCGGCCTCTTGGGAACCCAAGCTCACGCCAGCCCATGGATTGCGGATGTCGATTGTGATGGGGACGAAGACTTGCTGGTCGGTGACTTTCCCGGCCACTTCTGGTTCTACTCCAACGAGGGAACCGATAAGAATCCGGCATATGCATCGGCGGTAAAGTTGCAGGCCGGAGGCGTCGACGCCATGGTTCCCATCTACTGATGCATTGGCTCCAGTCCACAGTTTGTGGACTACGACGATGACGGCACTCAAGATTTAATCAGCGGAAGTTATGATCCCGGCGACGTGTATTTGATTCGCGGTTTGGGCGAAGGTAAGTACGCGGAAGTCGAATCGATTTCAGATCAGGAGGGCACGCCTCTGGTGCATCATCCGGTTGAAATGAAACGGCATCTTGATCGCGAAGAAAAAAACGAAGATGCGGGCGAGGCTGACCAAGACGATGCACTGAACGATCGAGTGGCATCGTTTGGCAGCTGGGCCGCCATGATGGATTGGGATGATGACGGCGATCTGGACATGCTGATCGGTGCGTTTGATGGCTCGTTATTCAGGCGCACGAACGTTGGGACACGGAGTGATCCCAAGTGGAGTTCGGAAAGTGTGCCAGTGTTAGCCGGTGGAAAACCGTTGCAGGTTAATCACCACGCAAATCCCGTTGTGGCCGATTGGAATGACGATGGTCTGCAGGATTTGGTCGTGGGTGCTGGAGACGGTAGCGTAGGTTGGTTTCGGAACGTTGGAAGTGCTTCTAAACCGAAATTTGATGAGTGGCAAGAATTGATCGGAGGGCCATCGAATTCGATTTATGTGCAGCAGTATCTCTCAGAAGGAATGTCTCGGGCTCCTGGCACGAGGGCACAGATCTGTGTTCACGATTACAACCATGACGGTTATTTGGACTTGCTCGTCGGCGACTATTCCGATGTTTACGACGTGCCTGAGCAAACCACGAAACAACGTAAAAGGTTGGCGGTGATCGTCCAAAAGTATAATGTGATGAATGAGAAAGTCGCGGCTGTTCAGGAAAAAATATCGAAGGAAATGAAGTCTGGTGACATGACTAACGAACAGGCACAGGCTGAAATGGAGCAGATCTACGCGGAAGCGAAGAGTTATTTCGGTGGCGAAGAAGATCCTATCGGAAAATTGTTGGGCGAATCACGGGTTTCCGGCTCAGTTTGGCTCTATTTGCGAAAGCCATCCTCAACGATTGATTAGCAGCGCTAGGCATCAAAAGGATGTTTGTCCTTCGCAGCAAGAATCAAGTGGTTCACCTCAGGCAGGCGCGTCGCCCAGATTCCTCAACGGTCGTGGACGAAATCAGAAATAGCCTCACAAAGCGTGTGCAGATCGTCTTGGTCGATCATGAATGCAGGAGCTAGGTAGATGGTGTCTCCGATGGGGCGAATCCAAACACCTTGGTCGACAAAAAACTGGACAGCTTCAGGCACGTCGATTTCTCTGTCCATGCGAACGGCGCCGATGGCGCCAAGGCAGTTTACCGAGTGCACTGCTGGAGTAGATGTCAAAGGCGCCAGCTGTTCCCGCAGTTGAGATTCAATGCTCGCAACCTGGTTCAGGCGGGGCTCGGTTTCAAAAAGTTGGATCGAGGCATTCGCAGCAGCACAGGCGATGGGGTTGCCCATGAACGTCGGGCCGTGCATCAAGGCGTGGTGTGGTTCATCAGAGTGAAAAGCGTCATAAATTTTTCCGCATGCGATCGCTGCGGCCAATCCAACGCTGCATCCGGTCAATCCTTTGCCGACACAAACGACGTCCGGTTCGATCTTTGCCTGCTCGAAAGCGAACATCGACCCCGTGCGCCCGAACCCCGTCGCAACTTCGTCGGCGATGAACACGAGATCGTACTCTTGGCAAACAGAAAAAACGGAACGGAGTGTTTGGGGTGAATGGAATCGCATTCCGGCAGCCATTTGAGCCAGCGGTTCAATGATCACGCCTGCGAGTTGATGCTCGTGCCGGGCGAGGAATCTTCGAAACGCGGCAAGCGACGATTCACTGTCAGGTATCGGATGAGCAAATTGCTCCAGCAGAAAACCTTTGAAATGAGAGTGCATGCTATCCACTGGATCACAGACACTCATCGCTCCCGTTGTGTCGCCATGATAAGAATTTTGAAAGCAAACGAAGCGATTCTTGTCACCCCAGAAGCCTCTCTTGTTTCGCCAGAACTGAACCGCCATCTTCATGGCGACCTCGACTGCCACCGACCCCGAGTCCACCAGAAACACTTTGTTTCGGTCGCTAGGGAGAAATCTAGCCAGCGAATCGGCCAGTTGAATGGCAGGTTGATGCACAAGACCGCCCATCATGACGTGCGGCATTCGCGAGGCTTGTTCCCGAATCGCGCTGACGATCGCGGGGTGGTTGTAGCCATGGCAGGCGGTCCACCACGATGCGATGCCGTCGATCAACGTCCGACCGTCGCTCAGGTGGATCTGCACACCTTCGGTTGAGTCCACTTGCAGCGGAGGCGTCGCCGTTTTCATTTGGGTGTACGGCATCCAGAGCGGATTGTGGTGAGGGAGTGACATGGTGTGAGAAAAAGTTGAGTTTTCACAGCGATTCCGCCGGGAAAATAAAAGGGAAACGATGTGGCCAGAGCGGTTTCAAACAACCTATAATCGTTGAACGCAGGCCGGTGGTCTACCGGCAGTTAGAGATCTCCGCCACATTCGCGTTCCAAGGTTGTCTGATGAGTTCTGCACCCAAAACATCAAGTCTGATGTCAGTTGAGGAGTATTTGGCGTGGGAACGCGAACAGGATGAGCGGCATGAATACTATCACGGTGAAGTTTTTTCACAGGCGGGCGGCACGCGGCGGCACAGTTTGGTTGGCTCAAATCTGCTCAGATCGGTTGGTAACGTTTTAGTTGGCCATCCATGTGAAGTTCATGGAAGTGACATGCGAGTCCACATCAAAGCCAACGACTTCCATGTCTATCCCGACCTGTCGGTTGTCTGTCCGCCGATTGAAGGCAATTCAAGCGACGTGATCTCAAATCCCGTTCTTGTCGCTGAAGTCTTATCGCCTTCAACGGCAGACTTCGATCGAGGCACGAAATTCGGTCACTATCGGCAACTTCCTTCGCTCAAGGAGTATCTTGTTCTCTGGCAGGACGAAGCACGCGGCGAACATCACTCGTTAAGCAAGGACGGTGCCTGGACCTTGCGTGAAATCGTCGGTATCGACGCGTCGTTGGAGCTTGTCAGCATTGGGAAAACGATTTCGCTGGCAGACGTCTACGATAAAGTCAAACTTGATTGATTCTCGCAGTAACTTGTCTTCGATTCGTTATCCCTACCGCCGGTTGGTCAGACATCACTCAGATGTTAACACTTCGTGGATATTCGTCGCTACTCCAAACTCAACATCCAACGCTTTGAAGTGGGCTTTGCCGCAATCGACTTTTGGGTTTTCTGTTCCACGTCGTTCGTGCCGAGTGTGTGTGCTCTTTGTTTCCTTGACGAGATACAGCTTTGCATCATCTTCTTTAACGATGGCCCAGTCAGGGTTGTAGTTGCCGACAGGCGTTGGGATCTTGAACCAATCGGGTAGTTTGCAGAAAAATTTCACCCGTTCATGAGTGTCGAGTGTTTCTGCGATGCCTCGCTCAATGCTGGAGTCATTGTCAATCACGACATAGTCGTAAGGCGTTCGATCATCCATCTGCTGAACCTCGTACAGCCGAGAAAGATACGTCTCGATGGTTTCCTCATCGAAACGGCGCATTTCGTAGAACTGGCCTTCGATGCGTTCGTACTTGATGCCTGTTACGATCAACTCTCGTAGAGACCGTCGAAGCAACTTCGCAATAGAAGTCATGAACGCTTGCGGATTAACTTTGAATTCTTCCAAGCGACCCGACCGCTTGAGAATCTCTACTAACGTGCCGCGAGTCAGTTCTGTTTCACGTTGCAGAAAAGTCAAAATGTCTGGCAAGTATTTGACTTGCTTTGATTTGTAAACATCCGTGTCAACCGTCTTGTCCTCCTTGACTCCTGCTACTGTAATGTCGAGTGCAGTTTTCTTTTGCTGGATCTCGACAGGACGGATCTTTTCCATCGTCGCGATCTTGCCGAGCGCAATCCCGATCAACTCTTCCGTCTCAAACTCGACTCGATAGCGAGTCTTCTGACTGATCTTCGCCCAAAGCTCCTTGAAATCCTCATTGAGTTCAATTCGTTTGTTGTAAGTGAGCGTCTTCTTCTGTCGAGGATCTTTGACCCGATCACCAAACTCGTAACTCTTCATCCGTTCGATGATCGCATTGCGAAGAGGCTCCAACTCCTTAGGAACATCTAGAACAAAACCCTTTTCATCAGGCTGGAACTTGGCGGTAAGATCCCCATTGGTATCAAGGTAACCGTTGTCTTTCAGGATCTTCACGATTTCGGCTGATTTCTCTTGGCCCAGCGGCTTCTCTTCGCCTTCCTCTTGTTCCTGCGATGGATCAAGCAATTGAGCGAATGCGATATCTGGAATGCGACCAAACTTAAAACCGTCGCCAATGTCGTTTTCAATGTCATGAGCCAGTCCGCTGCGGTAGGACTCAAATGATTCGTTTGCAATCACCGTCAAGCGATTCACGCTTTCGTCCTTGATGCGATTGCCGTGCTTATCAACTGGCAATCGCAAACCACGCCCAAGCGTCTGCCGACGTTGACGATCTGTTCCCATGTCACGTAGGACGCAGATTTGAAATACGTTGGGGTTGTCCCAGCCTTCTCGCAGTGCTGAGTGGCTAAAGATAAATCGGAGGGCTTTTTCTTCGGAAAGCAAACCAGCCTTGTCCTGCATGATCGTTTTGTAGGTCTCTTCGTCGGCCTTGGTCGTACCCGAAGTATCCTTCAAGCTGACAACCTTGCCCCCCTTCTTTTTATCAGCGGAAAAGTAACCGTCGTGAACTTCATCAGCGGGAAGCGTTAGCACATCTTTATAAAAGGCGTTCTTCTGAGTCCGTTCGTATGCCTCTTCAAACCACTGAGCAAATGGGCCTTTCTGGCGAACACCGTCGTCATCATAGAAACGATAGTTGGCGACCTTGTCCACAAAAAACAGTGTCAGGACTTTGATGTCCTTCCCTGCCTTCTTGAACTTCTTGACTTTCTTGAAATGCTCTTCGACCGCCTGTTCAATCTGAGCCTTCAAGTAGTCTTCATTCATTCCGCCTTCTTCAGTATCAATCTCCAGCACTTTGCCGTTGCTGAAACGGACATGTTCCAGTCCCTCTTCGGCATTGATTGATTCGACAATGTAGCCGTCGTACCCAGTCCGATTGGTTTGATCAGAAACGACCGTGCCTTGCTTGAGCGTAATCGACTTTGGCTTTGGCCCATTCACCGTATCCTTGTGGATCGTCGCTTTCGCTTCTGGCGTTTTCTTGCCTTTGGGATAGAAGATCTTGTCCAAGCGAATGTAAGTCTCGTTGAAGTTTTCGGCATCATCGCGTGACCAAACCTCAATCTGTTTCACCAACCGCAAGTCATAAGCTTGAATCGGATCGAGCTTGTAAAGCAAGTTGAACGGCTTGATGTGAGTCGCAGAGTAACGCAAGGCAAACAGCGGATTCAAGGTCTTGATCGCCTGTCGTGCTTTTGTTGCGCCCGAAGAAGTATCCACTGACTGAGGTTCGTCAATGATGACGACTGGGCGAGTCTTTTGAACGTACTCGATCCAGCGATAGCCTGATGAATTGTCATCATCACGGTGAATGATGTTGAGCTTCTTCTTTTCCTCTTCCGTCAAAGTCGCATAATCAACATTCGCCCCAACGTCTTTTTGAAACGCTTGAACGTTAATGATCATGATCTGGATCTCTTTGTTGCGAGCAAAGTTTCTTAGATCCGTGACGGCTTTGGATTTGTAGTCAAAGAAATCGAAAGGAATATTGTCATAGAGTCCGCGAAAATGGTCGCGCATATCCCGAATCGAAGCTTTGATTCCTTCACGGATCGCGACCGAGGGGACAACGATAATGAACTTGGTGAATCCGTAGGCTCTGTTCAGTTCAAAGATCGTGCGAAGAAAGACATAGGTCTTCCCGGTTCCTGTTTCCATTTCGACCGAAAAGTTTGGAAATTTGTATTCATCGTCGTTTTCGATCAACTGAGTCGTTTTTGGGATGAAGTTCCGTTCTTGGATCTTTTGCAGGTTGTTGAACACTGCATCAAGACTGGTGATCTCACCATGGCCAATCCCCAAGTCATTTTGCTGGACGCCCATGTATTGATGACTGCCAAGATCAATATCCGTCAAACTGTTTGTCGAAGGAAATCCTTCGAACAGATCGACAACGGCGCTGATCGCGTCGAGTTGATAGTCAAGTTTTGCGTCGAATTTGAATTTCATATTTTGGTGCTTTTGTTTTTGCCACGAATTTCACGAATAGGCACGAATTCAGGATGGCGTTTTTATTCGTGTAAATTTGTGCGATTCGTGGCAAGTAATTACAAATCTTATTGGTCTCTTCGTAGCTTCAATTTCTAATTGACGATTCTCTCGTATTCCAACTTTGCGTGATTTCCAAAGTTGACTAACAAACCAAGTTTCAGACGAGTGGCTTTGAGGTAGTTGATCATTTGTGCTCGGTGGGAATCGTTTAGTTTGGAAACGCCTTTTATTTCAACGATGATTTGCTGAAAGCAAACAAAGTCAGGTACGTATGTCGATCTAAGTTGCCTGCCTTTGAAGCTCAAAACCAGTTGGTGCTGTGATTGGAACGGAATGTTTTGATCCGTGAATTCGATTTCCAGACATTCTTGATAGACGGCTTCAAGAAACCCAAAGCCCATCTCGTTATAGACCGCCATGCACGCCCCGACGATCTTGTAGCTTTCGTCTTTGAATAATATTTCCGGCATAGGTTTGCTTCGATTGGTGCTTATGTTTCAGCCACGAATTTCACGAATAGGCACGAATTTTTGAATTGCGTTTTTATTCGTGTAGATTCG
>CALFWL010000095.1 GCA_937928215.1 uncultured Pirellulaceae bacterium | reverse complement strand
AGTAACCAACTTTCAGGACGAAACCTCGATGAAGAACGTTGCATTGATCACCGGAGCGTCGGGCGGCATTGGTCGCGAACTAGCGAAAATTCACGCCGCGACCGGAGGCGATCTGATCCTCGTCGCACGTCGCGGTGACGAACTGGAAAAACTGAAGCACGAGCTTGAATCTGCTCACGGCGTGCAAGTCGTTTGTATACCTGCCGATCTGACCGAATTCGGTTCCGTTGACCACGTGTACGAAAAATGCCGTGAAGCTGTCAGCACGATTGACATTCTGATCAACAACGCTGGGTTCGGCGGTCATGGCAAATTCCACGAGCGCGATTGGGACCGAGAGTCGTCGATGATTCGCCTGAACGTCATGGCGCTGAGCGAACTGACTCATTTGATTGTGCCTAGCATGATCAAGGCGGGGCACGGCAAGATTCTGAACGTCGGTTCAACCGCTGGTTTTCTGCCGGGGCCATTGCAGGCGGTTTACTATGCGACGAAAGCGTATGTGAACTCGTTCTCTCAAGCACTCGCGGAAGAACTTGAGGAAACGGGTGTCACTGTGACGGTGCTCTGCCCGGGCCCAGTCGACACGGGCTTCAGCGATCAAGCCGATCTCGAGGGCGTTCAAGCTTTTAAAAGCGCTGCGGACCCACAGACCGTTGCACGAATCGGCTACCGAGGCATGCAACAAGGAAAGCTGGTGGTGTTCGACAGTTGGAAGTTCGCGTTTTTGCTCAGCTGGATCGTGCCCCTATTGCCTCGGAAAATGGTGCTTGTCATCTCTCGCAAATCGATGGAAAAATCTTAGTGCTTGGCCACATCGAAATGTTCGGGTTTGACGACTACATCGGTTGTTATCGCCAAGTAGATTGCGTCGTCGCCCAGCCCGCACCTTTTATCGTCACCAAGCACCGACGCTTGGTCAGCGAAAAAAATTTAAGTTGATGCCCCGATGAAGGCGGACAACCCCGATGAAGGCAAAAAACCGGACAATCCCAAAGTACCACCCCGAAAACGATTGCCATACCAACCACCACCAGCAAGCAGAACGCGACTCCTAGGTCGAAACTTTCCGCATCAGCGTCTTGCTTCGTGATAATCATTTGCCCACTTACAATGTGGCTCAATTTACGCGGAAAGCCAGTAAGGGCTCGGCGCCGTTTGCCGTCTGAGCGATAACAAGAACCGACGCCGTGTTGGCACAACCTTGATTACGTGGCATTCGCAGTCACATTGAAGTTTGAATCGATCTCAGGATGAACTATGTCGCTTCCGCAGTTGCAACCGTACGACACACACAATCAAAAACTTGCCGAAAACGTTCATCCGCCAGATTGGAAAAACCCTACGCCCAACGGGACCTACAACTTGGTCGTGATTGGAGCCGGCACGGCTGGGCTGGTCACCGCTGCTGGAGCCGCTGGCTTGGGCGCAAAAGTCGCACTGATTGAGCGTGACCTGATGGGGGGCGACTGTCTGAACGTGGGTTGCGTCCCCTCGAAGGCATTGATTTCCGCAGCCAGAGCCATCGCAACCTCGCGCGATTCGAAAGAGTTCGGGGTCACAATCGATGGTCATGTCAAAGTTGATTTCGCCGTCATCATGGAACGAATGCGACGTCTTCGAGCTGACATCAGTCCCCACGATTCCGCCCAGCGTTTTTCCGATCTGGGGATCGATGTCTTCATTGGCGAAGGTAAATTCGTTTCCAGTTCTGAGATCGAGGTCGATGGCCAACGTCTGAAGTTTAAGAAAGCGGTCATTGCGACCGGTGCACGAGCCGCCAAGTTGCCGATTCCTGGCATCGACGATGTGCAACCGTTGACCAATGAGACGCTGTTTTCGCTGACCGAACTACCTCGTCGATTGACGGTGATTGGTGGCGGTCCAATCGGAAGCGAGATGGCTCAGGCTTTCGCGCGGTTTGGCACCGAGGTGACTCAGATCGAAAAGGCCGACCACATTCTTGCTCGCGAAGACTCGGACGCAGCGAAAGTCATCCAGAAGGCGATGGAGAAGGACGGCATTAAGTTCCAGTTGAATGCCACGACCCTTCGTTTCGAACAGCGGGGCGACGAAAAGATTACCTTCTATGAGCAGGATGGTAAGGAACATGAGGTCGCGTCCGACCAGATCTTGATTGGAATCGGTCGCGCGCCCAACGTGAACGGCATGGGGCTGGAGGCCGCTGGCGTTGAATTTGATCAACGAAAGGGCGTGACGGTAAACGATCGTCTGCAAACAACCAGTTCAAACATCTTCGCCGCGGGTGATGTCGCATCGAAGTACAAGTTCACTCACGCCGCCGACTTCATGGCCCGCGCCGTGATCCAAAACGCGCTCTTTATGGGTCGCGCCAAAGCCAGCGATCTGGTGATTCCTTGGAGCACTTACACGTCTCCGGAACTAGCTCAAGTTGGCCTGACTGCGGAACAGGCGAAAGCAGAAGGCATCGAAGTCGACACGTTCACTCAGGAGCTGTCGACCGTCGACCGAGCGATTCTGGACGGAACGACTGAGGGATTCGCTCGTGTCCACGTCAGGAAAGGAACCGACAAAATTGTCGGCGCGACGATCGTGGCGGAACATGCGGGCGACTTGATTTCCGAATTCAGCCTCGCGATGACGCACGGGTTGGGTTTGAGGAAAATCGGTTCTGCCATTCATCCGTATCCGACGCAAGCGGAAGCGATTCGCCGCCTTGGTGATCAATACAACCGCACGCGATTAACGCCTCTGGTTAAGACCGCATTCCAAAAATGGCTCGCTTGGACTCGCTGATCACCCACTGGCACGCAATTGGTGAGAAACGAATTCGATCAAGTGCAACGCGCGATCGAGTCTCTACTCCATCTCGCCCAGCACACGAGGAAGCCACAGCGACAGCGGTTCGAAATAAGTGATCAAAAGCAGGGCAGCGAACATCGCAATGTAAAACGGGATCATGGCGCGAGATACGCCCGCAATTTTTGCTTTGCCGACTCCACAACCAAGGAACAGACACGAGCCCACCGGGGGCGTACACAAACCGATGCACAGATTCGCAATCATGATTACGCCAAAGTGAACCGGGTCGATCCCAATACCAATCGCAACTGGCAAAAAGATCGGCGTGAACACCAAGATAGCCGGTGTCATGTCCATAAAAATGCCAACAATCAACAGCGCGAAATTGATCAGCAAAAGAATGACGAATGGACTTTCTGACACCGACAACAACGCCGAAGCTGCCGCTTGAGGCACCTGCTCGATGGTCAACAATCGGCTCATCGCCGCACTGGTACCGATCAACAATAACACGATTCCGGTCGTGCGAGCCGCATTGATCAAAATCAGTGGCAGCCCGCCGGGCTTGACTTCGCGATAGAAAACACAAACCAACAGCAACGACCACAGCACCGCGATTGCCGATGATTCGGTAGGCGTCATGATACCGCCAATGATGACACCAATGACAATAAACAGCATCGACAAACTGGGTAACGCTCGGAAAAACGATCGCCAGAAGCTGGGAATTTCCCCAACGCTTGCTTGAGTCGTCGCATCTGACTTCTCTCTGAACCGTCCACTGACGATCGCAGCCACGGCCATCACCGCGCAACCGGTGACGACGCCTGGCAAAAGCCCAGCTAGGAACAGGGCTCCCACCGAAA
Source organism: uncultured Pirellulaceae bacterium (assembly GCA_937928215.1). Taxonomy (GTDB): domain Bacteria; phylum Planctomycetota; class Planctomycetia; order Pirellulales; family Pirellulaceae; genus Mariniblastus. Next base: position 21,199 of record CALFWL010000095.1, on the reverse strand, counting down.
CGTTCGACGCCACCAACGCGTACACGATCATCACGTTACTGGGAGGAATCAACAGTCCGGTTGTGGCAGCCGTCGCCGTCAGCGCCACGCTGAAGTCTCGCGGGTACCCCTTGCGTTCCATTTCAGGAATCAAGGCAGCGCCGATCGAGGAAATCGCGGCAGTGGCCGATCCGGAAACGGCACCAAACAGCATGCAGGTGACCGCGTTGACAATTGAAAGCCCACCCGGCAAACGCCCCACCATGGAGGACGCAAAATCAATCAATCGCCTGGCCAGCCCGCCAGACGCCATCAGCTCACCCGCAAGAATAAAAAACGGAATCGCAAGCAGAGGAAAACTGTCCAATCCGTTGGCCATGTCACTGGCAAGCGTGACAAAAGTTCCCTCCCGCCCCAGCGCCAAAGCGCCTAGCAGCGTGGCAATGCCGATCACAAACGCGACCGGAACTTCCATCAACAGCAACACCACAAAAGAAACCAGCAGTACCGCAAGGCCAGTGCTCATGCCTGTTCCTCCGTTTCGACCGGTATCGCAATGGACATCATTTTTTCGATCGCTAGAAAGCAAATCAGCACACCGCCCAGCGGCAGAATCAGGTAGAACCACGCTTTCGCGATACCAAGCGTCGCCATCATCTGGCCGGATGCAAAACGATCCTGAAACAGCATCCCACCACCGACCACCAACACGCAAAACGAAAACACGAACACGCAAGCATGGCTGACCAAGCGAGCGAGCTTGTGCGTGTCGGGCGCGAAATGAGAAACCAGCACATCAACGCCAAGGTGGGCATCATCAGCGTAGGCCAAAACACCTCCCAAAATCGAAAGCCAAACCAGCAGCAACCGCGCCAGTTCTTCGGTCCACGCCGGTTGATTGTCAAGAACTTGTCGAGTGAACACACCCCACAGCACGTCCAGCACCAGCACGGAGAAAACGACCACGCAAATTACGCCAAGAGCGCTTGAAAGAATCTTTTGGAATGCGTTGAAAAACCTCATTTCACACCTTTGATCCGATCCACATAGGTCTTGCGATCGCCGGTGGCAAACTTATCCACGACCCCCCGAGTCAGTTCTTGAAATTGCTCGGCATTTGCGCGACGCACGGTCACGCCCGCTTTTTCAAGTTCATCAAGTGACTTCTGACTTGCGTTGGCCCACAGGTTTCTTTGAAAGAGGCTTGCATGTCTGGCGGCTTGTTGAACCCATTGTTTCTCAGTGTCATTCAGGCTGTCCCAGAACTTCGAACCCGCAACCAACACATCGGGAATTCGTGAGTGCTCGTCAAGCAAATAGTTTTTGCAGACTTCAAAGTGACGACTGGAATAGAGACTGGGAGGATTGTTCTCGGCACCGTCAACTCCGCCCTGTTTAAGCGATGTGTAAAGTTCTCCGAATGACATCGTTACCGCTGATGCCCCCAACGCCTTGACCGTTGCTTCGGCGACCGGATCCTGCATGACTCGAATTTTGAGCCCCGCCAGACTCTCGGGGCCTTCCAAGTCACTTGTTGCGTAAAAGCTGCGGCTGCCGGCATCAAACCAAGTCATGCCGACCAGCCCGCTGGACTCGCCCGTCTCCAGCGTACTGAGCTCCGTCAGCAAGTCTCCGCCTACATCGCTATCAAGAACTCTCCAGTAGTGGTCGCGATCACGAAACAGGTAAGGCAAGCTGAACAGTTTGAATACGGGCACGAAATTCCCGACCGGAGCCGTGGAGACTTTGGTAACATCGATTTCTCCCTGCTGCGTTTTCTCAAGGCAGACCGTTTCGTTCCCAAGTTGCGCGCCGGGGAAAATGTTGACTTTCAGCGTGCCGCCGGAGAGCGTCGCCAGTTCTCGGCCAAATTCTTTGATCCCTTCATGAACGGGATGCTCGACCGGCAATCCATGGGCGACAGTAATTGTTCGAGCCGAGTCGTTTTTCGAATGATCGGCCCGCTGGCCCATCCATGCGAAACCGACACATGTCAGCAACGATCCAACTAGGATTCCGAACACGAATTGAGAAATGGACGCTTTCACGGTTGTTGACTCGTGGGCAAGGCTACGGGACCAAGAAATTAAATTGGAAAACAGCTGTCCCAAGCGACGACGGTTTGAGTCGCGTGTCGACTTTGCGCTCTCCGGTTCGAGTTGCCAGTTGGCTACTTGAGAGTGAAGCTACCTTTTTGCTTGACCGCTTCATCACTGGAAGACTCGGCGATCATGACTTCAAATTCGCCCGGCTCAACGCCCCACCGATAGTCAGGCCCTAGCGTCTTGAGGTCGCGTTTTGGATCAAGAGTAAAAGTCACGACCTCGGTTGCGCCGGCGGTTATCGCCACACGTTCAAATCCTCTAAGTATTTTTTCGTACGGCGTAATCGTCCCGACAACGTCACGAATGTAGAGCTGAACGACGCAATCACCGTCTCGTTTTCCGGTGTTCGTGACATCGCAGGTAATCGTGATTTTATCACTGACCGTTGGCGTCTCCGGTTCAATCTTCATGTTTTGGTAGTCGAAGCTCGTGTAGCTCAGCCCGTGCCCGAGCGGATAAAGTGGACCAAGGACACGGGATTTCCCCCAGCCATTGGGATCGTGACCTTTGCTCTGCCCGCCGTGGGCTCCATTTCGAGCCGGAAACGCCAGCGGTATCTGGCCGACGCTTTTTGGAAACGTAATCGGAAGCTTTCCGCCGGGATTGTACGCCCCAAACAATGTTTCAGCGATCGCTTGCCCCACTTTTTCTCCACCGTGCCAAGCACAAACAATGCCGGGAATGTTCTGGTCAATCCAGTTAATCGATGTCGCTCGGCCCGGCATCAGAACGACGATGACGGGTTTGCCGGTCTTGGCAAGCTCTTGCACTAAAAGATCCTGATGCCCGGCAAGGTTCAAGCTAAGCCGCGTTTTGGATTCACCAACGGTATCATGCGTGTCGCCCACACAGGCGATAATCAGATCCGACTGCTGAGCCAGTTTGACGGCCTCGTCAATCTCCGCCTGAGCTGTTTCGTCGGGCGAACGGTGAAGGATATCCGATTCAGGGAACATCTTGTCAAAGTAGTGACAGCCTTTGGCGTGAGTAACATTCGCTTTGTCACCAAGGAATTTCTTGATTCCCGCCAGCGGCGTGATCACTTCCGACTTGCCAGGTCCGTAGCGACTGATCATCGGCAATGGGTCATCGGCCAAAGGACCAGTGACCAACACGTTGGAAAATGAGGCCGGTTCAAGCGGTAGGATGTCGTCATTTTTCAGCAGCACCATCGCTTTGCGCGCGGCCTCAAGCGTGACGGCCTCATGTTCGCTGTTGTGAACGATTTGGGATACCGCGTCTGGATCGGCAAAAGGGGTATCGAACAAACCCAGTTCGAACTTCACTCGCAAAATGTCGCTAACACGGGAGTCAATCACTTCTTCGGAAATGCGGCCCTCCTTGACGACTTTGCGAAGAGGCAAAACAAATTTTTCGGTGTCTTGAAAATTGGTGCGCACATTCAAACCGGCGGTCACGGCATGAACAATCGCCGTTTCCCAATCGGATGCCGTTTTGTGCTGTGACTTCAACCGGTCCACCGCACCGCTGTCCGAGACGACGTAACCTCGAAAACCGTACTCGCCGCGCAGCAGATCGGTCAAAAAGTACGCGCTGCCTGTTACAGGCACTCCGTCGTACGTGTTGTAGGAACTCATTGCTCCCCAAGGCTTGGCTTCTTTGATGACTTTTTCGAATGGTTGCATCAGGATCTGGTGCATATCTCGTCGAGGAATCTGTGGATCCGTTCGGCCGTTTCCGTCACGGCCTCCATTGGGTGAGCTGTAAGTTGCAAAATGCTTGACCGTCGACGCGACGCCCTTCGATTGAATGCCAAGACACTGCTGAATTCCCAATTCACTAACATGGAAGGGAGACTCGCCGTAACATTCGACCGTTCTGCCCCATCGAGGATCGCGTGCCACGTCGAGTATCGGTGAATAGATATTGGAGTAACCCAACGCCTTGCCTTCGGTCGCTGTGATTTCTCCAATTCGACGGACAAGACGCTTGTCCCAAGTTGCTCCGACGCCAATCTGCGTTGGAAAATTGCTGGCGTTGCTGTGGCAGACTCCGCGGATGCCTTCATTGGTAAAGTCCACCGGTATGCCCAATCGAGTTTCCTCGATGAACCATCGTTGAACCTCGTTCAGGACTCGACAATGATTGGCGTGCTCGACGTTCTCGTCATAGTGTTTCACGCCGTTGCAATGTTCGTCGATGTTGCCAATGCCATCCTTCCAGACTCGGGTTTTCCATTTCTTGGTTGGGCGAGGGTCTTTGAGAACTCTCTTGAACCCGTAGATCGTACCCATCTGAGCCGTTTTCTCGTCCATGTTCATCTGCCCCAGCAGATCCGCAATCCGTTCATCCACCGGCAAATCCGGGTTTTCAAACGGATCCTGTTTGCCATTCTTGTTCCGGTCAATCCACGTGTCGTGATAGATTTCTGGTTTATCTTGAGCACCAAGATGACTGCTGGTAAAGACGCCAAAGGGGCTGACCGCAGCAAGGACGGTCAAGAGCATTTTGGGCATGGTGGACTCATTCCGGTTAATTCACAGAGCAGTGGCAAATTCGCAAGGCGGTGACAAAACTTCGACTATCGTAATCTTCATCGATTGAATTTCAATCTGCCTGCCAATCTACCGTGGCCACGATTCACTCGCACTTGATCGCAAAATGGCATGCACCAACGATGAACAGCATGACTACCCATTGCCACAGTCATCACGACTCCCCTGAGCCGTGTGCATTCGCCCGTCTGGATGACAGCCTGGAAGATCTTCGGCGTAAAATTCATCTAGCACATTTTGCCAAGCCGCTCGATCGCGAACTCTGACGAACCGTGACCGGACTTCGTCGTGCTGCGGATGGAGAATGGAATACTTGATGCCGAACTTTCGCATCAACGGACCGACTCGCTTTTCGCCATACAACGATTCCGCCAACGTATAGTGTTCGCGAAGTACCTCACGTTGCTCGAACAGTGACGGCGGATCGGGCAACGGCTGCCCGGCTGCCATCGCGCGGGCTTGAGCGAAAATCCATGGGTTGCCGATTGCTCCCCGAGCCACCGTGACACCATCGACTCCGGTTTGAGCGATCATGTCAAAACAATCCTGAGGCGTGAACAAATCTCCGCTGCCCAGAATCACCCGATCGCCCGCATGTTCTTTCAACTTTTTCAAGAACTCCCACCGGCTAGGCCCGACATAACGCTGCTGAACCGTTCGCCCGTGAACCGTGATCGCTGAAACACCAACGTCAAACGCACCGTCCAAAATCGTGAAAAAGTTATCCTCACTTTCTTGCGTGTCATCGATGCCGCGACGCATTTTGACTGACACGGGGATCTGATCCGGCACGATGTCGCGCGTTCGCTGCACAATCTCCAATGCGACATCCGGCTGCCCAAGATGAAATCCGCCTCGACAGCGGCCTAGGACTTTCTTGACCGGACAACCGAAGTTGATATCGATCACATCGAAACCGGCTTCAACCAGCTTCGCAGCGCCCGCAGCAAACTGTTCGGGTTCTGCCCCCATCAGCTGCCCGCCAACCGGCTGCTCTTCGTCGGAGACGTGAAGAAAATGGCTGGTACGTTGCCGATCCTTCAGCTCGACCAGAAACTTGTCCAGCATCACCTCGCAAATCGTATAAGGAGCCCCCAACCTTCGCGCGATCACTCGCATGGGCCAGTCGCTGTAACCGGACAACGCCGCCTGAACGATCGGAAATCCAATCTGGACGTTGCCAATCGAAAGAGGTTTGAGTTCGGGAATGGTTGCGGCTGAGGTCATGACGGCAAGCTGAAACGGGGCAAAAGTAACATCACCATGTTAACGAATGCTGAGAAAAGATCGAGCCGGATCCGTTCGGCGAATGACTGATCTATACCGCGTTTGTTGGATGCGATACGCTGGTCAATGCTCGGTTCCATCGTATTTTTTGTTTCTGTCCACTGATTGGCCCTCGTGTCTACGGAGTTCCTGCAATCCTTGCTTCGCTACTGGCCAACCGCTGTTGGCCTGCTGGTTCTGATCGCGCTGATCGCGTTGATGAGAATGTACTCAACGCCCAAGCGGTTGCCGTACACGTGTCGCAAATCGCTGCTGACCAAGACAGAAATCCGGTTCTACAAATCATTGCAGAAGGCTGTGCTGGATGATTGGGAAGTGTTTGTCATGGTTCGCATTGCGGATTTGATTCGAGTGGAACCACAGACTCGCAACTATCGTGGCTGGCTGAACAAAATCCTTGCCAAGCATATTGACTTCGTGTTATGTCATCCCGGAACGCTTGAGCCGGTAGTGTGCATCGAGCTTGACGATCCGTCCCACAATCGCCCCGAGAGAATCGAGCGTGATGAGTTCGTGAACCACGCATTCGAGTCAGCCGGACTTCCACTGATCCGCATTGAAACTCAGCCGCAATACAAGTCTCGTGAGATTCGCGATTTGATTGAGGCAAGCATTTAAAAGATAACGCCACCTTCCGGATTTTTTCGCGACCGAAGAATCAAGGGCAGAAGTTCGTATTTCTAAACACAGCCTAAACACAGACGCACGGAGCACACAGAGATTCCATCCTAGGAACGAGCGGGCTTGAGAATTCGAGCAACGAAACACATCAGCCACTAACAGAAACAGAAGAAGGACGCAGCGAACGGAGGTTGATTGGTTCGCCACACTTCCGCTCTGTGAACTTGAGACCTCTGTGTTTACAAATTTTCAAGCTGTCAACATCCTGCCAAACGTACGCTGCGGCAGCGAAATCGGCATTCACAACAAGACCTGAAATGAAAAGATCAGACGCAGGCTCATTTCAAAAATGGTTCACGGGACGAGCCATTTACTACCCTACCCTGCTGTGGAACGTATCGCTTGGTCGGTGGCTGAAACTGCGCAATTGGTGGGATCCCGTCGACGACCATGTCGTGCTTGGCGCCGTTCCGTTCCCGCGAGACGTTCCTAAACTTGCCGACTGGGGAGTTCGCGGGGTCGTCAACACGTGTGAAGAATACTGTGGTCCGATCAACGAATATCAACAATTCGGCATCGAGCAATTCCATATGCCAACGATCGATTTTACTCACCCGTCTGACGACGACATCCATGCCGCCATTCCATTCATCCAAAAACATGTCGATGCAGGCGACAAAGTTTACGTTCATTGCAAAGCAGGGCGAGGCCGCAGCGCGACCGTCGCCATTTGCTGGCTGATGCACTCACAGAAAATCACTGCGATCGACGCTCAGCAGAAATTGACGGACGCTCGCCCTCACGTGAACCAGCATTTGACTGACCGGCCCGTCGTGCAACGCTTTCAGCAATCGCTCAATATTTCAAGTTGATCGTGTTGGCGTACCACGAAGCCAATTTCACTTGAGAACGCACGCTCCGCTAAATTTCGCCCTTGAGCCCACGTTCGTAATACTTGTGAGTGATTTTCTCTTGGTTTTCCAGCAGCCAATCGATCGACGGCTCGTTCTTCATCGCTTTCTCGATCGCTTGGGACATGGCTTTGCGATGAATCTCAAACAGTGCCTTGTGATCCAAATTGTCATCGGTCGACACGCCCGGATTCAGCCAAACGCTACAAATGACGCCCAAATCGTTCGCCTTCTCTTTGGGAATGTGTCCGGCTCGGACGGCATCAAGGACTCCGTTGGCGATCGCTGCCTGAACAGTCCCCATCAGAATATTCGTGTAACGACTGTGTTTGACCGTCACCTTGCTGACCATCAAGGTGACGGGACGCACCTGAATGTCGGTATTCAGAATCGCAAAAACCTTGCTGTGTCCGGCCGCCTGATCTCCTGTGAGCGTCGCGATTGCCGTACCAACGGGTCCATCAAGTTCGCCGATCACCACTTCAGGTTCAGCCGCAGTAAACGGAGGCCCACCAGCCACTAGACTCTCACCCGTTCGCATCACAATTCGGTCGCTCATCAAATCTCTCTCCTGGAGTCAATCGTCACCGCGCCGTCGATTTGCACGACGCCCGTCAAAGAGGCAGATTGTAAACTGGAATCGGATTGTCAGGCAGTGGGAGGAATTGCCTCGGGCTACAACGGTCATTCGTAAGTATCGCCTGAGGGGAGGGCGTGTTGCGTGAAGTGGGTGTTAATCTTTTTCGATCCATGCTGATTTCAGCAATCAAGTCACTGGCCAAAAAGATTCCCAACCCGTTTTAGTGTCCGTGCCCGCTCTTTATGTCCGACCTCCACTTCGAACTACGGTGTGGAGCAGTCGCAGATCTTCTATAATTCGCGGTGTGCGGTTGGCAATCGAACTTGCCCAGCCAGATCGCGTTTTCAATCAGGATGAAACAGCAGACAGACGAAGGAGCGACATGGTTGTATCGCAGAATTCAGAGCGAATCTTTCTGGGCTTTGACTTGCCCCCGCTGGTGTCTGCGGCGGAATGGCTGGCAGATCGCTACCGGTCGGAATCACGCTTTGGCCCGACATTGGATCTGTCCAACACGCTGGTTGTCCTCCCGACGGCTCGATCGAAGCATCGGCTGCTACAGTTGCTCGTTCAAGCCGCCAAAACGCGTGAGATGATTTTTCATCCACCGCGGATCATGACCATCGGTGCCTTGCCTGAGCACCTTTACATCGCAGAACGTCCGCTCGCATCCGAGTTGACTCAACATATCGCGTGGGTCCGCGCGATTAAGCAAACGCCGACAGAAGAGTTACGGCCTCTGCTGGGAGAAGATGAAGCAGCAACCCAAGCGGATTTTCAGTCACTGGCGACCGTGATCTCAAAGCTTCACATCCGGTTGGCGAATGACATCTGGAGCTTCAATAGCGTGCGCCGATATGTGGCCGCAGACAAAAGTTTTCTTGCGAATGAAGCCGGTCGCTGGGACGTGTTAACCGGAATCCAACAACGATATTACAAACTGTTGGCAGAAGAAAATCTGTGGGACAAATTTGGTGCTCGCAACTACGCTGCGGCGGGATTGTTGAAGGCCAATGAGATCCGCTGCCAGACCGATCAAGACATCGTGCTGGTTGGCTGCGCTGATTTGAATCGATCGACATCGGAAATGCTTCGACAGGTTGCGGTCGAGAAAGGTTCTCGGGATGGCGACAGACCACAAGTCACGGCTCTGATTGCCGCCGAGGAGTCGTTCGCTGAACACTTCAACGATTTTGGAAGCATCGTGGCAGATCGCTGGCTGGATATGAAAATCCCGCTGAAAGATTCGCAGTTCCTGATCGCCGACCGGCCTGCTGACCAGGCTTTCGCAGTCGCGTGGCACCTGACCAACTTGGACACCAAGGGCCGACCAACGCTCGCCGCGGATCAAGTGACCGTTGGACTACCCGATGAAGCATTGGCCCCGCTGGTTGAGCGCAGTTTGCGATCGATCGGCTTGGATTCTCGTCATCTGGCGGGCAAGCCAGTTGGTCGATCGGCTCCAGTTCGATTGCTGTTTGCGATCAGCGATTACGTGGGCAGCCAGCGATATGATGCGTTCACATCGCTGGTTCGTCACCCTGATCTGTTCGATTGGATCTCACAACAAGTCGATTCGGAATCGTGGCTGCACGGACTGGATGTATTCCAAAATACTCAGCTGCCCGGTTTGTTCCCACTTCAACAGAGACATCCGTTTGGCGACCCGGATGTCATCGCAAAAATGGTCGACCCAAAGGATCCAACCTCCGCCGTTCGTGCAAAGCGAAACTCAGAGTCCGCGGCTCAACTCAATCAGGTTCACACTGCCGTCGCAAAACTTCTGCAACCTCTAATCGGCTCCGTAAAACCGATCGCCCAGTGGGCTCCCGCATGGAGCGAAGTTCTGATCAACGTTTATCGTGATTGCCCGCTCGCGCCGGACGGATCGGCTGAGCAGGTAGACGGCGAGGCGTTCGCTGCGTGCGAGACGATTCTCAATGCATTGGGATCGCCGGATGATGTCCCCGCATCGTTTGCGTTGGAAACCTCGGCCGTCGACGCATTGAATTGGGTCATGGAGTCGGCTGCGGGCGAGCGAATTGTCTCGGACGCAAATCCTCACTCCATCGAACTGGCGGGCTGGCTGGACCTTCCGTTGGACGACGCGCCGTGGATGATCGTGACGAACTTTAACGAGGGCAAAGTTCCAACCTCCGAGATTGGACATCAATTCCTTCCCAACGCACTTTGCGAACTGCTGGAAGTGCAGGACAACAACCGCCGTTACGCTCGTGACGCCTATGCGTTGCGGGTCATCGCGAGCGTTCGAGACGATCTGCTGATCATCACCGGGCGACGAGACGAACAAGGTGAACCGTTGCGCCCAAGTCGATTGCTGTTCGCCGACGCGCCACAAGTGGCCGCTCGGCGAGCTCGCGCGTTCTTCAATCATGGTGGCGAAACGCGTGACGAGAACTGGTTGACGACCGGGCTCGAACCCGTTTCGCGACAGCGGATTCCTATCCCGGCGCCCGCCGTCGGATCCGTCCCGGAAAATTTGACCGTCACAAGCTTTCGCGAATATATCAAGTGCCCGTATCGCTACTATTTGAATAAAGTGCTGCGACTGGAAACAATTTCCGATGACTTGACCGAACTTGACGGTGGTGCCTTCGGCGATCTCTGTCACAACGTCTTGGAAGCTTTTGCAAACGATCCGATCAAAGATTCAAAAGATGAAAGCGTAATCGCTGATTTTTTCTCACAGGAATTGGACCGCCAGGCGAGCGTTTTCGCTCAAGGCAATCGGCTACCGGCCGTCCGCATCCAAGTCGGACAACTTCGCCAACGTCTATTGGCGTTCGCGCCGAAGCAAGCGGAACATCGCCGATCGGGCTGGCGAATTGTCAGCACCGAAGAACTGTTGGAACACGAAATGGATGTCGATGGAACGCCGTTCACAATCCGAGGGAAAATTGATCGAGTGGACCAACATGAAGACACCGGACAAGTTGCCGTCTGGGACTACAAGACGACCACCGGCGGCCCCAATCCGGACACCAAGCACTTCGCGGCACAAAAACAGCGTTGGAAGGACTTGCAGTTGCCGTTGTACCGATACCTTGTTCGCGAGGTCGATGCGGTCGCGGACGCAGACTTCGATAACTTGATCGTTGGTTTCGTATTATTGCATGAGAACGCGAACGACATAGGTTTTTGCCCGGCCGAGAAATTGTTGCAAATGAAGGAGTCTTCCGACGAAGAGTTTCGGAAAATTGTTCGCAATCTACGATCTGCCAACTTTTGGCCGCCCGCTGATCCACCGCCCGAGTACTCGGACGACTATGCTGCGATCTGCCAGGACAATGTCTTTGAAAGATTTCTCTGCGCGGACGAGGTGTCCTCATGAGCCGCAACGAGACCGCAGCATTGGAGCTTGAGGGTGAATTCCCCAACGAAGTAATTCGCGCATCGGCCGGAACAGGAAAAACGTTCGAGCTTTCGAATCGGTACTTGCGCTTGCTGGCCTCGGGAGCCGAATCGAATTCGATCCTTGCGACCACGTTCACTCGAAAGGGAGCGGGCGAAATCCTAGACAGGATCATTGGACGGCTGTCTGCCGCAGCACTGGATGCTGCTGCCGCAGCCGAACTTTCGGAACAGCTTCAATGGAAACTGACTTCCGTGCGATCGGCCGACGTGCTGCAGTCGCTATTGCAAAACCTGCACCGTTTGGAAATTGGGACGCTCGACAGTTTTTTCAATCGATTCGCCAAAGCATTCAGTCTGGAATTGGGATTACCGGCCACGTGGGAGATCGTCGAACAACAAGTGATCGAGCGGATTCAAGATCAAGCGATCGAACGAATTCTGTACGAGGACAATGTCGACCATCTGCTGCACATGATGTCGCATGGCGAGGCAAAGCGCCGAATTGCAACCGAGATTCGTGACACCGTTGGCGACTTGTACGAGGTATTCACCGAATCAAATTTTGATTCGTGGGATCGGATCCCGCGATCGAAAGGATTGCTGAACGAATCCGCGCTGGCGGCGTTGATTGAGTCGCTGCCAGACGTTGAGTTACCCGACTTGAAATCTTGGCGAACGGCGTGGAACAAGCTGGCTCAACGGTTGGTCGATCAAGAATGGGATAAGATTGTCGGAGATGGGATCGTTGGCAAGGTTGCAGCGGGTGAAACCAAGTACCAACGACGCGAGATCCCCGAAGGCGTGCACGCGGTCGCCAGAATCGTGCTCGATCATTGCGCCGCGTTGATTACAAACCAGTTGATCGCCCGAAATTTAGCGACTCGGGATCTGCTGAAGCTGTTTGGCAACGAGTACGAACCACTCAAAAGCAGCAAGGGGCAGCTTCGGTTCCAAGATGTCACCTCGCGTTTGTCCGACTTTATTGAATCGGTCAATGTCGAAGGATTATCTTTCCGTCTGGACAATCAGGTTCGGCATTTGCTGTTGGATGAATTCCAAGACACGTCACCGGCGCAGTGGAACGTGATGAGTCCGTTTGCAAAACGAGTCACGGCACAGGACGACGCAACCCATTCCTTCTTCTGCGTGGGCGACGTCAAGCAAGCGATTTTCGGCTGGCGAGGCGGCGCAGCAGAAATTTTTGATCGAGTCGAAGGTGAACTTCCCAACCTTGCCAATACCGCCGCTCGCACCAAAAGCTGGCGCAGCAGCCCCGAAGTCATCAAGTTCGTGAACCTGGTTTTTCAGAACCTCGATCGTTTTGCACCAGATCCGAAAAAGTACCAAAAGGTCGCTCAAGCCGTTCATTCATGGCAGGATTGGTTTCAAGAACATGAAACGGCGCGGACCGACCTGCAAGGTTGCGCGACGGTCGAGTTTGCGGAAACCGTGCTTGGTGATGACGGAAAACCCGACGGCACCGAGAGCCTTTTCGCAGCGACCGTCAAGAAAATCCAACAGCTTCATGAAGACTTGCCCGATTCGAAATCGATTGGAGTCTTGGTCCGAAAGAATGCTGAGATCGGCGAGATCATTTTTCGTTTGCGACAGTTGGGAATCCCCGCGAGCGAAGAGGGCGGGAACCCATTGACCGATTCTGCGGCGGTCGAAGTCGTACTGGCGGCATTGAAGCTGGCCGATTCGCCCGGAGACAGCCTCGCGCGGTTCCGCGTTTCCCACTCCTTGCTTGGGCCTCACTTTGGCATTGCTCAACAAACGGCCGACAACCAGTCAGCGTGCATGGCGCAAGCGATTGCCGCCTCCAAAAGCATTCGCCGTCAGTTGGTCACTTTAGGGTACGGCGCGTTCATCGAATCGTTGGCTCGCGTGCTGTCCCCTGACTGTACGGCTCGCGAGGCGACTCGGTTACAACAACTGGTGCAAGTGGCGTACTCAAGCGAATCGGGCCGCGACAACTGGGAACTTCGCCCTAGTCGATTTGTCAGTTTCATCCGGAATGAATATCGGGCGGTCGAGCCATCGTCAGCAAGAATTCGTGTGATGACGATTCACAAGTCGAAGGGATTGGAGTTTGATGCGGTGGTGATTCCCTTGCGGAGTGGCCGCCACGATCAATTGGTTGGCCGCCCACCGAAAGTTATCACCGGTCGCCCAAGTCCCACGGAGCCAATCGATGTTGTCACTCGGCACGTTGGCAAGGAAACACAAGCTCTGCTACCCAAAAGCGTGCAGAAGCTTTTCTCCGACCACGATTCCCAAGTCATTCGTGAAGCGATGTGTTTGCTGTACGTGGCATTGACCCGAGCCGTCCACGCGACTCACGTGATTCTTGATCCGAGCACGAAGTTAAGGTCCGCCACCGCGGCGAGCGTCGTTTTGTCAACCGTCACCGATAAAGACAGGGACGAGGATGATGGCTTGCTGGTCCACCAACGGGGCAATTTGAATTGGCACCAAGCGTACTCATCCGAGACACCGGAAAACCAATCTGATTCGACCGAGCGGGCTGGGGATTCCAGCTTCTACCTGCCGAGCGACGCCTCGTTGGGTGAGCATTCCATCACCCAGGAAACAACTTCGGGGCGAGGTATTGCCAACCGATTTCCTTCCGCCAGCGGCAAGTTGTTGGGGAACACGTTCGGCGACCGATTACGCCCCCGGCAGAATCAACGTGGTACGGCGGTGGGCTCATTGCTGCACGCGTGCCTTGAACAAGTCGATTGGCTGGATCAATCTGAACCTCCGACAGATGAAATTCTCATGACGCGTCTGGGAAAGATCAACCCTGATCCGAATCTGGTCGAGTCAGCGATCAAAAAGTTTCGCAACGCGGTGCAACAGCCAAACATCAAGGAATTGTTGAGCCACAACAAACAGATGTCTCAGGACGAAGCTTCTGAATTGATCGTCTTGTCGGAGCATCGCTTTTCAGTTGAGACAGAATCCGGTCTGCTGTCAGGTTCGATCGACCGGCTGATACTGACATACGTATCTGGCCAGCTTGCTCGCGCCGAGATAATCGATTTCAAGTCGGACGACGTGACGGCAGAAACCGCACCCGATCGTGCTGGATCTTATCGGCTGCAGATGGATGCCTATGCCGAAGCGGTCTCCTCTGTTTTCAATCTGCCGGAAGACCGAATTTCCCAAACGATTGTGTTCACCAAGATTGATGTAGTCATCCGAACACGTGTCGATTCTCCGCGACCGGTTCTGCGTGAGGAACGATCGTCGCCCCTGCCCGATTCCAATGGCGGCGGTCAAAAAAGTGACGACAGTCAAGGTGGCGGCAGTCAGAAAACGCTTTGGTAGTGGTCATCCGGTACACGGTTCACGGATTTGGATCGAACGGGTTTCGATTGGGCTCTTCGAGGCATTAGATGCACAAATCGCGTGATCAAAGCGCGCCGTCAGGGCTGGGCTACGGATTCGTTTCCAAGTCTCCGCGTGGTTTGCCGTCTTTCAATTGCCATGACTTCAACTGCCCGGCAAAGTTACCGGCAAAAACCAGACCGGCTTCCTCGTTGACAGCAACGGAAACAACGATTTCGTTTGATCCCGAAAACTTCCGGAGTTGTTTTCCTTTCAAGTTCCAAAGCGCGGCCAAGTTGTCTCGTCCACCAGAAACCAGATCGCCCTCACGCGTAAAAGCGATCGATAAACAGCCGCCCGAATGAGCGTCGAAAGATTTGACGGGCTTGCCACTGGCGGCACTTGATACGTTCCAGAAAGAGATTTTTCCGGACTCGCTGGCTGACGCGAACACTTTACTGTCGGCGCGCCACGAAACGGAAGTAACCGATGCCTTGTGACTGGGTAACCGGAACAGGTTTTCTCCCGTGCTGGCGATACGCAGGATCAGACCGCCACTGCGATCGCCGGAAACTAGGTACTTTCCATCTGGGCTGAACTCAACCGCCGTCACCCAGTCCGTATGTTCACGCAGTTCGGTGGGACGGTTTTCTGCTTTGGGTTCGTCAATCGAATACAACCGGACAACTTTTTCGGGGCCACCGGTTGCAACACGTTTTCCATCCGCCGACAGATCAACCGCCAGAATTGAATCAAGTTCATCTCCAAGCGTCAGCTCACGCTTACCCGTCGTAACATTCCAAACGACGAAGCTACCCGACACGGCCGCGCGGCCGCCTCCGGCGATTAGACGGCTGCCGTCACGGCTGAATCGCAAAGTCGTAGGTTGACCTTTTTCCCACGGCAGGATTCCCAGCAGTCGTTCTTTGGCGTCCGGGGCAGAGTGGTACAGAACAACCTGATTGGCGGCGGCGACAGCGATCACGGGTGCCCATGGATTACTGGCCAGACCTACCGCAATCGGATCGCGAGTCGTCTTGGCAAATGACTCGACCGGCAAGTCGACCGGCATCGCGACCGTTTCGGGCCGAACGCCAATCGCCGCAGTCATCTCAAGCGACCGCCGTTTTCGCTTTCGAACGGGAGTAGACCCCGACGCGTTGATCGCCCCGCCATCGATCCAGTTTCGAATAATTTCGATATCCTCGGCAGGTATCCGCTGACCGCTCGGTGGCATTTTTGGCGACTCAGCATGAGTAACCAACTGAAACAAGTGGCTGTCGTCGGCCGAACCTGGCTCGATGACGTCGCCACTGCTACTGCCTTGCATCAAGGCAGAATAACTCGTCAGATCCAAATCGCCTTCGGTCTTGTTTGAGTTATGACACGAGACGCAATGAGCGCGAAAGACGGATTTCGCGTGCTCGGTAAAGTTCAGTGGTTCAGATTCCGCTTGATCGACGCCCCATGCCCCCTGCACTGCCGACAAGCAAACGCAGATCAACAGACCCGAAACGCAAACGGGTGAGAAAATAAAAGTCCGACTTGACATGTGACGTGGCTCCCTCGCAAGCTCATTCGCGGCACAATGGCCGTTGCGAAATGGAAAACAGTTGTTTATCGCCGGACAAAGCGTGCTGACTCGGTCGATGGCAATCAGTGGTTTGATTTGATTTGGAACGCACTGTCATTGGGCACATGATTATTCCGGTTCTTCCCGGAAGTTGAAGTCTCGACGGTAACCAATGAACGGTTCTTTTGGTAGGGAAAACCAAGGTTTCGTCTGCAAGCCACTCAGTTCCCGGAAGCGTAAATTATGACAGCTTTATAATAATGTCAGCTTTATTAAAGCTGCTCATTTTTTACTGCTTTCAAGGCGATTCCTTAACGATTTGCGGCTCGATACAATTGGGCTTCTGTCCGTCCGACAATTCACGTCGATTAAATCATGAAGCAGATTGCTGTCCCATTTCTTGCCGCCCTAGCAAAAGTACTCAGTGGTGCGACGGTGCGCTGGGTGGATTGCGAGCCGGACACAGTGCAACGGGTTTACTTTGCCAATCATACCAGTCACCTTGATGCTTTAGTGCTCTGGTCGTCTCTGCCCAAACACATCCGAGCGGTTACTCGTCCGGTTGCCGCGGCTGATTACTGGAATGGAGGCCCGGTCAGACGTTATCTGGCTTCGATCTTCAACGCGTTGTTGATCGATCGAAAAATGGTCAAAGTTCGCAATACGCCGATCGACATCATGATTCGAGAGATTGGGTTCAAAGATTCGTTGATCGTGTTTCCTGAAGGAGGACGAAATCTATCGGGATCGTTGGGCGAGTTCAAAAGCGGGTTGTTTTACCTTGCGAAAAAGCGTCCCGACCTCGAACTGATGCCTGTTTACATCGACAACTTGAACCGCGTGATGCCCAAAGGCGAATTTCTTCCGGTCCCGTTGCTCAGCTGTATCACGATCGGAGCGCCGATCTGGCTGGAAAGCGGCGAGAAAAAAAACGAGTTTTTGGATCGAGCCCGAGAAGCGGTGCTGCGTCTTAAAGCAGACTGTGATAACGTGGCGTGAGGGCTCACATGGGATCAAGTTGCCGAATCGACCCAGCAGAATGGATGCGATGACCGGTTCGACCCAATTTGAAACCGGTCACCTAAAGTTTCGCGGGTCCTGAGGCATGATCGATATTCGCGTTGGCGTCTGCTCGGCCTTGTTTTCGCTGAATCCATCCATCCCAGTCCGCTAGGAATTCTGTGATCGCTTCTTTCCGTCCCGTTCTCGCGATTTTCGGATCGGATCTTTTGAACGACACCGGCACGATTGCGCTGGTATTAGTCGTGACGATCTCGTTGGTTATTTTGTTGTTCGTCGGACAATGGCTCAAGCGAAAGCCCGAATCGCACTTTGATCCCGCCATTGTCAGGACGTTTAACAAGCGGGTATCGTCTTGGTTGACGATCAGCCTGATGCTGGTGTTGGCATTGTTGACCAATAAAGTGGTGACGGTCGTTCTGTTCGGGCTGGTTTCGTTCTGGGCGTTGCGTGAGTTCATCACGATGACTCCGACGCGCCGGGGAGATCATCGAACGCTGTTCTGGGTGTTCTTGGGGTTTACGCCAGCCCAGTATGTGCTGGTTGCGATGGACAAATATCAGCTGTTCACGATCGTGATTCCGGTTTACGCGATGCTGTTCATTCCCGCACGAATCGCTTTTACCAGCGATCATAAACGCTTTCTGGAACGGACCGCCAAGATTCAGTTTGGTTTGTTGATTTGCGTTTACGCCCTGAGCCACGCGGCGGCGCTGTTGAATCTGGAACTGGTGACCTACGACTTTGGGACATCAGCGTACGTTCCCTGGAAAGGAAAACCTGCCGGTCTACTGTTCTTTTTTGTGGTGATCGTTCAAGTCAGCGACATGCTGCATTTCGTCTGGGACCGGTTGTTCGGGCGGCACGTGATTGCCGCGACGGTCAACTCGACCAAGACCTGGGAAGGCTTGATTGGAGCCGCTTGCTGCACCGCGTTGGTCGGGATATTGATCCAGTTGCTGTTCCCGGTAACGCCGTTCACCTGGTACGGAGCCGGATTTATGGCACTCATCATCAGCGCGATGGCGTCTTCGGGTAGCATGACCATGTCCGCGATCAAGCGAGACCGAGGCCTGAACGACTACGGAACGTTGGTAACGGGGCACGCGGGAGTGCTCGATCGTATTGATTCCGTCTGCTTCGCCGCACCGATCTTCTTCCACGTCACACGGTTGTTTCTGGATGCGAATTCCGGCGCCTACTTGAATTAGTCACGTTTGAATGAGTGGCGTGTAGCGAGGATTTTTCGATAGCAAAGAAGCGGCGGCAATGAAAAATTTGACCAAACTAGCGGTGGGCGGAGTACCGGAGCACTTCAATTTTCCATGGCACATGGGGATCGAAAGTGGTGCGTTCACCGATGCGGGAATCGACCTGAACTACATCGATTACACCGGTGGAACTGGTGCGATGACGAAAGCGTTGCGTTCAGGCGAGCTGGATGTGGCAATCGTGCTGACCGAGGGTTGCGTCACGGATATTTTGAATGGCAACCCGTCACGCATCGTGCAAACGTATGTGCAGTCGCCCTTAATCTGGGGGATTCACGTCGCGTATGACTCCACGCTTGATCAGATCGACCGAATAAGCGGCAAACGTTACGCGATCAGTCGATACGGTTCCGGATCTCACTTGATGGCAATCGTGGACGCAGCCGAGCGTGGTTGGACGACGGAGGAAATGCAATTTGTTGTCGTTGGAAATCTTGAAGGTGCTCGTAAGGCACTTGCTGAAGGCAAAGCCGATATCTTCTTTTGGGAAAAGTTCACGACATCACCGTATGTTGCATCGAGCGGTTCGATGGGTGAGTTTCGAAGGCTGGACGTTCGAGAAACTCCGTGGCCCGCGTTCGTCATTTGTGTCCGAGAGGAAGTTCTGGAGAGGCAAGGCGAGTCGATTTCGCTGATGCTGGACGTGATCAACCAACAGTGTCGCAGATTGATGGATGATCCAGATGCCGTTTCAACGATCGCGGATCGTTACCAGCTTGATCGGGATCAGGTGGCTCAGTGGTTTGCTCTGACCCAATGGAGCACGGATCGAACGAGGCCAGACCAATCGCTCGAATCTGCGATTGACTACTTGAAAAGATTGAAGCTCGTGCCAGATCGGGCGTATCGATTGAACGAGATCTGGCGCGAAGCGTGATCGAGCGTTCGCCAGGTCACATCGCCAAAACATGATCCGAAATCCGCCGAGATGCCAGAAATCGCGCACTCGGAAATCAATCTCGGATTAACGTGACCAGCAACACCACTGTGGGCCAATGACGTTGCCGTGGAGCACTTTGGCTGCTTCTTGTGAGAATAGCGGCGAGGCGAAATTTGACGGTTCGGTGGATTCAAGGGTTTTCAAGCAGGCTCAAAGGGGTAAGGTGGCGGCTTCAATTTCTGCTGTCAATACGATTTTGCTGATCGTGATGACCGAACCTAATTGATCTTTCCCATAACAAGGGATGCTTGGGATTTGCTCGACAATAAAGCACCGGACCCAGTTTCATCCTGTCCGTGCAAGATCGGCGATGAATCATTTTCATCCGATCACTTATTGATTCGCAAGTCCTCAATCGATCGCCGAGGTTCATGCAGAAAGGATTTTCAGATCATTCCCCTGACAGGATCACAAGATGCGTACCCCCATGTGCTTTGTTGGTTCGGCATTGATTTTCCCTCTTTTGGCTTTGACGATTCACTCGCCCGCGAGCGTCAGCGCCGCAGCACTTACGCTGGACGATTCAACCGTCCACACTTCTCACTCCCCCGCTGAAAAAAATTCGTCTGCGCAGTTTTCTCAGGCGGTAAAATTGGCCGAACGTGGTCGAACCGAAGAGGCGTTTCGCATCGCCAAAGAGGCACGCGAGTTTGCCTCGCCGGATCGATTTGTATCAGTCAACTACGTCAATACGCTCGTGACGATTGCGGATCAAAAAGACCAAAATCACGACGTCAAGATTCTGAATGAAGCGATTCAGGAAATCAATCAAGTCAAGGCCGCGAAGGTGGCGACGGGTGAGCAAGATCCAGAGGTTGCCTATCACACGATGGTAGCGACGGGCCGTCTCGCCGAGACCTTGATGTCGAGGAGTGAAAAGGTTGCCAGCAGCTTGATGATTGAAGAAGGTACGATTGCCAGAAAACTCAAGAACAACCCGATGTACCCAAAAGAGTCGTTGGCCAGCCTTTCGACTCCAGTGTTTCATCAGGCGGTCGCCTATGCCATCAAGGACAAGCCGGACGAAGCGTTCCGCTGTCTCGACGAGGCGTTTGAGCTTGGTTTTGTCGATTTTGCAAAAGTACTGGAAGACGAACACCTTTCCGGCCTTGGTGATCAGACTCGATTGAAGAAGGTTACTCGGGAAGCGGAAGACGCCTACATCAGTAAGGTTGATGTCTGGAGCCGACAAGTTCTAAAGGAATTCAAACCGTTTCCATTTCAATTGAATGTGAAAGGTTTGAACCGAGGCCGATTAGAACTCGAGGATTTTCCGGGTGAGGTGCTGGTCATCGATTTATGGGCGACCTGGTGCCCACCTTGCCGTGAGGCACTTCCGCACTTTGTTGAACTGGCCGACCAGTTCGACGGGGAAGGCGTGCAAGTGATTGGTGTGTCGATGGATAATCCAGAAGATCCGACGAGTGCCCGTGAAGTGGTCAAAGAAGTCAAAAATGAGCACGAGCTCAATTTTCCAATCGGCTTGGGCGACCATTCGGTAACCGATCAACTTCCCGGCAAGCAGCTTTTGCCGACAACGGTATTTGTTGACCGCTCAGGGAGCGTTCGCTACATCGCATCCGGTGTTCAGGACATCTACCGACTATCCGCGATTGCTAAAATGCTTTCAGAAGAGAGCGAACCGATTTCGACTCAGCAAGTTGACTGAAATCCCGTTGACTGATTCA
>CALFWL010000094.1 GCA_937928215.1 uncultured Pirellulaceae bacterium | reverse complement strand
CCTACTTTGCTGCCGCATAGCGTTCGCCGACTGCGTTCCAATCAACGACGTTGAAGAAGGCCGAAACGTAATCGGGACGCCGGTTCTGGTAGTTCAGGTAATAGGCGTGCTCCCAGACATCAAGTCCGAGGATTGGAGTGCGGCCATCCATCAACGGGCTGTCTTGGTTGGGCGTGCTTTCCACGACCAGCTTGCCACCGTCAACGCTCAGCCATGCCCAGCCGCTGCCAAAGCGAGTCGCAGCGGCTGTGGAAAACCTTTCCTTGAAGGTATCGAAGCTGCCGAATTCGGCATCGATGGCAGCTGCCAGATCTCCAGTCGGACTACCGCCGCCACTGCCGGACATCACGCTCCAGAACAGGCTATGGTTTGCATGACCGCCACCGTTGTTTCGGACTGCGCCACGCTTGTCTTCAGGAACCGCATCTAGGTTGGAGATCAGTTCCTCAATCGACTTTGATCCGAGGTCGGTGCCCTCAATCGCTGCGTTCACTTTGGCGACGTAGCCAGCGTGATGCTTGCCATGATGGATTTCCATCGTTTTGGCGTCGATGTGAGGCTCGAGCGCATCTTTCGCGTATGGAAGCTCGGGAAGTTCGTAAGCCATAGTATTTCCTTAGTATTTGGATTCTCGAAAACCGACACGTTCGTTGCGACGGCAAACGGGAAAAAATTTTGCTGTTGGTTTAGAGCTGTTGCTGTAGCAGACCGAATTTTAACGGGTCGTTTTAACAACGGCAATCGCCCAGCCACGGGCGAGAGCGTCAAAACGTGGGCTGACCGATGGTCGAGCTGGAGCTTCGGGCTGGAGTGTCAAGCAGGACGCGAAATGAAACTTACCCGTCAGGCGGCTGGTATCGCGTCGTAATAGTCTGCCTTGCGGTAAATTTCATGCCGCCCGTCACCCTGCAAAAGGTGGGCGTCGAAAAACCAACATCAAGCATTAACTTCCACTTTGGTGGGCGTTGGGATTGACGCGGGTCGCAATCAAGATCTGAATGATCAGAATCGCCGAATCTGACTGGCAAAATTGATCCGAAGAGGCGTCTCATTTACGAAGCAGTCGAGCGTTCAGCTGACCCGTTCAGCCGAATCAACGGACGACATCCGAGCTCGTTGCTGGTTCCACTTTCAATCGCGAGTCGCTGTCCGAGATCATCAGAAAGTCTCGGATGTCGCGGAGCATTTGGGGAGCCAAGTCGGTCGCGTTGGTAGAAAACCATTTGCGTTTGGCTTCACGCAATGTGATTCGAATGAAAGTTTCCTTGCCAATATTGCGACGGGTTTGCTCAATCTTGTTAACCGTGCGAACCTGAAATTCGATATCGGCGATGAAAGAACCACGTCGCCCGGAGTTGTTCGGATCGACGCATTCGATTTGCATTGAAACCCAATCGGCTTCGATGCGTAGAAGTTCGGCATTACGTTCGACGATGTAGCCTCGCAGTTTGCTGACGACCAGCGGAACGGGTGTGGTCGTCTTGAACTCTTCGCTCAACAGCAGGGTGCCTTGGCTTTTTTTCCAAACTAGACCGGCATCGGAAAGGGCTTCCCCTTTACCTGCTCTGATGGCTTGCGGGTCTTCAATGCCGGTTTCGCAGGCGACTCGGTTGCGTCCTTCTTCTTTCGCGTTCAACAACGCCGTATCCGCGCGGACGAACAGGTCAGTGGGTGAGTCCGCCGACGTTAATTGCGAAACACCAAAACTGGCCGTAATGCACTTGCCATCAAGCATGGGCTGAGGCGTTTGAGTCAGCGTTGTTCGGATTTCTTCGGCTCGTTGGACGGCCGCTGCGCCGTCACAGTTCGCACACAAGATGACGAATTCTTCGCCGCCATAACGAGCAACTACGTCTTTGGATCGCACGAATTTTTTCAACAGGCTGGCGAATGCCACCAACGCCTGATCACCAATGTGGTGATTGTAGTTGTCGTTGATCTGTTTGAAAAAATCGATGTCGCAAACGATCAGACTGCAAACAAAGTTGGTTGATTGATGAGCCCGCACGTACTCTTCGAGTACTCGTTCG
This sequence comes from uncultured Pirellulaceae bacterium, assembly GCA_937928215.1. GTDB lineage: Bacteria > Planctomycetota > Planctomycetia > Pirellulales > Pirellulaceae > Mariniblastus. The sequence goes on along the minus strand of CALFWL010000094.1, from coordinate 5,864 downwards.
AACTCGCTTCGATTAGCGACTTGGGTCAATGGATCGAGAGTCGAAAACTCGTACAGGTCTTTCAGTTGTCGCTGCAGGTCCAGTTGGATGGTATAATCGTGAACCAGCAACACAGCCCCATGGATCAGCCCTTTGGCACATAAGGCGGGGATGAAAGTGATTTCCACTTTGACTTCTCGACCACTGCGACCGCTAATTCGGTACTCGCCATTGGACTGAACGCCCGTTTGCAGACACTCGGTTAGAGGGCACTCGGATTTGCTCAGCGGTGATCCTTCGGTGTCACTCAGTTGGAGAATCGCGGGTGAGAATTCCTGTTCCAAGACCTTGCCAGCGGTCATCCCGGTGATCGATTCCAGTTCACGATTCCAGACTTTGATTTTGCCGTGCGGGTCAACAAAGACAACGCCATCGCGAACATTGTCCAGCATGTGCTGACGGAACAACGGCCAGTTCAATTGGCGAGCTGCCGGGGTGAGCGAGGAATTGGGATCAGGTGTCGACATTGATAATGTTGGATGTCTTGGCGCAGATCAAATGAAAGTGCGAATGACGAAGAACGAAGTTTGGCCATTCGCGGGACCGGGAAATGTAGATTGCCGATCGGTCCGCCTCGTTGATTGTCCTAGAGTATTTCGTGTTCGCGAAGCCTGGCAGGTTGGCAACGACGGTTATGCCTGTCGTTTCGATTAAATCGAATGGCTCGGCGATCGTGCGAAGATTGACAAACGAATTCAAATCGACAAACTCCCTTTCATGATACTCGCCTCCGTTAAAACAGATACCGGCCAGCTCGTGGTTGCTCGAATTGAGAACCGGAATTGTTTTTTGTTGGACTGTGCCGAAGACCTTGATGGGCTGGTGCGGCAGTGCGCAGGCGGCCTTGGAATCGCAGATTTGCCGGTGTCTCGCGAGTTACCACTTGATCAGCTGACCATTTTGGCTCCGCTGGTTCGTCCGAGTAAAGTCATTTGTATCGGCACCAACTACGCTGACCATGCCCGCGAAATGGGAGGTGAACCGCCGGACACTCCGGTTGTGTTCAGCAAGTTTGCCTCAGCGATCATCGGGCCAGAACAGCCGATCCAATTGCCGGCCATTGCCGCGCACGTGGACTACGAAGCCGAATTGGTGGTCGTGATCGGTCAACCAGGAAAAAACATCTCTCGCGCCAATGCGTTGGATCATGTGTTCGGTTATAGCTGCGGAAACGACGTGTCCTCGCGGGACTGGCAAAAAGGGCGCCCCGGTGGCCAGTGGTTGTTGGGGAAAACGTTTGACACGTTTGCTCCGCTCGGTCCGACCATTGTCACCAAGGACGAAATTGCCGATCCGCATAACCTCTCGATTAGGCTGCGGCTCAATGGCAACATGATGCAGGATTCGAATACCTCTCAAATGATTTTTCCGATCGATCAACTGATCGAACATCTCTCAAAATTCTGCATGCTGGAACCCGGCGACCTGATCTTTACAGGCACGCCTGCGGGCGTCGGAGCGGGGCGAGAACCCCAAGTGTTTTTGAAAGCGGGTGATCGGGTCGAAGTGGAAATTGAAAACGTTGGTTTGCTGGCAAACGATGTGCAAGCATAATTTGACTTTGTGTTGCAATGATGATTTGGTCGTTGCCTCTTGAGTAAAATTTCAGTTCAGGGAGCCCGGCTTGGCGTTGAGTCTCTGCCCAAAGGTGTCATGTTTTCCTTCGTGGAAAACGCTTGTTTCAATCGCTTGATTTGCCGATGTTCAAAGAACAGGTGTCGATGGCAAGCGAGGTGAAGCGAGTCCGATGGTGTTACGTAACAGAGATTCTCGGCGACTGAGGGTGATTCTTGATGAATCCACGGACGCGGAGATCGAACCATCCGACTCCATCGCTGCTGCCAATCAGAGCGACTCGGCCAGCCCGTTGGAACGCTCGCCCAAACGCATGTACGGGTATGGGGCCGAAAGAAGAAGCCAACCAAAAACAACGGATCTGATCCCCAAGCGTTGGCTGGCGTACTCGGCGCTGGTGCTACTGCTGATCGGTTCCGTCGCGGCTCTCAACGCGATGGCGATCTACGCCACCTCGCTGCAAGATTTTATTGGCGAAGCAGGTGTCGCAACCTTGTCATTGACGGGAAGCGGCACATTTACGTCGTGGTTCACGACCGTGTTGCTGGGATCCGCAGCGGTCGTTTGCTTGCAAGTTTATCACTTGCGCAAACATCGGTGCGACGACTATCGCGGTAGCTATCGACTATGGTTCTGGGCGTCGATCGTTTTTTTGGTGGGTAGTGTTGCAGCAACGGTCGGGCTCGGTCAGTTGCTTCAGAATGTTCTGACCGCAACCATTGGTTATTTGCCTTCCATTGGCCCCATTCCGATTCTCATGGTTGCGGCGTGCTTGGTACTGACCGTGATCGTGATGTTCGGGTTGTGGGAGACCCGAGCTTCGCGCGGATCGACGGCACTGATTGTTGTAGCATGGCTGGCCGGAAGCGGCTCAATATTTTCGACCATTCCTCGGGTTCGTGATCGGATAGCCGAAGCGAACTTGTCGCTGATGGCTGCCAATACATGGCCGCTCTTCGCCGTCTGCGCCTTCCTAGCCGTGCTGACCTATGCCAGGCATGTTTATCTGGCGGCCAACGGGATGTTGCCCGCTCGTGAGGTCACAGCCAAGCCTGAAAAATCTGTGAAGAAAAAGTCGGTCAAGCCAACGGCGAAAGCGAAGAAGAAACCCGCACCAAAACCGGTCGCGCCAAAATCGTCTAGCACTCCTTCGAAGTCAAATGCAACACCGGTCGCGACAGCGAGTGCATCCAAGAATCGGATGGAGCAGATTCGAGAACAAGCCGCGGCGAAGAAAGCTACAGCACAGAAGGCCACAGCAAAACAGAAATCGTCGCAGGTCTTGCCTCTTGACGGCGAGGCAACCTCCGATGAACAACCCAAGCTTTCCAAAGCGGAGCGTCGCCGTCAGAGGAAGCTTGAACGACGCCAGAATCGCGCGGCGTGAGCGACCTGAGAACGTTTGGGCTCCTCAGATGAGGATGGACTTCGAGGGGATTCGTTACTTAACCGATGCGTGGTGTTACGGCCTGCTGCTCGCTGTTCCTGATCAGCAAATTCACTTAGAATCCGACGTTTCTCACTAACAACGTTTCTGATTCTGTTTTTTCGGCACCTTGGCCCATGTCCATTCGTACTCGATTCGCTCCCAGCCCAACCGGTTACCTGCACATCGGTGGCGTCAGGACGGCTTTGTTCAATTGGCTGCTGGCCAAACAAGCGGGAGGTCAATTCATCCTGCGGATTGACGACACGGACGCCCAGCGGAATGTGGGCGAGGCGTTGCAGCCGATTCTGGACGGTTTCCGCTGGTTGGGGATCGACTGGGACGAGGGACCAGAAATCGGTGGGCCGCACGAACCATACTTTCAATCGCAGAGGTTGGATAAATATCAGGCGGCTGCGAAAAAACTGCTGGATTCTGGTCATGCGTATCGCGATTATGCGACGACTGCCGAGGTGACGGCTGAGCGCGAGGCGGCAGAAAAAGAAAAGCGTGAATTTGTCTACAGCCGAAAGTGGATGGCGGAAACGGACAAGCAAGCGGCCGCGTTCGAGGCGGAAGGTCGAAGCTGTGTCGTGCGTTTGAAGATGCCTCGCGACGGAGTCTGCCGAATCGACGATTTGATTCGAGGCGAGGTTGATTTTGAGTGGGCTCGGGAACAAGACCACGTGATCCAGCGAGCGGATGGAACGTGCTTGTATCACCTTGCGACCGTTGTTGACGATCATGACTTCGAGATCACTCACGTCGTGCGTGCGGTTGAGCACCTTTCCAACACGCCTCGTCAGGTTTTTATTGCTCAGTCGTTGGGTTATGAGCTGCCGCAGTACGCTCACATTCCTTTCGTGGCCGAGCCCGGAAGCAAAAACAAGCTTAGCAAACGCAAGATCGACAAGTACCTGAACAACAAAGACTTCAAACGGCTGTACCAGTCCGGTGCGGCGGTGGCGGAGCAGATTGGGCAGGCGGTCGACCCAAGCACATTTAATCCGGTGCTGGTGGACTTCTATCGAGACATTGGCTTCCTGCCTGATGCGTTGGTGAATTATCTGTTGCTGCTCGGTTGGTCTCTCGATGGCGAGACCGAAGAGTTTTCTCGTGAGGAGATGCTGAAGCAGTTTTCACTTGATCGAGTGGTTAAAAGCGAGGCAAGCTTCGACCCTCAAAAGCTGACGGCGTTTCAAGGACGCTACATGAACCGATTTCACTTGAAGCATAAAGCGAAAATGTGCACGGGGTTCTTGGAGAAAGCCGGTCTGGTGTCTGCCCCGATCGAATGTGAAGAGTTGGCCTACTTAAAGCAGATTTTGGAAGCCGCCGACGATCGAATCGGGATGGCGGGTGACATTTTGAACTTCGATACGTTTTTTGTCGCCGATGACGATCTGGAGTTCGAAGAAAAACCCTTCGCAAAGCGATTGCTGAAGCCTGATCAAGCCGGCTTTTTGTTGGGCGAGTTTCGTAAATTACTTGCGACGACGCCCGAGTTTGTTGCCAGCGATCTGGAGCAGGTTCTGCACGGATTTTGCGAAACGCACGGAATCCAACCGGGCGACATTATCCACGCGATTCGCGTTGCCGTTACCGGAAAAGCCGCCGGTTTCGGCCTGTTCGATACGCTGGAAGTGCTGGGGCGCGAACGCTGTGTGAACCGGATTGAATTGGCATTGTCTGAACTTGAAAAGCGACGCGGTCAAACGGTGGAGTAAATTCTTCAGACCGATGCAATGGCCACAGCCGAGACAATGCTTCCATCACAGCATCAGGAGGCATCGGATCCTCCGTTGTTTTGTTCAGCTTCGGCTTGCCAGTTGAAGTGCCGACTGCCGATGTCTCTGGCTAGTCGATGTCCCCGTACTATCGATTCGAATGGCGGGATCGGCTACCATTTGGCGCAAACCATCAAGCCGCAATTTTCTCTTGCGTGGGTTTGAGTAATGTATGACAAGCGTCCTCCTGATCGGTATTCGGAACCATGAACACGTCCGCAGAAAAATCTGAAAAGAAGCTCGATTTTATCCGCCAGTTGATCACGGACGATGTTGCGGCTGGCGTAAACGGGGGGCGGGTGCACACACGGTTTCCGCCTGAGCCAAACGGTTACCTCCATCTTGGCCACGCCAAAGCGATCTGTTTGAGCTTTGGCGTCGCGGAAGAATTTGGTGGCAAGTGCAATCTGCGCTTTGACGATACGAACCCTGAAAAAGAGGACACCGAATACGTCGACGCGATTCGTGACGACGTGAAGTGGCTTGGTTTCGAGTGGGACAGCGAGCATTTTGCATCCGACTATTTTGATCAGCTGTACCAATGGGCAGTGCAATTGATCAAAAGCGGAGATGCCTATGTGTGCGATCAGACGTTCGAGGAAGTACGCGAGTACCGGGGCGGCTGGAACGTGGAAGGCAAGGATAGTCCGTACCGTGATCGTTCGGTCGATGAGAACCTGGATCTGTTTCAGCGGATGCGAGATGGCGAGTTCAAGGATGGAGAGAAATCGCTGCGGGCAAAAATCGACATGAAGTCCGACAACATGAATCTGCGTGATCCGGCAATGTACCGAATTCGACATACCGAACACCACCGGACGGGCAATAAATGGTGCCTGTACCCAACCTACGATTGGACTCATGGCCAGAGTGACTCCCTGGAAGGTATCACTCATTCGCTTTGCACGCTTGAATTTGAGCACCATCGTCCGCTGTACGATTGGTACATCGAAAAGTTGGGAATTCACCATCCCAAGCAGCGTGAATTTGCTCGGCTCAATCTGACCTACACCGTCATGAGTAAGCGGAAGCTGTTG
>CALFWL010000093.1 GCA_937928215.1 uncultured Pirellulaceae bacterium | reverse complement strand
GTCTTGTAGCGCTTCGGTGTGCTGCACGCGGAAATCATTGAGCATGTTGTAGTTCACACCGACATTTCCGCAGATCCACATGTAAACCGCATCTCGTTTGCAAAGTTTGGCAAGACGACGGCCGCTGGTGATGCCTTCGATCGTCGCGAAAAGCCAGATCGTCAGCAAAATGCAAGGATCGACAGGGTTGCGACCGGCCTTTCCTTCAACCGCTTGATAGCCCGCATGGAATTGGGAAAGCTCGAGGCTGCAAACATAAGCCCAGACCGAGCGGACTTGATGGACTTCTGCGACAAGCTCATCCAGACAAATATCCCGGAACTCGTGCTGATGGCGTTCGGCCTTGTTAAAACGAATATCAAAACCGCTCGAGTTTTTTGCTGTCTTTTTCATAACAATGGTTGTAGCGCAATGACAACCTTTTAAAAACCTCAACTCAAAAAATGTCAGCCTCGGAGCGAAAGACGGCTATGAGCCTCGGCACGAATCAAACCGCCGCCGCCAGATCTTCGCAGGGCCCGACCACAAGAGTCATGTTTGTTTCAAGCGTCCATTTCTCCAGTGCGTCGTTCACCTGAGGCAAAGTAACCGCGTCGTAGGCCGCTGCAATTTCGGACGCAGTGAGATACGGCAGTCCCGTCAACCACTGGGATCCGACACTGAACATCCGAGTTTCCGTTCTTTCGCTGGCCAATACGATGTGGGAGGCCACTTTCCTTTTGGCCAGATCAAGCTCTCGCTGAGTGACGCCGTTGGCTTTTACGTCCCGCTGCAATTTCAGCAGTCGATTCAAATTTTCCTGCGCTCGATCAGGATCGCAGCAGATGAAAGTCATAATCGAACCGCTTCCATCGAACTCGTAGCCACCCATTCCTGCTGATTCTGCGGCTCCCGAATCCAGAAACTCCCAATACATGCGACTTCCGCTGTCGTCTCCAACGATGGTGTTCATCAATCGGGCTGCAAAGCGATCGTCGTCGCTGAACGCCGGGCCGGGAGCCAATTGCAGAATGTACTGCTGGCTGGAAACAGGTTGATGCATCGAAATGAAACCCGATCGGTAGTCGGCTTTCTGGACCGAACGAGACGCATCAAAACGCTCCCACGAACCGCAGCAATTCTCTGCGTCTTTGACCAATAAATCGAAGTCGATATTTCCAGAAGCCGCTAACGCGATATTGGATGGGCTGTACCGCTGCTGGAAGTAGGCCATCATCTGGTCGGGAGTCATTGCCGAAACCGTCTCCGTCGTGCCGAGGACGCTCTGGCCAAGCGGATGATCGCCAAAAAACTCTTCCATGATTCGCTCGTACCCGCCGTAAGGAGGCTGATCGGCGTACATCTTGATTTCTTCGATGATGACTTGTTTTTCCGTTTCAAAATCCTCTGGTCGAAGCGAAGGTCGCATCGTATCGCTGAGCAATTCGACAATCTGAGTTTGAAACTCCGGCAGCACGGCTGCGTGATAGATCGTGCTTTCCTCGCTGGTTCGAGCGTTCGAGTTCGAGCCCAGTTCGTCCAGTTCCAGATTCACCTGTTCGGCCGTCCGGTTGGGCGTTCCCTTGAACACCATGTGCTCCAGAAAGTGACTGACGCCACCGATCTGTTTGTGCTCGTCGCGCGAGCCAGCTTTGACGAAAAATCCAAATGCGGACGTGTAAGCCTGTGGATTGCACTCGGCAAGGACCGTCAGACCGTTTGCCAATTCATGTTGCCGATACGATGTCACGATGACTCTCCAGTGCTTCAGCGCCAAGGGTAACCACAACGAAATCGCGTGGAGGATGTTCTGCCAGAAACTGATTCACGGACTCGACCGTCAATCCGTTGATTTTGTCACTGATTTCATCAAGCGTCCGGACTCGTCCCAGATGCATCCAATCACCTGCGATCGCGCTCGCCCGAGCGCGACAGCTTTCCTGTTGCATGATCAGGCTGCTGCGGACTTGAATTTGAAGTCGTCGCAGTTCGTCCGCTTCGATTCCGTTGCCCAATCGAGTCAACTGCTCGATCAACACATCCAGCGTTTCCTGAGCCCGTTCTTTCGTCGTGCTGCTGTAGCAAACGACGCATGCCCGGTCACGCAGCGAGTGATACGACGCGGAAACCGTATAGCAAAGTCCTCGCTTTTCACGAACTTCGGTGAACAGGCGAGAACTGAGCCCATCGCTAAGCACCCCGACCGATCCCCGGTTGAGAAAATATTCCTCTGAGCGGTAGGGTAGGGCAGGGTAAGCGATCGCGATGTGTGTCTGTTCGCTTGGGAAATCAATGTGATAATTTTGCTTCGTTGGCTCTATCAGCTCGACCGCAGCCGCGGGTTTGGATTCCCAGTCGCCCAGCAGCGATCCGATGTGATCCCGGAGTGCGTCCCAGTCGAACTTCCCGGCCACCGAAACGATGGTTTCGTCGGGACGATAATGCTGCTGGTGAAAGGACCGAATGTCATCCATCGTGATCGACTGTAGCGACTCGAATGATCCCTCGCTCGAACGCCCATCCGGATCGCCATAATACCTTGAACGCAGCTCCATGATGGCTCGTTGGGCGAGTTCATCCTCTAGCGACGCGACCTCCATCAAGCAAACCTGTCGACCGTCTTCCAGTTGATCGGCTGGAAACAACGGGTCAAGCAACATCGTTGCAAACAGCCGAAGCGTGTCATGCAAGTGCGTTGCCAGCATCGCTCCGCCAAAATTTGTGTTGTAGACGGACACGGACGAAGAGTGGTCGACTCCGTTGAACTCGAGCGCTTCGACAAACTGGCGGTTGGTCAGATCGCCACTGCCTCGCAGGAGCATCTCGCAGGCAAAATTTGCCAGGCCTCGTTTGTCTGAGGGATCGTACCGGCACCCGGCGGGAATTGAAATTGAAAACGCGGCCGATTCCAACTCCGGCATCGACTGGGCCACCAGGGTCAAACCGTTAGGGAACTGGTGACTGAGAATGGTCTGTTGTTGAGGCATTCAGGCTGATTTGGGGACAAATTCGAACAGCATCAGGGAAACTCACGCGATCGGATCTCGATGACGTGGAATCGCGTATTTTACGCGTCGTGCTCGTTTCGCGAAGCGGCCCCACGGGTTTGTTGGTGCGTATTCCGCTTTTTTAGCTGAAAGACAGGATTCTGACCGGTTCGGGCTGGTGAAGATATGACGATTCTGTCGATCAATCGGGTTGTTCGGATTATTCGCATTTTCCGAACGATTCGGATCACTCCCCCCATGCTCCGACTCTGACCGAGATCGCAATCGTGAAGGTTTACAGAATCTTCGCATTCGCCAGAGCTCGCGCGCCGTTAATTTGCATGGATTTGGAGTGAGTTCCCGATGGGAAGCTACCGCAGCAAGTTTACCCTAGCCCTGTTAGTCGTCCTGTTTCTAGGGACTGCTGACTCGGTCGCGCGGGCGCAGATTTCCGGCATCGATCATTATCGATCGAGACGCGGGCACGGCCAGAGTCAGCCACCGGTCAAACCTCAGCGACGGTCCCAGCCGAAGGTGACTCAAGCGACCTACCAATTACCCATTCGCACGGATCCTACGCCGATCTTTCAAGGCACGCACGAAAGATTGGCTAGAAGAACCAGAACCGGCAGCATGCTGCGTCCCACGGGAAAGGACGGCCAGTACTGGAACACCGCAGATAACAGCGAGCGTTCCGTTGAGCTTCCGTTCCGAAAATTTCCTGAGGCCGTTGCTGCGTTACCCGTGTCAACCACGAGAAAACCGGTCCCTATTTTTTCTCGCGCGTACCGGCAACAGACGGAAGCGGACTTCCCGGAATTTCCGATCGATGCCCAGCCACAAGAACCAGACGATGGTAACGGCGTTGTCCTTCCTCCAGACGCGATCAACCGATTCAAGGATCCGAGCATTCTAAGTGATGAGGATCTGTTGCCAGGCGTGATTCCTCGTCAAACGGTGCCGCGTCCAGACCAACGCGACCCAATTGGGCGGCGCAAAACAAATCGGCCGGCCCCGAGATCCACCGGGCGTGATGACCGCAATGATCAGGAAGACCGTCTCGAGCCGGATGATTCTGATCCAAGCCTGTACGATCCTGCCGATCCACGGCACCCATCAGCGAAAAACGGGCCGGAATCCTGGTACCGTCCGGACAGTCAGCAACGATTTCTTCAACGGCAACCCAATTTCGGGGCAGCCGATCCAAACGCTTATGCTTCCGATGTCGCACCGCTTCCGCCAAGTTATTCGCAACCTGGTTATTCGCAGCCTGGTTATTCGCAACCTGGTTACACACAGCCAAGTTACGCACAGCCAAGTTACGCACAGCCAGAATACGCTCCAGTCTCTGTCGTCGATTCGTACACAACTGCGGTAACCGACGGGTATGCACCCGGTCCAAGCTACGGCTCGGTGTACGAGGACGTATGTCAGTCAGGCTGTAACGGCACGCCAGGCTATGCCAACGGAGGTTGCAACAGTTGTGGAACGGGCATCGTCAACGGATGCATCGATTCGATGTTCTATCTGTCGCTGTTTGGCGGCTACACCAACCTTTCGCCAATTACAGTGGCGGACACGGATGGTGCGTTGTCGAACACGGTTGGTGACTTCCGGTTTGACCTAGACGACGGGTATGGCGTGGGAGCGGCGTTGGGCCAGTATCAAGGTCGCAATCTTCGCACCGAGCTTGAGTTCTCATTTCGCGAAAATGATCTGGCTTCGTTGACGATGCCTGGCAATCCGGCGTTTGTTGCTCCGGTTCTGGAAAACGCGGGCATTCGATCTTATTCCGGAATGGCAAACGTGATGTGGGAGTTCATCAAGTTTCCATCCCACCGAGTCAAACCTTACGTCGGAGCCGGTTTCGGTTTCGTCAACGTGGAGGCCGAAGCCGCCCTCGGTGGAGTCAACGCATTGGCTGGAGTGGATGATTCGGACTCCAGCTTTGGCTACCAAGCGATCGGCGGGTTGAACTTTCGAACCAACCGAATGCTGGATGTATTCGTCGAATATCGATACTTGAAGGCTGACTCGCTACAGTTGGGCAACTTTGGTTTCGATTACGAAACGTCCAACATTTTTGGCGGAGCTCGCATCAAGTTTTAGTGCTGATCATGGATCAAAAAATATCTTGCAAGCCGTCGCGTTTCCCTTTTCCCAACGGGCCAACATGAATGTCGCACTCATTGCGTTGGGCGGAGCCATCGGAGCCATCGCTCGGTTCGGAATCGGTTCGCTGGTGATCCGATTGACCGATGTGGCTTTTCCTTTGGGGACGTTGATTGCCAACGTCGTCGGCTGCTTTTTGATGGGTTTGTTGATCGGCAGTCGCGTTGGTGAACAAATGCCTTGGTTAAAACACCATCTGGGTATTGGTTTTCTGGGATCATTGACCACGTTTTCGGCATTCAGCGCAGAAACGCTCGGGCTGTTCCAGCAGGATCGCTGGGTAGTGGCAGGAACCAACGTGGGGGCGAGCCTGGTTTTCGGGCTGGTGGCAGTCGCTTGTGGAATCGCGATTGGCAAGCGACTCGCTGGACCAGCGGCATCCGTCTAAGCGACCAAAACCTCATGGCGATAGCCTACGAGTTCCATCGGTTAAGGGTTAAGATGATGCTTCCCACGAAGTTTAACTCTTTATCTCGATCATGGACCCACTCCATTTTTGCATTGCCGTTGTTCCGTTAGCAGTCTACTTGCTGATGATGGGGTTATTGAACCTGCGCCGCCGCCCCTTCCTGACGACAGGAGCACGTGACATTGCGGCGTTGGGTGTTGGAATCGTCGGCTTGATGGTGACCGGCCCCATGGAACTTTTTTTTCCAGAAAGTGCGGCCAGCCAGTTTGGCGCGTGGGTCTGGGTGATGCTGCTGGTGTTTTACGGCCTGTGTGTTTCGCTGATCGTGTTGCTGATGCGGTCTCGCATTGTGATCTACAACGTTTCCATGGACAAACTTCGTCCGGCGTTAACGCTGGTCGCGATGGAGATGGATCGCAAGAGCCGGTGGGTGGGCGACAGTCTGATCATTCCATCGATGGGAGTCCATTTGCACGCCGAACCGGTGCGTTGGTTGCGTAACGTGCAACTGACTGCTGTCGGGCATAACCAGAGTCAGGACGGTTGGACCACGTTGGAAATCGAACTCGGAAAAGCGTTGGAGAAAATCCCGGTGGGCTCGAATCTGTTTGGAATACCCTTGGTCATCCTATCCGTCTTGCTGGCCATTGGAACGGCAGCGTGGATGCTCAGCGATCAGGCGTCGGTCGCCAGCTCGTTCGAAAACATGTGGCGGTAGGCTGAGTGGGCAGATCACAGTCACTTACTTGGCAGTCTTATCTTTGGTTCTTCCGGTAACTTGTAGTGGCAACTTGTGGGCGTTTTGGCTTTACCATCCGGGCGTTTTGGCTTTACCATCCGTTTCAGCAAGGGCCGACGGCTTTCATGTCCAAGGTCGCGGGCTTGGGCTTGGGTTTGGTTCGAGGAAAAACCAAATGAATCGTGAAACAATTTTCGTTATTTTTTTGGGATTGGTTGCTTCAAATTGCTTGCGTGCCCAGAACGTGCCATCGACCGGCCCAACGCGGCCTAACCGCAACCAAAACAATAGAACAGGAGATAACGGAGGGAACGGAAAAAGAAAGCATTTGCAAATTGAGCAGTATTGCCACTCCAATCTTTGTTTCCTCTGCGAACTCCTGTTCAAAAATCCGCGCGCCGCGCGGCTTTCAATGTTATGCCGGTTTGTCGCGGCCCGGTGAGCCCGGACGTTATTATGCTCAAGTGAATTCCAGATATCTGCCATGTCACCGAAACTGCACAACCGTCTTTCATTTTTCGTTCCATGGATCGGCGGAGCGATTGCCATGTTCATTGGTGTCGTTGCAATCAACACACTCGAGTTAACATTTTTCGGTTGCCTGTTGGTGTTGTGCGGCATCGTTTTCGTCCAATGGTCACTCGCTAAATTGGTTGCGGGATTGATTCCGGCTCGCTGCGTGAATTGCAACGGATTATGCACGATAACAATCCGGCCAAGACGGATTTATGAGTGCAAACAATGCGGACACAAGTGGTACACGTTAGAGCGTTATGGCGATGATGGTAGCGGAGGTCTTGGCGGATAGCGTGTCTACCCGCGTCTACCAGAAACGCCGCATCTCAAAACGTTGCTGAAAGAGTTTAGTGAGATTTTGGATTTTCTATCTGATTTGAGCGTAGTCGGAATTTTGATCGTCACGAGGCAGCTGTTGCAGATCGTTTTTTCGTTTGCGATTGCACGTCGACATATTCCTTCGTGGGATCACATCACCCGCCTGGTTTTGTGATGAGACGGTGAGTTGTTTTGCATGTTGACCGATTTCAGGGTATAATACTGGAGGTTCTCCGAGAGGGACTTAGTAAGTTTTGAGCCCGGTTTGATCCACAAGATCAAGACGATCGCTCGTCTCCCATTGTCTCGGAGAGCCGTTTTCGAATTAACCAACTCTTTCATCGACATCGATGCACGCGAAGCGGGTTTCGATGTTTAGTTTGTTTGCCGCGCCCCGGTGACCGCGGTCGTTATCCGGTTCAGGGAACTGTCTCCCCATGTCGTCTGCTGTAGATGTCAATTACCGCAACCAATCGTTCTGGGGTTACGACGTTGTGTCGTCCATGTATTTGTTGTGCGAACCTAGCTGTTCGGTTGTTGTCACTTAGTCATCTCGCTCTCACCAAGGACTGTTTCAATGGACGCATTTCGATTTGCCCCAGAGCTGTTCGAGGTGCGCAACGACGTAATGCAGCGTCTCACGGACGAGGGATTTGACTGGCTCAGCCACTATTCGTCCGTTGACCCTATCCATGACTGCTACGGGATCGAGGTCTGCGGGATAATCGAGCGCGATGATGCGTTCGCGATCCAACGGCTCCTGATGGCCATGTTCCCGAGTTGGATGCCGGGCTGAATGCAATACAAAGACTACGGCCGTGAGCCGGGCTGGAAGGTTAAAGTGTTTCGCGATACGCCTCGCGAACGTGAACAGTGGGAAACCGTCTAGAAGTGGCCCGGTTCGTACAACAACATGGTTTTTACGCTGAGGTCTTCGGCACACCTTCGCCCGTTTGGCAACGGGCGCTGGCATTGATGCAATCTCTCGTAGTTCAGACATCGCTCGCTCGCTCGCTTCATTCAGGGCTGTGTCGTAAAAACCTTCCGAAGTACATGATAGACGCCAGGGTGTCACGAATTGGCGTTCATGGCGATCATTAGCTAGCGGCGACAATTGGCGTCCTTGTTCTGTGATTACCGACTTCTGATTTCCACTGAATGACGATTGGACAGAATCAGAAATCGATACAGTTGTTGCAGTTTGCAATGAGTCAAATTTCGAACTACGAAAAATTGAAACGCTTTCAATAACTGAAATAAACTCGTGGAAACTATTGGACGACACAGGGCTCGGCCTTCAACGCAATGGCCCCGTTGAGACAGAGCCAATCGCCAGATTTGGTGACGTGGTAAGATCGCTGCTTCAAGGTACGCTTCCGCCAGCACCAGATGGCCATTGGTGGTTTTACACCCTTGAGCTGTAAGTTGATACGATCATAAAATCACACCCTCGAGGCTAAACAAAATGAACACCGAGCGATTGGCTCAATTTGAATCACAGGAAATTGCTATTTCCGTCCGGACCTACATCTTCGGGCTGGCAATTGTTATGGCAGTGTCGATTATGTTTGCGATAGGTTATTTCCATACTGACCCACAGCCGTTCAAGTGGGTGTTTTTTCTCGCCGCTGGTGTGCTTTGTATGTTCGGTGTCGTGGCCATCTCAATCTATCTTGCGTGGCGCGACAAATTCTCACTGGTGATTGACGAAGCTGGGATTCATGAGACATGTTTGATGGGACGTCGCAGCATTGAGTGGGGGCAAGTTGAATCAATACGAATATGTGGCGTTGATGGTGGTGATGTGATCGGGTTTCGACTCAACACCAAAAAGATGAGCCGAATGTTTTCATTTGGTCAGTTTGATGTCTGTCTGCTGAACAGTTATGCGATCAAAAATGAGCAACTGTTAAGCATTTTGAACAACTGGCAAATACATGTGGCCAATTTTGAAGCTGTTCATACGAAAGAAAATGCCGTAAACCATTCGAATAGATGACGCCTCTCCTGATCGCCAGATAGCAATGGGTTGCACACGGCGCCGCGGGTCGCGCGGCCTTTAAAATCAAAACGGTTTGCTGCGGCCCGGTGAGCCCTGCCGCTATTTTGGTCGATCTAGATGGACGAGTTAAGAGGAACGAGTTTGCTTTTTCCTTGGTATATGTTGTTCGGAATACTCGTCGCTTCCAGCCTTGCGGACACCAAGTTGTTGAGCTGGGAAACTGTCGCGCAAACCGATGAGTTCGCAATACTATCTCTGGTGTTTTATGCGATTGGGCTAGCGCTCACTTGTTTGAACTGGATGGCAGATCGGCGATATAGGATCTCGACGTTAAGCTTGATTGGCCTGATGGTCTTTGTATCCATCGCAATTGCTAGCCCGCCGCTTGCGATCATTTCCGGATTGATTCTCATGTCGCTAGATATTCAATCGCGGAAACAAAACCGGAAGCAAATTAGTCCAACGCTATTCTGGACTCAGCGTTGCGCTATTTTTTGCGGCGTTGTTTATGTGACAGCGAACTCAATCCAACACATCAGGAGTGTGGTGGCCAACGCGGGATAGCAATGGGTTGCATTCGGCGCCAAGGGTCGCTCGACCTCGATTGCCAACCGAGGTAAACTGAGAGACGATTGTCCGAACCCGGTCGGCATCCCGTCCGTAACCCTACGCATTCATTGACTCAAGGAAGGAACTCCGTCACATGTACTCGCTCAACCGATTTTCCACTATCGCGACATTGATTACCTTGCTGCTGTTCACCACGGCCTCATCCGGTTGCGTTGCTCAGTCGCCAACGAAGAAACAAGGTTCTGGCACAAAGCAACCGGCGACCGGTTCCAGCATGAAGCAACCAGCGACAGGTTCTAACACTAGGAACACTGGTGGGTCTCAGACAAAAGGTGCAGCTCATCCGGCGTTGACCAATCCTTCACTGGCGAACAAAACCGCGCCGGAGAAATTCCACGCCAAATTTGTCACCACCAAAGGTAATTTCGTGATTGAAGTGACTCGGGCTTGGTCGCCCAACGGAGCCGACCGGTTCTACAACCTGGTCGACATTGGTTACTTCAACGACATCGCGATTTTCCGAGCTGTACCGAATTTCATGTTTCAGTTCGGTGTTCACGGTGACCCGAACGTTTCAAAACATTGGAAGGATTCGACCATCAAGGACGATCCACCGGCAAACGCTTCCAATTTGCCAGGCTATGTCACGTTTGCGAAAACCGGCTTGCCCAACAGTCGGTCGGCTCAGATGTTTGTTAATCTTGGTAATAACAACTTTCTTGATCGGCAGGGATTCACCCCGTTCGGAAAAGTGGTGGAAGGCTTGGAAGTGGTCGGCAAGATCAATACCGAATACGGGGAAAACGCCCCGGAAGACCAAGGTTCACTGATCGCTAGAGGCAACGCTTGGTTGCTGAAGAAGTATCCCCGACTGGATATCATCAAGTCCGTTGAGTTGGTCGAAATGAAGTAAGCGTGGTCGATTTTGGTGCCTGACTGCGAGTCTGTTGCGTACCCGTTCGCGGGATATTGCAATGTTGCTGATTGCGATTTTGAATGGGTTCTTGGACGGACTCTTAGTTCGTCTTTTGCACTTTTTCAGAATCTCGTTACGCAAAGGCTGTTTTTCCAAAGAATCGTTGACGCTTGGCTCGAAGATGGCAGATCAGTAATCGCCAGAAACGCGGGTAAAAACAATTTCTGCGAAAGACGAACTTAGGAGGTGTCGCGTCCTGGTTTCAACGGTCGGGGCTGTTTGCCAGTAATTCGACGCGGCGCTTGACGATTTCGGATACGTTCTTTTTGTGCTCGTTCAGTTGTTGCCGAGCCTTGTCGAGTTCTTTTTGAGCAGCGTCTAGTTGAGCGGATTGAAGTTTCAGTTGTGCATGCAGTGCCAGCTCAACCGCCGCCGTCAGCTTATTTTCTTGTGCTTTTAGCTCTTCTGCACTGGCGGTGCCGGAGGCCTTTACTTCAAGCAATGCTTCTGTCGCCTTGTCCGCCAGTTCAGCAAGGGCACTGCAACGCAATTTTCTGCCCGCCATTTCACTATTTTCAATGCTCAAGTCATTTACGGTTAACCCTTGGGCGTTGGACTTGGTGTTATTGAAAGTAGTTTGCGACGTCTGCTCCTGATAACTTTGTCGGGTTGGTGCTGGTGTTCTGCGATATGCGCTTCCAGCCGATGGTGGGCGACCAAACATGCTTTCAGTTGACGCACGCAAGGCACTGCTGTGCGGTGCAACTGCGGCAAGTTCAGTTAATGATGCTCCCAAACTTCTTTTAGCTTTCTGAACTTCCGGGTGCTCTTCGCCGAGTTTCATTCGCAGATCTTGTAGCTTGCTTTGATCTTCAGAGACCTTTCGTATCATTATCTCTTCTTTTTGTCGCCGTTTTAACGCGTCCATTTCCAGTTGAGAGATCAACTCTTCTATCTCGGCAATCACTTGCTCCTTGACACCACGGAGGATGATTGTGTTGCCAGCCTTTGCGATCCCGGTATGAAGGTCCATTAAGTCTCGCAACATTTTGACGATTTCGGTCGGATCTGCGTGCCTAACCTTGATCATCCTGTGCTCGACGACATCCCGGGGATCCTGAGGGGCGTCGAGAGGATCTGACGCAGCGGTCGTCTGCACTGGTGGATAAGAATGAAATGGTGGATAAGAAGGAAATGGATCGGTCGCAGCAGTTGCTGGTGGCAGGGAGGGCTGAGTAACAGGTAGTGAAGGCAGAGGCGTCAACTCCCCGGCGAGTAATTGAAATCTTAGCGATCCCTTAACGAACCAGCCACCAGTGACTTTTGGGGCGAATGCTTCGAATGTCATCGACTCGCCTCGTGCAATCATCACGAACTTATGGCTGGTCGATTGCGGTTGATGCTCCGTGCCATGGCTGACGACACGAAGCCCTGCTGCGTTGGCTTGAGCCATCAAGGTCTTCAATTTACTGGCTTTCCTGCATCTCCAAACTCGCGTTTCCATCAATTCAACTTTTCGTTCTCGTAGCAGTTTGTGGACGCGGTCCAAATCTTGTGGCTTTCCTCGTCCTACGATGCAAGCGAGCCCTAAGGTGAGCTTTGCGCTGTCAACAACTTCCGGCATTTTTTCCAGCATTGCCATCACGTCCTCAACGCTCTCTTGAACCGGGATGAACAGGCGAGTTTCGACAAGAAGTTCCCCTTTATCGTCTCGCACCTTTCCGACAGGAGTATTGACTTGATCCAACGCGGACAAGAGTTTTGTAAAGTGAGTCACTTCCGATTCTTGCAATGCGAACTTAATCGAATTGTCTGCTGGCACCGCTTCCAAGTCGGCCTGTTGCGCGTGAGGTGAGCTTAATGTCAATCGCAACCAACGAACAATTTCGGTTGCCTTGGCATTCTTCAGAACAACTCGCTTGATGACGATAGGATTTGCGTTGAGTTGAAGATCGGATTGTGCGAAACAGCTACCTGTCAAGGCGAATGTCACGAACAAAATAATGAACGTGGGCAGTGCGGTTGCGTTGTTGCTTGCTCGTCTCATATTAGCTCCCAGATTTGTTTTGATCGTTTGATGGTGAAGGTGGCGTAAGCTTCCAGCTTGCGTTTTGGCTTCGCAAGCGTTTTGGCTTCGCAAGAAGTGCGAGGTGAATATGGCAAGCAGGATGCTTACCCCACGTAGAGCTAGTCGTCCAAAGGTCGTTTTGTTTCTTCTGCCAAGGCACGTGCCTTTTGTAAAATGTCTTCACAAACTCCGGCGTGGATCTCATCCCACGTCGTTGTCAGATCGCTCTTTGCCGTTGGCGAAGACATTGCACTCGCCTTCGCCGCCGGGCGTGCCAAATTGGATTCTGCTGGCTGCGACGGCCACGTCATCATCACGATCGCTCCCATTGCGGTCACGACCGCTGTTGCCAAAGCAACCTTCAGCCAATTCTGGTGGAGTGATCCCGGTGATGGCTCCGGTAACCGAAGTTCAGCAGGTAAAGGCGTTGATGGCGATTGCACATGTCCCAGACATTTTTGTAATAACTCAGCCACCTCCGCTGCCGAACGATAGCGATCATCTGGCGATTTGGCGTGCAGCCGGGCCACGACTCGGCAGAGCCAATCAGGAATCGCTGCGTTGGTTTCGCGAGTGGGTCGTGGCTGGTTGTCCGTGATCCGTCGCAAAATCCCAAACGCTGATTCGGCACGGAATGGAACTCGACCCGTGCACAGCGTATACAACACACTTCCCAAACTGAACAGGTCGCTGCGATGGTCGATCGAATCGCCGCGTGCTTGTTCGGGCGACATGTACTGTGGCGTCCCGGCGATCACACCCGTTCGAGTGACTGACGCATCATCCACCGCGCGGGCCAATCCGAAATCGGTAATCACTAAACGGTCGACTCCATCGTTGAGCAAAATATTGGCGGGCTTGATGTCGCGATGCACTAGCCCTTGTTCATGAGCGGCGGCCAGCCCGGCTGCGATTTGAGTCCCAATGCGAAGGATCTCGATGACCGGTAGCGGCCCATGTTGGTCGATGCGTTTCTGCAACGACATTCCGCGTGCGTAAGGCATCGCCAAATACGGTTGTCCGTTAGCTTCAGAAACGGAGAAGATGTCGATCACATTGTCGTGCGTGATGGCTGCAGCAGCTTGAGCTTCACGGGCAAACCGTTTTCTGGCTGCTCCACTGCTGGCCAAATGAGGAGCCAACACTTTGATGGCGATCACTCGTTTGAGCGAGGTGTCAAAACCTTTCAGCACCACGCCCATGCCGCCAAAGCCGATCACGCCGCTGATTTCATATCCATCCAGCCGCCCCAGCATGTTTGGATCGTCACTGGCAGCCAGACCTTGTAGCACGGAGTTAACACCAGCGTAATTTTCAGGACCATCGCTGGCATTCAAGAAAATGCTGGACGGCGGCTCCAGATCGTGCGGGTCGTCTCGCAAGCAGACGGTTGCCTTATCCCATGTCGACTGTTCGGCAACTTGCGACTGCAACATTTCGCGACATGATTGGCAGTCGTCCAAGTGCGTTTCAAGAGTTGCTTGCTGAGTATCGGTCAGGTGGTCGGCCACGAAGTCGGCAATCAGATGTTCATTGCAAGATGCTTTTTTTGAGTTCAGAGAATTCATTGTTGTCCCTCGGTCCAGTGAAAGTTACTGACTTCTTCTTTAAGCCGCTGCATCACTCGACTGCGAGCGGTGTAGATAGCCCCCAACGATTTACCCAACCGCGACGCAACGTCGGCACACGATTCCCCTTCGACCATCGTTTGCCAGAACGCTTCCCAAGTAGATTCCGTGAACTCATCGCGAATCCGGCGCGCCGCTTGTCGGAATGCTTCTCGTTCCAGTTCACGTTGAACCTCGCGTCCGAGTCTTTTCTCGGATTGGTCGTCGCGCTCTACAACTTGATGCAATCGCTCGTAAACGCTGCTGCCACCATACGCCGCATCGGGGCGAATGCGCCGGATTGCGTCGATCGCAGCGTTGCGAGCGACGGTTGCCAGCCAACGTCTGAAACTTCCTGGCGGCTGGCCGATGTCCCACGAGGCGGTTTGGCGTTCGACTTTGTGCAACACGTCCTGAACGACATTTTGAGCGTCTGCATCCTGCAGGCCGTATCGACGCGCGATGCGGTAGATCAGCGGGCGGTAGATCGCCACGAAATCATGCCATGCATCGCGATCACCCGGATCGCCGATTCGGGCCAGCAATAAGTCATTTGTTTCAGGGCTGTCGGTCACGTTTTTCATTCTCCATCAGTCTAACGCAGAAGAATTCCAAACCTGTCACGATTTTTTTGAGGAGTAACGTGGGGTAAGCATCCTTGCTTGCCAGTCGCGTACTCCGCCGAAAAGACGGTCAGTATCGCAAGCTGGAAGCTTACGCCACGGTGGCCAATCGCAAATTCGAGAGCTTACGCCACGGTGGCCAATCGCAAATTCGAGTGCTTACGCCACGGTGGCCAAGCGCAAATTCGAGTGCTTACGCCACGGTCGCTAAACGCAAATTCGAGTGGTGACGCCACACTATTCGTCCGCCGATCCATCCGATGTTTCAACGGCGATCTGTTTGGCCAAACGACTGACCATGTCCTCCACTTCCGCTTTCGTGAAGTTGCCAGAAATCACTCCTTTTTTCGAGAACGCACTGTGGATTGTGGGCGCTGAATTGAGTTGCCCGTCAAGGATGATGCCCAACTGCTGGCTGAGATGTTGACTGGTTAGAGATTTCATCTTCTTGGCACCGGCGGCGGTATACTAGGATCTGGGTTGCCGGAGCCCCCTTTACTGCTGGAGTTTGCTGGCCGGGTTCGAATTCGAGTCCGAAACGCGCCTCAACTGGAATCTTCTCGGTCGCCACTTTGTTGGTGGCTGTGCTTGACGGACTACTCTGACCGGCTGGTGACGCTAACCATGACGCCGGCTGACGCTTTTCTGGCCATGCTGTTTCCTCTCCGCCGATCAATTCCGCCATCCGACGTTCGATGATCTGTTCGGAACGTTTTGCTCGATCGACCAGTCTCTTGCGACCAGCGTTTAGCTTGGCTTCCGCCGCGTCAAGTTGTGCTTGTTGCAGTTTGATCCGGGTTTCAAACGCACGAGTGACCGCCTGTCGGAGGGCAGTTAGTGGTGCACGCCCATCCATGCCCATGTCCATTTCACCTGCTGCAACGCGCTGGGCCCATTTTATGGAGTCCAATTCGGCTTGATCGTACTCCCTTTGCAGGTCGATCAACGAAGTTCCACCCGCGGCTTGGTCGAGTGGACGACGTGTCAGGGCATTGATGATGGCGTTGCGAGCGATGCGTCGCAGCCAGTGTCGAAACCGAGTCGACGGGTTCGTCTTCTCCCAGCGTCCGATCGCTCCAGCGACCGCGACTAACACATGCTGAGCCAGATCTTGAGCGTCGGCGTCTTGCAGGCCGCGAGCGATCGCGATTCTTCTGATAACAGGTCGGTAAATCTGGGCGAATTCCTCCCAAGCTTCCTGATTTTCAGGATCTTTGACCTGCAAAATCAGGCTATCGCGGGTTTCTGGAAAGTCGGCCAAAGGAACTCGTCGTGTTTGTTGCGGTGACGTATTTTTATACTGTCTACCAAGTTAAACACAGGGTTTTGATTTTCTGACACAAGATTTTGCTTTTTTTAGCGAGGCCGAAAAATTGCCGTATGTTGGCAAGCTGGAAGCTCGCCCCACGCGCTGGCAAGCTGGAAGCTTACCCCACGTGGCGTAAGCTTCCAGCTTGCGATCGTCCAGCGCCAACCGCTACCGTTCCTCTTCAGGAAGTTTTGGAATCGCATCTTCCAGCGACAGGCCCAATCGTTGCCGCACATAAGCAGACGAGAAAACATAGTCCTCCGCAGCACCAACAAGCCCCGCCTTCACCGGGTTCTGCTCAATGTAATACGCGATGCGGATGGCTTCCTCGGCATCGCGAGCCCAATGATCGAAGGTTTCGTGTTGCCAGTACTGACCGGAACCCGATCGAACTCGATTGCACATCGTGGCTGTATAGCTTTGGACAGAATGTGAGATGATTTCCCTTGCCGTTTGGAGTTTTTTACCCGCCGCACGATTCTCCGACATCGCACGAATAGCCCAGCTCTCGTCTGGCAAGAACAGCCAATGATGGTGGCTCGGCATCACCACGAACGCCAATAGTTTGTACCGCTCTTCGGCAAAGTGGTAAAACGCATCACGAACAATTTTTGCTTGAGCCGAGTCGGACAGGTGGTTGACGGGTGATTTGTGATCCAGCAGACGATCAACCAACGCAAATAGTTTCTTGTGCTTGTTCAGCTCCCAGTTGCGATCGGAAATACCATCGTCGGGCTTTGCTAACTCTTCCAACTTCTGTCGATATTGATTGATCTCACGAAGACCGGCTGCTGGAATGCTACCGTGGAGGCACGCGGTGATGAAGATCGGGTGCCCTGACACATCCTGATGAGGAAGTCGTCGACGTCGAAAAAAGATTTCTTCCGATTCGATCATCTTTCGTCCTCTCGTTTGGGTGTCAAGAGTCAACGCAAGCTGGAAGCTTACGCCACCTATTTGGCAGTCAACGCAAGCTGGAAGCTTACGCCACGTATTTGGCGAGTTGAAGTTTACGCCACATGTTGGCAAGCTGGAAGCTTGCCCCACGTGGCGTAAGCTTCCAGCTTGCGATCGTCCAGCTTGCGATCATACCCCGAAGGGCACATCAATCCTGTTCGCTGACCGCATTGATTTCATCCGTTTCCATGTTCCATTCCAGTCGATCAGCACGGAAGCTGACCGGCTTGGCATCTCCATTCTTTCGGGTGATCTGGCTTTTGCCTTCAAGCACGAGCAGGCCATCTCCTACGAACGACAGATGATCCGCTTCGACGTCGCAGACCTCGCGGATTTCCGTTCTGCCTCCGACCTCTTGCCCCGTCTCTGAACGAAATTTGACATTACCGTCGGCTCGCAATGACATCGCCCCCGGGAAGTCGGATTTGAATTCAATTTTGTCGGCCGATCCCTGAGCCTCTTCGTCAAAATTGAGCCGGGCGTTCCCTGTGACCAGAAGTTGACTGATATACATGTCTACGTCACCATCAACGATTTCGCCGGGCGGGGTCGGAAGAACTTCAAGCTGGCCTTCGTCACCGGAAACCAAAACTGACTCCCAGTTGAACGTTAGATTCTTGCCTCGGAACAAAGCCCGTTCGGAATCAAGCTCCAAGCGGACCTCGCCTTCCAGCCGCACCTCGTGCCCAAAAATTTGCAGCACCTGAACTCGCGGCTGGCCATTTGCCAAAGTGGCGTTGTCCTTTGAACGAATGATCAGGATGTCCTCGTCTGGAGTGGCATTTTCAACTGCCGTCGGTTCAGGCTTCGCCAGACGCACCAAGAAGGAAGGCGCCGGGTTGGGTGAAGTGGTCTCACGCCCGGAAGCGGCAATATTCGCGGCTGGTTGTTCGGATTCCCAAGGGTTTGCGATGTATCTGCAAGTCAACATCACGATGGACGCAGTCGTTTCGCCTTTAAAACCAGCGGCAATGGCGTTAACCAGCAGGGAATGGCCTACCGGAAGCTTCCTGCAAACATCAATCTTGATGGTCGATACCGTAGGAACTTGAAGTGGTTGTGATTCAGTTCCGCTTGCCCCCGAAGATAAGTCAAAGCCATCAACCTTTCCAATGTCTTTCATTTGGATACTACAATTGACGGTAGCAATATCAGCGTTTACGACTGGCTTAATGAAGACACTGGTACCAGCTTCGATCAACTTGATTTTTGGTCGCGTCAACGAAGTTGAATCAGTCTTGGCTTCTTTTGCAGATTCCACACCAACCACGAATGGTCGTCGGCTGATATCAGATACCGTAGCTTCCTGTCCGTTGAAAAGTGTGACTGTCGGGGCCTGCATTGGCGCCGCCCACCTGTGTTGGCGTAGCTGTGCCAGCAGGCTCTTGGATTGTTCTTCGTCAAGCACGGAATAGAGAACGGGAGACACCCGCTCGACATAGGACGTTGCATGAATTCGCGAGCTTCCATCGTCTTGGAAGTCAGCGAAAGCAGCGAGTTGGCCTTTAAAGCTTTGGGCTGTTTCCCTTAATTCGGCCATCGCATGAGGCTCGACGTTTGCATCCGCCAGCGACCATTTGACCTCCAACGCTTCAAGTTTGCTTGCGGGTAAATTGATAAAACGAGACTCAACGATCACCTGCCCAAAACCGTACTCGCGATACCACCCCAGCTGCTTCAAGGTGCTGTCAACTTTCGCGGCCGAGCCCGTGACAACAAGTTTGCCTTCGGTGATCAACATTTTTGGGGCCAAATCCAAAGGCTCAGTGTAGGTGCCGTTATCGTCGCGAACAGGGAATCGCAAGTTGTAGATGCCATCCTCAGCGCGAACAGGTATTCGCAGGTGTGCTAACAGAATCTGCTCCGCAGTTTCATTTTTTGGCTTGGAATCGCGAATCGTAGTCAGCAAATCGCTAACATCAGCGGAAACCGTTTTTTGGACGCTTGGGGCTTCAGGTGCTGTGGCGATCGACAGGGGCGGTTGCACGGGATATGCCTCGGGCAATGCCGACGACTCGATCGGCTTGCCCTCCTGAGCCCAAATCAGTTTCGCGCCGGGCAAGACCAACGCACCACACACCAGCAACACGGCCCAATTCCAGATGGGCGTTCGGTTATGAATTCCTTTTCCTAATCGCATCACTCTCTCCAATCGAGCGGTAGTAATCTCCACCGGCCGCACGCCCGGCAACGCCGGAGCCACACGCAGCAAGTGTTTCTGTTCAAGCACTTCCAATAATCCGCGAGCATAGACAGCCGGTTGGCAACCTAAGCACGCAACCGTCTCCTCGTCACAACTACGTTCCGATTCACGAGTCACCGCGCGCGATGCTAACCAGACCAGCGGGTGAAACCACAACAGGCTGGTCGCAAGCGTCTGTAGCATGGCCCACCACAGGTCACCGCGACGAACATGAATCAACTCGTGAGCTAGCAGTGGCTCCAGTTCCTGTGATGACTTGCCTGCAACGATTGCGGCAGGCAATAAGATGGTTGGTCGAATCACGCCCAAAACGGCAGGACCGACAGAGTTTTCCAGCACGGCAACACGCACCGGCCATTGGATATTCAGATGTCTCGCCAGTCGCTGCAGCACTTCGTTGACATGCGAGTTGTCAGTGTGGGTACTGCGTCGCAGCCAAGCGACAAACAAACTGAATCGTACCAACGTCGTCAGCAAACCGACCAAAACTCCGCCCCACCACACGCTCAGTACGACGGACTTCAAGCTGGGAGCAACACCGGCTTTTTGCTTGATGTGTTTTTCGCTGGGCTTCGGTGAGGTGGCGATCTCTTCGGGCAACTTGTCGATTGCAAGAGAACTGGGCGGTGAGAAAGTCGTGGCTGGGTTTCGTGCGATTCGATTCACGTCTCCTGCATTTCCTTCTACCGCCATTTCAGAAGGTAAATCTCGCGATTTTACCAAACCAGCGGGATCGGCAATGGAAGGTTCGGCCAGCAATTGCTGACTGGCACTCGATGGACTGCTCAACCAACTGAACGGGCTGACGGGGCTGCTCCAAATCGGCGGTACGATGCACTTGATCAGGACCAACGCCCAGAGAGCGTGAGCCAGATGCGGACGATCCTTGGCGAAACACCGAGTCGCTATCCAGACTAAGCTGGTCAGTACCGTAACCTGCCACGTTTGCAGAACCAGTAACGAAAACAGTTGATCGGACATCACTTCTGGCCCTCCTGATCCAAGCGGTCGATCAGATCACGCAGTTCGGCCAAGCTGGCCTCGTCGATGCCACGATCTTCGATCAAATGTCGAACCAGCGGCATCGTTTCGCCGTCGAAAAGACGCTGAACCAAATCATTAACCGTTTCTCGGATCACCGTGCGTTCCCGCGTCCGCGCCGAATACACTCGCACGCGTCCCTTGAGC
Organism: uncultured Pirellulaceae bacterium; assembly: GCA_937928215.1. Taxonomy (GTDB): domain Bacteria; phylum Planctomycetota; class Planctomycetia; order Pirellulales; family Pirellulaceae; genus Mariniblastus. Next base: position 10,212 of record CALFWL010000093.1, on the reverse strand, counting down.
TTCGAAACGGCATGACCTTTGATTTCCAGCCGCCGCAAATAAGTCTGCACCGTCGAAAAATCAATTGATCGCGCTGCGGGCAAGGCCTCAAACACCTCCCGCACCGTCGCCGGCGCAATCTGCCACAGCGCCCTCGCCACCTCCATTTCACCCTTCGATATCGCTGGTCGATCCACCATCGCTGCCTCCTGATTGCATTTCACGTACATGTGTACGTCAGTGATTCTATACGTACATCTGTAATTTCCGCAAGGCCGTTTGCGTGGGATGACAGCGTTATTCCCGGAGGTTAACGCCGCCACAATGTTGCACAGCTCGCACGAAGCATGGACAGGACGCCTGATAACGCACACCGGGCTTGGCCAAGTTGACTTGAAGAAAACGGTTGAGCGTTAGTTTTCTAAAAACCTGAGTGTCATTGTTCCGCTAATGAATTTTCAACATGAAGAAAGAAGCATGGGTGGGGTACGCTTCCAGCTTGCCCGTCCGCGCTGTTTATCGTACCCGGCAAGCTGGAAGCGTACCCCACGTAGCCATTAATTCCCGGAAGAGCCATGAAATCAGGCGACGCTTCCAGCTTGCGTATAAAGTGAAGATACGGTCGCTGTCGGCAGAAGTCCGAGCTACGGCCGTTGGCAATCGCGAATCGACTCGGAGTTTCCTTCCAAACGCTTCCAGGCGAGAACCGCCAGCACGACCGAACCAAGTGTTGCGGTGTAGATGGGTAACGATTTGCTTGGTAGCTTGCGGCAAACCATTGCACCGGTCAATCCGATCACGATAGCCGTTGTTTGACCGTGTTTTGAGACAGCTCAAGCGCCTCGGCTACACGAGCGACCGATTGTTCTTCGCGGTAGAACAGAATCATTGGCTCACGATAGTTTTCCGGAATGTCGGCCAGTGCCTGCCAGACCAACTGTTCTTGCTCTTGGCTAATCAGCCGGTTATCCGGAGCCTGGGTTCCAGCAGTCGGTTCTGCAATGTCTTGGATGCCGATGGTCTTCGCTGACATGCCACGCGTGTCTCGTTGAAACTCACGGCTTGCGAGGTTGCGGACGATCGTGCAAATCCACGACTTGAAGTTTGTTCGATCGTTCAGGTTCTCCAGCTTTTGCCAAGCTACGACAAATGCTTCCTGAGCCAGATCTTCGCTGGTCGCCAAGTCACCACAACGGTTGTACGCGACCGAACAGATAAGTGACTGATGCCGTTCCACAATTTTTCCGTAAGCCGACTTGTCGCCACTCAGGCTCAATTCGATCAACCGGCCATCACTGTTGTCGTCTGTCTCGCACTGCAATTTCATGGTTTGTTCCGGGTGTTGGCTGGTCCTACAGTTGATAAGAGACGAACTTCCACCGACAGGTGACACGAAATCCAGGGAATCGTGGAATACAGGCTCATATAGTTTCTGGTTCTTGCAATATTCAGAACATTTCGTGACAGGAATCAGCCTCAGCTGTTTGTTTAGCAGTAGACAATGGCATCCACGTTGATGGTATCACCAATCACTCGGTAAATTGGGCGTATGAATCCACCTTTTGACACTCGAAGCAGCTTGATCTTGCGGTTGCCGGACAAGCGTGACGTTGAGGCGTGGGACCAGTTCGTGGCGATTTATGAGCCACTGGTCTATCGGTTGGCTCGGGCGAAAGGATTCCAAGACGCGGATGCTCGGGAAATCGTGCAAGAAGTCATGGTGGCGGTTTCTCAGGCCGTCGAACGGTGGGAGCCCGATTCAGAGCGCGGACGATTTCGCGATTGGTTGTTTTGTATCGCTCGGAATTTCATGATCAACTACCTCACGCGGCGAAAGTATCGTTCTTTTGGAGGTGGAGGGAGCAGCATGGACGAGCTGTTGGAGCAGCAGCCTGCTCCGGATACCAACGAGTCGGCCGAATTCGATTTGGAGTATCGGCGCGAGATTTTTCGACTGGCGGCCGAACAGGTGCGCGATCAAGTGAACGCCGACACTTGGCAAGCATTTTGGCGGACCAGCGTCGAAGACGAATCGGTGGAAGCCGTAGCAGAACAGCTTGGCATGACACCGGGAATGGTTTACACAGCCCGCAGTCGCGTACGTGCTCGTTTGAGAAATGAAGTTCAACGATTTCAACAGCAAGATTGACCAACGCAAGCTGGAAGCTTACGCCACGTGGCGTAGGCTTCCAGCTTGGGATGATGCCACGTGGCGTAGGATTACAGCTTGCGATGATTGCAGTACCAAATGACTGGCAAGCAAGGATGCTTACCCCACTTTTAACGATCCAACGCAGCAGGCGACAAAGGTAAGCCATGGGAAACAAATTAAAGCATGCCGCCGACTCAGAACTAAACCGTTTGCTGTTTGGTGACGACCAAGCCGGTCATAGCGAAACAATCGCGCACGTCGAATCGTGCAAAACATGTCGTGCCAGGCTGGACGCCCTTTCCGGTTCAGCGGCATTCGACACCGAAACCCGCAACATGTTGGCAGGATTCTTTGATGGTCGTTCAGCGGGAGATGTTCAGACAAAATCACCGATCGAAGCGGCGGCGGTTGACTGCCTGAGCCCTCCTCGTCATCCAGAGATGTTGGGGCGATTGGGACGTTATGAAATTGAACGCGTGATCGGTAGTGGCGGGATGGGAGTCGTGTTCAAGGCGTTCGATACCGAATTGAATCGTCCCGTTGCGATCAAAATGTTGGCTCAGCATCTGTCCTTTTCCGGGGCAGCACGGCAGCGATTTGGTCGCGAGGCGAAAGCGGCTGCGGCGGTGGTTCACGAGCACGTGGTTGCAATTCACAATGTGGAAACCGAGGGCGATACACCGTTTTTGGTCATGTCCTATGTCGCGGGCGAGTCCCTGCAGGCGAGAGTCGATCGCGCGGGTGGATTGGACACCAAAGAAGTTCTGCGAATCGGCATTCAAGTAGCTGCCGGGTTGCAGGCGGCTCATGATCAAGGTGTCGTCCACCGAGACATCAAGCCGGGCAACATCTTGTTGGAGCAAGGCGTAGAACGAGCACTGGTGACCGATTTTGGATTGGCTCAAACCGTCGATGACGCCAGCTTGACGCAGACGGGGATTGTCACGGGCACGCCGCATTATATGTCGCCAGAGCAAGCGATTGGCAAACCAACCGATCCGCGTTCGGATTTGTTCAGTCTGGGTTCGGTCTTGTATTTTATGGCGACCGGAAGGCCTCCGTTTCGAGCCGACAAGGCGATGGGGGTACTCAACCGAATTTGTCACGAACCGCATACACCCGTTTGGCAAGACCATCCCGAGGTTCCTGACGAGCTTTCAGATGTGATTGATCGACTGTTGGAAAAGAAAGCAAACCATCGCTTTAGATCGGCACGCGAAACGCAACACACGTTGCAAAAATCGCTCGCCAATTTGCAGCACCCCAGACGTTCGCAGCAAATCGCCAAGCGGTTTGTCAGGCGGCATCGTCGTTCCCTGCGAGTTGCGTCGACGGCGGCGGGCATTTGTCTGTTGTCTGTCGCTGCCGTTTTCTTCTGGCCAACAGCACAGCCCGCAGTCGAGCAACCCCAACCGGTAAATCAATTATCAGCAGCAAGTGAACCGAAACAGTTTTCGATAGAGACATGGCAGCAAGCATCACCAGCCGAGTCGCAGCGGTGGGCCAATTCGATCGAACAACTTCAACACGGCTTGCAACGAGTTGAGCCAAGTAGTGCTTTTGATTCTCCTGCAACACCGGGGTGGGACACTCAGCTTGAACAGCTTCATCAACAAATCAACCAATTCCAGAGCGGCGCGTCTGCTCATTGAGAAATAAACGAAGAATAAGTGTCCGAGACAGTACGTGGCGTAAGCTTCCAGCTTGCGTTCGTGAATTTCGCAAGCTGGAAGCTTACGCCACATACTTCGTGCGACAGACTCATCCGAGTACGAATAGCGGCCTATTGTCACGTCATTCAGGATCGTAGTAGCAGAAAGCTTGATGGAGACGGGGCTTACGCCAATCAGAACCCGTGAGCGGTTACCCTGTTGCGACGAACCAGCCTTGGTGAACCACCAGTCTTGATGAACCGCTACTCGACCATCGACCCGGGATCACCCGGTTTCAGGGTGATCGCGTGCGGGTTGTAGTCATCAATGTTTGATACGTCTAATTCTTTGCTGAATTGGTCGGAAGTCACCAGCGTGATCGGGCTGTGCAAATCCTTCTGGGTGGCGATCACGTTATGATGCCTAGTCAACTCCAGCACCGCCAGAAACACTCCGACCATGGCCGACTTGTGCATTCCCGGTTCGAACAATTCGGAGAATGCGAGTCGGTCGCTGGCTGCCAATCTGGCGTGAATCTGCTTCATGTAAACGTGAATTGGAGTCTCGTCGTAGAAAATATTCTCTTGCTGCACCGGTCGATTGTCGCGTAGGACTCGCCCGAACGCACTGACCAAGTCCCAGAGTTCAATCTCATGGATGGGTTGCGTGGCCAGATCCGTTTTTCGGGCAGGTGTGTCATCCGACATTCGCGTGAACCGGTCCTGCCATTGCAACCCGGCTTCTTCAAGTCGAATGCTCGCATCCTTGAACTGTTTGAACATCAACAGTCGTTGCACCAGATGTTCCCGAGGATCCTCTTCCGCGTGTTCTTCCTCTTCATGTTCATTACGAGGCAGGATCGCTCGTGATTTCATCTCGACCAATGTGCTGGCGACGCGAATGAAATCGCCCACGCTGTCGATGGAGATTTCCTTTAACACGTCGATGTACTGAAGGTACTCATCGGTGACCTTTGCCAGTTCAATCGAAGTAATTTCAACCTCGTGTCTTCTAACAAGGTAAAGCAGTAGATCGACGGGGCCGCGAAACACATCGCTATCAACGCGAAAACTCATGCCATGTGCTCCGGGAAGGGTGTTTGTTGATTCAGTCAATCACAATAGTGCAGCGGTTGCGGTTGTAGCGTGTCGATTATGCCGTTTTTGTTTCTGATGTCACCGTGGGATTCAAATCAGACGAGAAACTGTCTAGTTTCCGTAACCAGAATTCTTTCCGCAGTCCGATAAGTTTATTTGTTGACCCAACAACAATTAATGGAAATTCGGCTGCGGAGTTCATGACGCGCGAAAGTCGTTCGTCTTGCTCATCATCGCCGCTGCAGCTCGTCAGCGAGGAGAAATGCCGAGTATGCCACGAGATCCTATCACGATCCACAGTATTCAGCAGTTAAGACAATTTGTCTCCCATACTTTGTGCCAGCAAAGCAATTTTGAAGAAGGTATTTTCCAGGTCACCGAGAGAATTCTCACTAGAGGCAAGCGGACTTGCGGCATTTTCTTTTGTCTGCATGGTCCCCGAAGCGTCAAATTAACGGCCGTTTGGGAAACTGAAACCAACTCAATCTTGTTTTATGGCTCGACCGGCGAACGATTCCGAAAAGCGATGCTGGCCACAGCATTGGCGATCTGAAGGATGCGTTCGCGATACATTACGACAACATTTAGCGAAAAAGGATTTGATATGCTGGTTCTTTCCAGGAAGGAAAGCGAAAAAATAATGCTGGGTGACGAGGTTGTCTTAACCATCGTACGCATCTCCGGAGATCGCGTACGTCTGGGAATCGAAGCCCCTTCAGGCATGCTAATTCTCAGAAAAGAACTTGATCTGGAACCGGAGGACTCTGCCGCAGGGATCGGAGAGACGACGGAATCAAATCAGCAGGTGGAAGCCGCCTGAATCTCTAGCTCGTTCGACAACGATTGTTGGTACTCCCGAACCGCAAACCACCTGTCGCCCGATCACACGATTGCAAATTGAAAAAAGGCTGCGTTGGAAATAATCCAGCGCAGCCTTTTTCGTGGGATAGCGTAGGCCTCACCTCGTGCCGTGACACCCAGACCACGAGGCCATGTTTTCACGCCGCGCGAGTCGATGCGGATTCAGTCGATGCGGATTCCCGTCGACGATAAAGATGTTCGCGTGTCGGAGGCATCCCGGAAAGCCCTTTGGACGCCTGCTTGGTGACAACCGTCTGGTAGATCCGAGCACCGCCATCGCCCAACGCGAAAACGCACCCGGCCAGATACAGAACCCAAAGTCGGTATTTTTCTTCACCGACCTGACGGATCGCTTCTTCGCGATTTGCTTCCAATCGCTGACACCATAGGCGACAGGTTTGCGAGTAATGATCTCGCCAACCTTCGACATCATGCACGTCAAAGCCTTCGCTTTCCATGCATTGGATCATGTGGCCCAAGTGATCCAGTTCGCCCCCAGGGAAAATATACTTGGCCAGAATGCGACGCTCGGGCGACATGTGCCTGAACTTTTTGTCGCTCATTTTTCCCGGCCTAGTAATTCCGTGGTTGAGGAACATCCCGCGATCAGGCAGCAGCGAGTTCACTTTCTTCATGTAACCGGCCATGTTATCGATGCCGACGTGCTCCACCATCCCGATGCTGGAAATTTTGTCGTAAGGGCCTTCCACGAACGCGTAGTCTTTCAGTTCGGCGGTCACGAGATTCTCAAGACCTTCGTTCTGGACTCTTTGCAGCGTGTATTCCAGTTGCCGTTGCGAAAGCGTGATGCCGTGCGCTTTCACGCCGTAGTGTTTGGCGGCGTGACAGATCAATGCGCCCCAGCCACAGCCAATATCCAGCATTCGCTCGCCCGGCTTCAGCTGAAGCTTGCGGCAGATCATGTCCAGTTTGTTGAACTGAGCCTGTTCCAGCGAGTCATCCCACTGGTGAAAGTACGCGCAGCTATAGAGCATGTTGTCGTCCAGGAACAGACGATAGAACTCGTTGCTGACGTCGTAATGAAACTGAATAAAATCTTTGTTGTCTGATTGCTGGCGTCGGAGGCCCGTTTCGTCTCCAGCGAAGCAGTGCTCCAGCTGAGTCTGTTCGCCTTTGGAAAAAATGAACGCGACCGCGAATTTTGCGATCAGGCCCAGCGGCACGTGGCGTGATTTCTGTCTGCTGTTTTTAACGCGAGCCTTCTCGATGAAGGTCGTCATATCGGCACCGACGAAATCGATCGAACCTTTCGCGTACAAACGTAGCAATGTGTCGGCTTTGGGGCGTCGCAACATGCTGCCAATCACTCCCGGCCCGCTAAGAACGATTTCGAGTCCGGGATGAACGTTTTCGCCTAGCGGAATCAAACTGCCGTCCCACAGACGCACACTGACAGGAGCATTCAGTTTGGTACGCAGGTATTTAATCAACTCGGTCGCACGGGTGACCTGATTCTTGTGACGTGATTCGGTGCTGAACATTCCTTGTTCCCTAGTTTGATTATTCGCTCGCTGCTGTCGATTGCAGGCAAGGCTTCGGCCCACAGATTCATTGCTCTGCCAATCTGCAGGCACAGTTTATCTGAAAACGCGGTTGGATCGCGATACTGTTTTTGTGACAGCAAAATGAGAAAGTTTTTCGTATATTTCAGAACACGCAAAAATTCACGCAAATAGGGACCCACGCAAGTAAGGACTCACGCAAAGGCGCGAAGGCGCAAACGTATGAGGGCGCGAAGGTGTGAGGGCGCGAAGGTGTGAGGGCGTAAAGGTATGAGGGGCCGAGGGTGTCGAGTTATTGAGTTGACGACTGTTGAGTCTTTGAATGAGGTGGCGTTGATCGAGTGCCGTCGTGTTTCATTATATCTTGAAGATCGCCGTTTACGCATATTTCGTTTCTTTCGCGGTTGTAGATTACTTTTGGGGCACCTTGGCGGAGGGTGGGTTGCCAACCGCGAAAGACGCGAAATGAACGAAAGTCAGCACCTGTCGAGGCGGTGTTTTCGAGACTTCTCCGTGACCTAAGCACCCACTTACAAGTAAACTGCCATAGCCTCAGTAAAAACCTCGGCTATTCAGTCGTTATCTCGAATAGAAACGTCAAGGAACTTATGAACGGGTACTTATTGATTCGCGAGTGCTTAAGAATCAGGATCGATCGAAACGAAATTTTTCAGATCCGTGAAATAACGCGGGTACGTTTTGCCAACGCACTTGGGGTCCATGATGCGGACTCCCGGTTGCCTCAGGCCGACCAGCGCGAGGCTCATCGCCATCCGGTGATCGTCGTAGGTCTCGATCGTCGCCGATTGCAAGGGCTGTGGATGAATCGTCAAACCGTCAGGGTGCTCGTCAACTTTCGCGCCGAACTTTCGAAGCTCGATCGCCAAGTTTCCGATGCGGTCCGTTTCTTTGACTCGATTATGGGCCACGTTGCGAACAATCGTTGGTCCATCGACAAACAGCGCGACCGCGGCGAGCGTTTGAACCGTGTCGCTGACGTTGGACATGTCGATATCGATGCCCTTGATCGCGGGACCGGAAACGGTGATCCCTTCGTCTGATGTAATTACTTCGCAACCCATTTTTCGCAAGCAGTCGACAAACCCGACGTCGCCTTGCAGCGAATCACGTCCCAAACCTTGAACCGTTGCTGTTCCACCACAAATTGCTGCCGCGCCCCAGAAGTAACTGGCGGCCGAGGCGTCGGGTTCGATGGCGTAGTCGTTCGCAAGGTACGACTGATCGCACGCGATTCGAAAATGACTGAGCGACGGATCCGATTCGACCGTGACTCCAAAGGACTTCATCACCTCGATCGTCATCGTGACATACGGTTTTGAGATCAACGGCCCGTCGATCTGGATGGAAACATCGCCTTCCGCCAACGGGGCCGCCATCAAGAGTCCGCTCAGGTATTGGCTGGAAACGTCTCCCCGCACTTTGATCGTCCCTCCATTGACTCGGCCTGACTTGATTGAAACGGGAGGGCATCCGCCCGTCGACTCTGCCACAACATCGGCATCCAATTGAGTCAGCGCGTCAAGCAATGCTCCAATGGGTCGTTCGCGCATTCGTTCGACGCCGTCCAATCGGAACGTGCCGCCGTGGACTCCTAAAATCGCGGACAGAAATCGGATGGTGGTTCCGCTGTTGCCAATCGATAGGTCGGCGGTCGAATTTGGAAATTGGCCTCCGCATCCTTGGACCGTGACGCGATGTTGGTCCCAGTCGGGCTCGATTTCGATCCCCAACCTCTGCAAGGATTCGATCATGAACCGAGTGTCATCGCTGTTCAACACTCCCGTCAGGACCGAGCGCCCCGACGCCAACGCAGCCAGCGGCAACGCTCGATTGGTGATGCTCTTAGATCCCGGCGGACGAATCGACGATTGAATCGGGTCAGAAGCGGGTTGTATTTCGATGAAGTCCGACATGAAAATGGGCGATGTGAAAAACGATTTCCCGCGACACCGCGCCGACGGCTTGCTGGAATTGCTTATACTTGGGACGTGACCTACCCACTCTATCTACTACACGCTCGATCGGGAACCAACCATGAACAAGAATCAAAACCGACAGCTCGATCGCCGAGAATTCGTCGTTCACAGCAGTTTGCTGGCCGGAGGAGCCATGGCCGCGATAACTGCTCCTTGCTGTGCCGCACTGACTTCGCCGCCACCGACCCAAAAAGAGCCCGACCCGTGGTTCAAAATCTCGTTGGCTCAATGGTCGCTTCACCGGATGCTGTTTGAGGGAAAGCTGGACAATCTGGGGTTTCCGGCTTTCGCGAAGGAAAAATGCCAGATAGAAGCTGTCGAATACGTCAATCAATTCTTCAAGGACAAGGCGGAAGATCAAAAGTATCTGACCGAGCTGAACAAACGTTGCTCCGACGCGGGAGTCGAATCGGTGCTGATCATGGTTGACGGCGAAGGAGCGATCGGAGATCCGGACGAAACGAGGCGAAATAAGGCGGTCGAAAATCATCACCGGTGGGTCACGGCTGCCAAGGAGCTGGGGTGTCACTCGATTCGTGTGAACGCCAGCTCGTCTGGCGGGTACCAAGAGCAAGCGAAACTGGCAGCCGACGGGTTGAGAAAATTGAGCGAGTTCGCGGCTCCTCATGGGATCAATGTTGTTGTCGAAAACCATGGCGGGCTTTCGTCCAACGGGCAGTGGCTGGCTCAGGTCATCCGCGCGGTTAATATGGACAACTGTGGGACTCTGCCTGATTTCGGCAATTTCCGTATCTCGGGCGGAAAACAGTACGACCCGTACTTGGGCGTGGCCGCGATGCTTCCTTTTGCCAAAGCCGTAAGTGCCAAGAGCCGAGCGTTTGACAAAGACGGAAATGAGACCGAATCCGACTTCGTCAAGATGCTGACAATGGTCAAAGATTCTGGCTACCGAGGATACGTGGGGGTCGAATTCGAAGGCGGTGGAATTCC
>CALFWL010000092.1 GCA_937928215.1 uncultured Pirellulaceae bacterium | reverse complement strand
CAGCCAGATGCACAGCAGCATCGTCCAACGGCTCCAGCAGCAACTGGGACGACGCCGAGTTGAATTCGGCGGTTAAACCACAGCAAACGATGCTTCTATAACGAGAAGCTCAACGCCGGTCACATTCGTGGCCGGCTTTTTTTGTACCCCGCGAGACGAAAGAGGACAAATAAAGGCACCGCAAGCTATTTTGACCGTGCCAAACGATGCGTGAATCGCGGAATTTACATCCATGTCGCTTGAGTCGCGGCGGCGGAAAACAATGTTTCGTCAAGCGGTAGTGGGCTCACATGCTGAGCTTCAAGGTCGAGCAACCGCTCCGACATATCGAAAGAGAATGAAAAGAAGGCTTCCATGTCGATGTTCCAAGGACGCTCAAAACGGGCATCGGAAACATCGATCTTTGGTGGCGAATAAGTGCGAACTGACATAAGACCGGGCTCCTGAAAAAAATGAAGCGTTCCCTGCCAGTGATGGCCGCAATCGTTGCCGCCGCGAGTAATTGAATCAATCCTATCAACGCAGACAACATCAATCTTGTTCAAATCCGTCTGATGAATGCTGTCATCGATAGCGCCAACGGCGTGCCTCCAATCGTTGCCAGCACCTCGGACAAAAAATTGCAAACCAAGCGAACCGCTTCCGTACTTGGCACGTATAACCCGCCAGTCAAACGATGACATACCAAAATGGTAATAATATTGGCATCGTTTTGAACGGTGAATCGCGTAAGAGCAAGTATTCAGCCAACACCCAACCGGCAAATCTCGATTTCGCGTCGCCAGTGTCAAATCAGTCAAATCGCTACGCTTGTCAAATTCGCTAGCACTCATGGTCGATAACCTGTTGTGCATGCTTGGTCAGACTCCCATTCAGGATGGTTCGGGGATGGCAATTTCCATTTGACAAGGAAATGCAGCGACGACGATTGATGCCGTTGGCCTCAGACGCGAGTCGCAATTATGATGAACGGTTACGTCCACCTCCCCAGCGAGTAACCTCATCACACCGCGATATGCTCGGTCGGCAAAAAAATCGAAAAATGGAATTGTGCTGAAACGAAAAACTTGGTTTGCTCTACCCACGGAGCAAACCCTAATCCCGAAACGGGGAGAATAAAAATGCAAATCAGACCAACCGGTCAGACTCAGACCACACAAGCAGTCAACCTGCAAACTGAAAACACCACGTCGGCCACTCAAAATGATGTCGCCTCGGCACCTGTCGACCAGCTTGAACTTTCCGCAGAAGCCCAGGCCATGGCGGGCATGGACGGTTCGACGGGAGTCAGAGCCGACCGCATCGCAGAGCTTCGTGCTGAGATCGCCAGCGGGCAGTATGAAACCGCTGAGAGACTGGACACAGCGGTATCTCGAATGCTCAACGCCATCGCCTGATCGGCTTGATTTCTAGCAAGGCACAAAAAGGCTGGCGGTGCGACCATCCGTTGGATCGTTGCAAATTCAGCCCACGAGGAAGCTTGAGGTGACCCGCCAGAACATTAGGCGGGTTGGAGTCCATCCTCGTGTCACGCCGCTTTGCAGTAAGTTTTGAATCGCTTGGGAAGCTGGAGTCTATTTTCGACTCCAGCTTTTTTTATGGGTGTTAAACAGCTAAAATGCGGTCTAGCGATTGGTTCGTCAGTCGTACGCAGCAAGCAGCAGATTTACGCCCTTTCGACTACGCCTTTCCGACTTACGGCTTTCTTCAATGCCTCTTCTGACCTCTTCCAGCGCGTCGGTGCTCAACAAGAGCGTCAAAATCGATAAAGCGCCGGTCGTGATCGGTCGCCACCCCGATTGTGAGATTCAGGTCGATGATGGTTCGGTTAGCCGTCGACACGCTCAGATCGTCTACTCCAAGCCTCACTACTACTTGGAAGATCTGAACAGCCGCAACGGATCGATGCTCAACAACGAATTCGTCACGGGGCGAACACGTTTGTTCGACGGCTCCGAAATTCAGATTTGCGACATCGTCTTCCGATTCACTCGCAGCTCAGTCGCATCTGGCAAGCGAGGCCGGCCAACGGTGGCCACCGAATCGACGGACGAAAGCGTTTATGGTTCCAAAGTGTTCAGTCTTAGCGACAAACACAGCGAGCGGGATGATTCGCAACTCGTTTCCCGACTGGACGTGCAATCGCACACCTCGGCTGGCCATCGTCATCGCCATGTCAGTGCGGAGGACAAACTGAAGGTGCTGATGAAGATCGCTCACGCATTGAGCGATCTGGTCGAGCGAAATGACGTGCTGGAAAGAATTCTTGACTTCCTGTTCGAACTGTTCGTGCAGGCTGATCGAGGCTTCGTGATGCTCAAAGATGTCAACGGCACGCTTCAGCCACTGGGGTTCAAGTGCCGCCGTCCAACCGATGACGAGAACATCCGAGTCAGTTCGACGATCGCGGAAATGGTCATGGAATCACGACGGCCGCTCATCAGTCGCGATGCTGCAATCGACGACCGTTTCGACACCAAAGAAAGCATCATGGACTTCCAGATCAGGTCGATCATGTGTGCTCCGTTGATCAACAGTCGCGAGGAATCAATCGGCGTGATTCAACTGGATACGCTCCGACAGACCATCGCGTTCAGTGAAGAAGATCTGGAGATGTTTGTCACCGTGGCGATGCAAGCCAGTCTTGCCATTCAAAAAAGCGACCTGTTCAGTTTACGAAAAAAGACGCAGGATCTTCGCAAAGACCTGAGCCTCGCCCACGAGCTTCAGCAACGGTTTTTGCCGCAGCGCAGTCCCGATGTTGAAGGGTACGAGTTTTTCTCTTGGTATCGCCCCATGCAGCAGGTAGGCGGCGACTATTTCGATTACATCGCCCTGGACAACGACCGAGTTGCGATCGTCGTGGCTGACGTTGTCGGGCACGGGGTCACTGCGGCCTTGCTGATGGCGAAAGTTTCTGCCGAGTCGCGTTTCGCTTTGGCGACCGAGCCCGATCCAATCGTAGCGATCAAACGGATGAATGAGGAACTTTCCAGCCTGCACATCGATCGTTTCGTGACGCTGGTGCTTGTCCTGATTGACACCCGGACTCACAAAGCAACGATCGTCAATGCCGGTCACATGCCACCAATCCTGAGAAAAGCTTCTGACGGATCCTTGAAGTCAATCGCGGTCGAGGAAGCAGGCGTCCCCCTTGGAGTCCTGAACGACTACGAATACGAATCCATCGAGGTTTCGTTGGATCCGGGTGACGTTTTGCTGATGTATACCGACGGGGTTAACGAGGCGATGGACCTGAACGGCAGCCAGTTGACCACGACCGGATTAATCGCTGATATCCAAGTTAGCAATACTTCCACGCCCGAATCCATCGGCCAGACTGTTTGCGAATCGGTCGCTCGTCACTCGGGCGAAGCCGAAATGATCGACGATGTCTGCTTGGTGTGCGTCGGTCGCGTCGAGTGAATCGATTGGCGAATTTTGGTGTGCAAGGATAACAGGCAACCAGCGCCGCTCAGATGCGACCGCGCAGGTTCCGCAGCATTCCCAGCACCGGCTTTTCATTTCCCTCCGCTGAGATCAATCCGCCGAAGGGAAAGCGGACATCATCATCGTCACGCCATTGCTGCCACAAGATTCCGGCCACCATCGGGCGAGCCGACATCATTGGCAAAACCGTGTCCAGGACCTCCATCCGTTGCTGATCCGTCATACCGTCGCCGGGCCGGTGAATGAGACGGTTGTCACCCTCCGACGGATTACCAACAAGAACCTCGGAAGGCATCCGCAGACACAGCACCAGCGGAACGCCCAACTGAGCCCAAATATCGACCAGATCAATCCATTGCAATGGATCACGAAACGCGCTGCCGGTTGCGCCATAATCAAGATTCATCTCCAAGCCCAGGTACGACAACCGGACTCCTTGTCGAAGCAAAGAGTCAGCCACTTGCAAGGGGTGGATGCCACCAACAGCCCCCGCCAAACGCTCGGCCCACGGAAAATCAAAACTGACCATGCTGGGTGTCTGGATCGAAAGCTCATCAACCAGATTCAACATGTCAACGATCAGCTGAAGCTGTTGAGCATAGTTCAAGTGTCGATGTCCCAGTCCGTTGACACCCGATGCCAGATGCAGCATCGATACATTCGCGGGCAATGCCTCGAGGGAACTTCGCATCGAATTGAGAACGTGTGATCGTCGGGCGCGAAAATCATCGCACTCGATCAGCGACTGGCTCATGCCTCCAGCGCTGGCATCAAGGAATGGGCCAACGATCAGCGGTACCGAAACCGGTTGATCCTCCGTTGGGCTCAATTGGCTTGGTAAAACGCGATTCCGATCAAACGGATCTTTCTCCCAAAGACAGGTGCCGTCTTGCCGCCCGTCAGCCGGGATCAAATCAACCTGATTCAAACCAGCCGGAACCGTGCTGGCCATCCAAAAGTGTTCGACATCCAAATGCGCCTTCCGATAGCTAGAAACCTGACTTCCGAAAGACTTGCTCAACTCAAAAACAGCGTCCAAAGTCTGGTCGATCGATTGTCTTGCAAGGTCGTCACGTTGGCCAACATTGCGTGACATCAACGCGGTCCCTAATTGCTGAGTCGCGTGCCGCACTTTTTCGCGAACATCCGAAGAGATCTTCAGTCCGCCTTCGCCCCAATTTGAAATCTGATTCCTCGCTCGATTGAGCGTTCCGCGTGCCAGTTCAATCAGCAGGTCATAGTCATCGTTAGCCAACAAAGAGCCTGTGCAAACCATCAGCCGTCCGAACTTCTTCGACTGGTAACCAATGTAGGTTCGCCCCGATTCCTCTCGGTTGCGGCTGACAATCAATGTGGCATTCGACAAGGTCACCTTACAGGGCCACGGGATTCCATCCAGCCCGACGATGTGAATCGTGGCTGCAACTTCAGCAGGCAACTGCCAGTCGACCGGCGTCCGAAAACGAAATTCGCCCATGAAGTGTCTTATCGAGTGAATGGCCATCGGGCGCACGAATCCGCAAACGTGCTTGATCTAGTATTGTGAAGATTCTGACCGATTCCGAAAGCCTAGGATGCCACTTCACGGCTTTGAACGCGTCTCTTATACTGCTCGGCCTGACAGGAAGTGAGCGTTCGTCGCCACATTCCGACGAAAAAAATAAAACCGGCGTGTTGGAAAGCTGCTCGTGGTATCGATCGTTCGACAAGGAAAAGTTCGGGACGTCTACGACATAGGCGACTATTACTTGATGGTCGCCAGCGATCGAATCAGCGCGTTTGATCATATTCTTCCCTCACAGATACCGGATAAGGGACGAGTCCTGACTCAGATCAGCAAGTTCTGGTTTGAGAGGTTCGAGGTACCGCATCACTTGGTCTCGACCGATGTCCGGGCATTCGATCTACCCGGCGAGATGAATGTCGACGAATTGGACGGACGGTCCATGATCGTCAAAAAATGTGAAGTCGTGCCCATCGAGTGTGTGATTCGCGGCTATCTGGTTGGCAGTGGCTGGAAAGACTATCAGAAAACCGGATCGGTTTGCGGAATCTCTTTGCCGCCAGGTTTGACAAAGTGCGAGAAGCTTCCCGAAGCCATTTTCACACCCGCCACGAAATCAGACGAAGGCCACGATGAAAACATTTCGTTCGAACAAATGGTCGACGCCGTAGGGCTGCAAACGGCAACCACGCTTCGTGACCAAAGCATGTCCGTCTATCAGCGCGGACGCGACTATGCGGCAGAAAAAGGGATCATTCTCGCCGACACAAAACTCGAATGGGGTCTGCACGACGGGCAGCTGATTTTGATCGACGAAGTGCTGACACCCGACAGTTCACGTTTCTGGCCAGTGGATCAGTATGTTCCCGGCCAGAATCAGTTTTCCTTTGACAAGCAATACGTGCGCGACTGGTTGGAAACGACGGACTGGGACAAGGAAAGCGCTCCGCCAGAATTGCCGGCGGACGTGGTTGCAAAAACGCGTGACAAATACATCGAAGCCTACGAGAGGCTGACCGAACAAACTTTTGAGTGGAAGTGACCGTGAGCGAACTGATAGTTAATGAGTACTTCGATGGGAAGGTCAAATCGATTGCCTTTCAGACGGAAACGCTGCCCGCCACGGTCGGCGTGATGGTGCCTGGAAGTTACACGTTTTCAACCGACAAATTGGAGACGATTACCGTCGTAAGCGGCAGTTTGACCGTGAGACTTCCCGGCAACGATTCATGGCAGCAGTTTCCTGCCGGATCAACCTTCACCGTGAAAGCAAATCTCTCGTTCGACTTGCAGGTGGCGACGACAACCGCCTATCTGTGCACCTACGAATAATCGCTTGCCCGTGAGCCCACTCAAACGGGAGCTCAAGATACAACCTCGAATCTAAAGCTGGTCGATTTGCTGCTTGATCAGCCGAGCTCGAATCAGGTTTCCATGAAACTGAGCAGACTCGGATTCACGATAGACCTCGATCGCGGCAAGATAATCTCTTCGGCCTTCCAAAGCTCGGCCCAACAGATATTCAATCCCATCGGCCCAACGTTTCACATCATCTTTGGAACGCAAACGCTCAAGCCAATTCGCGGCAGTGCTGATGCTACCGTTGTCAAAGTGGCTTTGAGCAAGAAAGAATCCCGCATCACGCCGAACCAGACGCATCTGAGACTGCACTCCCGCCAGTTGCGATTGAAACTCGCCCGCAGACTGTCCGCCGGTTTTCAAGATACCAAGTTGTCGCTGCAGTTTCCGGTTTGACCCGAGTTCGTCGATCAGTTCGTCTCGGTACATCAGGTGTTGAAAACTCTCGATCGCGTTGTACCCGACTTCTTGCAAGTCAAAGCTACCCGCAAAGAATCTGGCTCGCGATGTCCGATATCGGGTGAACTGATCAACGTAAGACTCTTCAGAAAAATACCAATCAAGGCGATCGGCAAGCTCGTCATCAAAACTACTCCGTGCGATCGCGTCGCGGACCGCTTGACGAAACTGAGCCGTTTGGAAGGCGATCCCCCACGGTTTCGGATCAACTCCGTCCGCCTTGAACCGCTCAGCCGTCTGACTTGGTTTTCCAACAAGCAAAAGACGATCGTCCCCTACCAGCCGAGTCTCAAGCGTCGCGATGCGATTCGAAATTTCCTCGGGCGAAACGTAAATCAGCGCGATCAGGTTTTTCGTCTCATCCGAATGCACCCAGTAGTCCGTGTCATCATCCAAAGACTCAGCAACTGTCAAATCGAGTGACTTCAACAGCGACGCATCCGATCGCACATCCGCCAGCGTCGCTATTTGCCCGGGCTTCTTCCCCGGAACGGCCAACCCCAGCCGAGTATCAAACAAATAAAGTTCCGATCCGATCTTCACCGCAACAGCCCACGGTGTTGCCGATGCGCCGTCGTCGTCTGTCGGGATCCCAAGGACTGCGGCATCGAGTTCCAACTGACGCAGCATCAACACGAACAAGTTAGCCCGTTCGACGTAATCGCCACGACCATAGAGCAGCGTTTGCCACGGGTATCGCTGATAACCAAGCCCCGGGATTCCCGAGCCAGCTGGACCAGCGTCGCTGTCATTGAGCGGTTGAGCATCCGAATCACTTGGATCGGCAGACGGAAGAAGTTGAATGTTTCGCGTGATCCAGTCAAACAATTTCAACGACTGAGTCAACGCTTTTGCCTGATCTTGATCAAGCTGCTCGTGTAACGCCTCGACGATTTCCTGAACCGGAGCATCAGCATTTTTGGATGACTCCACACCCGCAGCCAGACGATACAATTCAAAAGGAACCACATCGGTTGAATCAACGACGCGTTCGACGACAGCGGCAATCCAATAAGACTGCTGCAAGTACCACGCGTCGGTATTGGCAAAGCTCAGTCCATCAAGCTGCTCAACGCCAGCAACCAACGAGTACTGCTCGATCAACGGTCGCGCGAACGAATCGAGGGACCATTCCATATCGCTCAGTTCATCTTCCGAATAAGAAACCCAGCGATTGAGCCCCGATGAAACCTTGTCTTCAAACTCGCGTTGATCAAAACGGCGCGGGCTGCTGACAAGATTCACCGTTTTGCTCAAGTCGTCGATGCGAGTCTTCATCAGATCCACATCCATCAACGCAAGCATTGGGTCTTCCGCCGGCTGGCAACCCAACGCAACAAGGCTGATCGCAACGCTTGCCGCGAACAGCATGATCCTTGACAAGGCGCACTCCGCAAAAATTTCGGGAATGATCCCACGACTATCGACACTCAACTTCATGTCAGGCTTTCTCGCTGTCATCAAACTCACGATCGTTCGTTAATTCATTTTCGTTCATTTTCGCAGCTGGACTCCGCAATGACCTGGTGAATCGCTTTCAGTTCGATCAGCAGCTTTTCCATCTGAGACAAAGGAATCATATTCGGGCCGTCACTGGGCGACTGATCCGGATCTGGATGAGTTTCCAAGAACACGGCATCGCAACCAGCAGCTACCGCCGCTCGGGCCAGCGGAGGCACCATCGTACGATCACCACCGGTCTTGCCGCCTGCCGCACTTGGCTGTTGAACGCTATGAGTCGCGTCGAACACCACGGGGACTCCCAGCGATTGCATCGTTGGAATGGATTTCATGTCGTTCACAAGTGAACCGTAACCAAAGAAAGTCCCGCGTTCGGTCAGTAAAATCTGATCACATTGCGAATCTCGCAACTTCCCGATCACGTGCAGCATGTCATGTGGAGCCATGAATTGTCCCTTTTTGACGTTCACCGGCTTTCCCGTTTGGGCCGCCGCAACCAGCAAGTCAGTCTGCCGAGCCAGAAAAGCAGGAATCTGTAGCACATCACAAACTTGCCCGACGGCCTTTGCCTGTGTTGGCAAGTGCAAGTCCGTGGTCACGCTGACGCCGACTGTCTGACGGACGTCGTCCAATATCTTCAAACCCTCATCAATCCCTACTCCACGATACGAATTCAAACTGGTTCGGTTCGCTTTGTCGAACGAGGCTTTGAAGACAAACCCCAGCCCAAGCTGCTCGCAGACCGTTTTCAGATGACTGGCGATCGACATCATGAGGTCTCGATCGTCGATCACGCACGGGCCAGCGATCACCATCAAGGGCTCGCCGGGGCCACAAACAACGTCGTTGATCCGAACGGGCTGATGATTCACTTTGAGTAGATTTCTATGGAAGAGCGGCTGTTCGGCTGGGGGCACGCTTTTGATTTTACACCATCGCAGTGCGTTTCTTTAAGAGGGCCACGACTCAGAAACCAGCATCGTCAAGCAGCCGGGATCAACCGTGATTTCCAAGGGCAACACACCGCCGGGGTCTCCGTCCAACTGATACGGAACGGGGTGATCCGACTCGACTCGTAAATTTTTGAAACGCATCGCCTCGGTTTCTGAAAGATTTCGGTGCCTGCGCATCAAAACCGCCCCCAGCGTCGCAACTCCCTGTACCAGCCCACGAACACCGAAGGTACACAAATCCAGCAATCCATCGGTGGCTTGTGCGTCGGAAGCGATCGGTAAGTTCATCGCATAACGAGGCACGTTGAAAACGAACGCCCAGCGGGTGGTTAACTTCACGCTACCACCGTCGATCGATATCCGAAGCTTCGGATACTTGTATCTTCGTATCGTGGCCAACAAGGGAGCGGCGTACGAAAAATGGCTGATGTGGCCGGTGCGGGCCGCGTGCAACCGAGTGACGACATCCGCATCAAATCCACAACTGGCGACCACCAAAAACAACTGACCATTCGCACGGCCTGCATCCAACTGAACGGTCCGGCCCGCAACGATAATGTCGGTTACCTGTTGAACGGACCGAGCTACCCCCAAAAACTTCGCCATCAGGTTTTCCGTACCCAAAGGCAGTACGGCCATCGGCGTTCCCCGTTTTAGCTGATTGGCCAACATGGAGACGGTCCCGTCACCTCCGGCCGCCACCACGGCTCGCAACCGCCCCGCATCAAGCAGTTCGGACGAACGTCGGTTAATCTCTGCGATATCAGAAATCGGCTCGGGCTCAAGTCCTGCGTCTTTCAAGCGTTGCACCAACTGATCCACAATCGCCCCACTGTCGGAAGCACCAGACGTTGGATTGACGGCCACAACAACTGATCGAGCTCTTTCGTCCATGATTTCGTGGGGTGAGGAGTCGGTTTATCAATCGCGAATGGATCTTGAATTCGTGTAGTGTAAGCCAATTGCGTTCAACCGCCACGCGGGGGTCGTCGGATGCCAGCGCCTGTTTGATTCTGACTCACTGTTGCAAAATCGCACAAGGCAGAATTGGACAACGCCGACAGGCACTCTCCAGTAACATATTTTTCTAAATCAATTGTGCCGCGAAAACCCTTGCAATCCAATGTTCTCAGTTTCCTCAAATCAATTGGCATGACAGCTGCAATAAGGGAAATCAGAGACGGATGGACTGGGAACACCACCATTCAACTCGACCCGCAAGAGTCAGACAATCATTGTGTATCGTGGCTGCCTTGCCCCTCGTCACGTTACGAGTCAAAACGTTTTTGACATGTCGTTACGGTTCCTGCGGGTCACGCATTTATTCAAACCGATCGGTATTCGCCGCTCACTTAGAATCGCAACATCCAAATCTCTCCCGTTGGATGCAGACAACGCTCCAGAGCACCAACCGTTTTGCGGTGGTCTCTCAGGAGCGTTTTCTGTGCGCTATGGGTGCGGCATGGGTGCGGCGATTCTGTCAAAAACGAAAACCGAGCGCATAAACTGTGTTCGACTTTCGAAGAAATTGAGTTTACTCGCGTTTTTGGCGATTTCTGATCTGCCATTTTCGAGGCAAGCGTCGCCGATCCCCCAAAAAACAGCCTTCGCGTAGCGGGGTTATGAAAAAATGCGAAAGACGAACTGAGCCAAACATTGACCGGATCAGACCATTGGTTCGGGAGCTGCATCCGCCTTGCGACTGTCTCTCTTTTGGAACAGCCGGAAACCGACATCGGATCGAATGAAGGTAAAAAGCAGAATCAGTTCGAGTGCCAGAACGCCAGCGGCAAGCCACGGGTTGTAGTCTAGCCTTTCAAAAATTTCGGCGTCACCAACTCGTGGCATCTTCTGAGGCATTTCAGGTAGGCCATATTTTTCCAGCAGTTCTTCGACTTTGACCAAGTGAATGGCTGGCACGCCGCGATCAATAAACCGGAAGATTACCCCATCAAGCCCACGGGCACCGGGCTTGAGAGGACGCCTTCGATTCAACCCGGACTTCAGAATCCGTTTACCAACTGTTCGACCGACCGAAACCATTCCTCCGCCTACGTTGACGTAAGCCTTAATCGGTTTGTCTCCCGCCTCTTGATCGTAGATCTCCATGCGGTCCGATACATTTTCCTCGAACTTTTTGTTCTTGATCAGCCTGAGCTTGTTTCTTTCGATTGCTTCGAGGATTGCCGTCTTGCCTTCGTCGAGGAAACCGAGCCCCCGGTCAGCAGTGCCTCCGATCGACGACGCGACAGAACGAATGGAAAACACTTCATCTCGCTCGAGCGCACGCTCCATATCGATCCACAACAGCTCGGGAATATTGGCTCCCCAAGTGCTGCTGGCAGCACTGGAAATCACAATTGGCTCCAACTCCAAAACTTCCATCGCCGCGTAAAGAGCAACATTAAGAGCTGGAAATGAACCGCTGACGCCCACGGCAACAACATCTCCCTTCTTCAATCCGGCATCTTTGAGCAACTGCACCGCCACGGCCGCAAAGTTTGGATTGATCGTACTAAGCTTCGATTCAAGCACGCCCGAAAGGCTGGTCACTGAAGAGACCGGAACACCCAACAAGCCGCTTTCGGTCGGATCAAGCTTAGGGTCGATCTCTACTCCCGTATCCATCCGCTCGAACCAGATCGATTCGAACGCTTTCTCGGCCAATCTGGCAGCGGCCAGTTTCTCCTGCTGGTACGGCTGTTCACGAATGACTCGAAACTTTTCGACCATCAACAAACCGACCATCGAAACCGCGCAGATCAGCAGCAACGCGGTGCGAGAAACCGACTTGGGACGCCAATAAACTTTTTTCATTTTCATACGTTGAGCAGTCTCTATAGTTTGACCAGTTCTAGGTCGACGCCGTAAATCATGATTAAGATCAATCGAATTGCGACCGACGCCGTCAACAAAGCGGTCAACGTTTCGACCATGCCCTGACGATCAATCCAGATCGCGATCAAGCCCGGAATGATGAATCCGATCACCGCCAGAGAAGATTCCTCACCCGCGATTCGATCGATCGTGCCAAACGACCCCAGTGGGATGAAGTCCATCAGAATCCGAATGATATACCCAATCAAGATCATCGATACCGTTCGCCGACGTCCGTAAATAATGACGAACGTGGACAATAAATGAACGACAGAATACGTGACCACCGCAACGAGCAAGGTCAATAGGATGCTCAACGGTTGATCTAGGTATAACGCGACGTAGCCGGGAACAACCATGCCTCCTGCCGCAAGTCCAAACAGTTCGGAAAACAACAGACTGACGGCCAGCCCGATGCCAATCGCTACGGTTAATACTTCAGCCATGGATTAAGGGTTCTCACTCAAATTTCTTAAATTGACTTCGATTGGCAAAGTAGCGCACGAGGTCTAAGCCGATGCCGCCAATGTTCGCCATGCCCATCACCAGCGATGACTCGCCAGCCAGTTCGATAACGTTTTCGAAGATCTCGTCCACCCGACGATTTTCGGCAAACGACATCTTCGCAGGATCAAGCCCCGCTCGTTCGGCTGCTCGACCGAAAATATACGTGCCTGATCCAATCAGTAGATAATGATCAGGTTGAGGCCACGACGCGACGACCCGCCCCAGTTGATCGGATCGATCGGGCCGGTCGGCTCGACAGTTGAATACCGCCACTCGCCGCTTGACGTGAGGATAGCGATCCAACGCCATCTTCCAGATTCGCTCGGTCGATTCCGGATCGTTCGCCGCGAAGCCGTTGACGAAGTTGATCTCACGCCCGAAAAAGTCCATTTCGAACGCCATCATCGCTCCCGGGTCAGGCTTGGCGGCGTGCATCCCGGCCAACGCCACCTGCCGATCCACACCAACGTCGGCACAGACTCGCAAAGCCAACGCCACATTTTCTGCATGTTCCACATAGGGGAACCCGTCCAGATCCTGATCGGAAATCGCGGCAACATCTTCTTCCGTAATCGCGATCAGTTCCGTGCCCCGATCGCGAGCAACATCCGAGAAAATCCCAATATGGTCTCGCTCGGCGGTGAACAACTTTCCGCCCACTGGAACCATGCCACAGAGAGCCTTGGCGACATCGATTTCGGTCGGCCCCATCACGTCCAGATGATCTTCGCGGGCGTTCGTGATCACGCCATGAGTCGCTCGCACGAATTTGTTCTCGCTAAGCCATTGCAGGTACGGAATCAGCGCCATGCACTCGATTACCAACGCCTCAGATTCCAGTTCGACCGCCGTGTTGACGATTCGCAGTTGCTCGATCACGTTCGCCCTCGATGGACGAAAAACAGGGTACTCCTTCCCGTCCGGCAGGATCATCTTGGGAAGCGTGCCCGTCGTTTTGCAACAGGTGCGAATCTGACCCGCTCGCATTCCAGACGCGATCAGCCTAGCCACGCTGGATTTGCCTCGAGTTCCATTGACGTGAATCCGAGTGGGAATTTTCCTCAAACGAAAACGGTGCATCGCTGACTCGACTGCTCCTGCTGCGGTCAAGAGCCCTGCCGTCGTCAGCAAGGTCGCGAGCGTACTCATGGATGGTCTGGCTCTGGTTAGGATCGTTGGGACAAGCGCAATTTCGCTTCACCACCAATATCAGCCCCACGAGACAGGCGTACAAGCGGACTGCGTGACGAATTCACATCAAAAACAACGACTGCCGGTCGTTCGATCAAGATTACGACAAGGCAACGACACAGTTGCACATCCCATCCTTTTCCGACATTGGCTGCTTCTATAGGTACGTCGCCAACGCTATCATTCCTCCATCGTTCTGGCCATGCTCGATCGTAGCACTTGATCTTTCGTTGCCCCGTTACCCCTTGTGAGCGACCTCTTGCAAGTACCTCCATCCGAAGCATCCACACCGACAAACGACCGGCCCCAGCCCGAGCCCCAACTCAACGGCTCGCCGGAGGGGCAGACCTTCGACTCAAGCCAACCATGGGAAGCTTGGTCGATCGATCAGTCGCGTGAAACGTACGGAATTCGTCGCTGGAGCAACGATTACTTTGACATCAATGACGCTGGTGAAGTCGTCGTTAACGCTCCAACGTCCAACGGGCCGCAGTCCGTTTCCTTGATGGAAATTGTCGAAGGTCTGAAGCAACGCGACCTCGAAACGCCCGTCATGCTTCGCTTGGAAAACGTGGTCGCCGACCGCATCGCGCAACTGAACCACGCCTTCGCTAGCGCAATCGCCGAATGTGCCTATCGATCGGATTACCAAAGCGTCTACCCGATCAAGGTCAATCAGCAATGCCACGTCGTTGATTCGATCGCAGAATCGGGAAAAGAATTCCGGCATGGGCTGGAAGCCGGCAGCAAGGCCGAACTGCTGATCGCGATGGCCGCCTCAACCTCCCTGGAGGCGCTGATTGTCTGCAACGGCTACAAAGATGAGGAGTTCATCGACCTCGGATTTCAAGCACTTCGCTTGGGTTATCGATGCTTTTTCGTGGTCGAGTCGCTCGAAGAAATCGACTTGATCATTCGCCGAACCCACCATTGGAACCAGCGGCCTTTCATTGGCGTCAGGCTGAAGCTGGCGACCAAAGTAGAAGGCCAATGGGCAGAAGACAGTGGTGACCGCAGCCTGTTCGGATTGACCACCGTCGATCTGATCAAAGCCGTCGACACGCTCCGCGCCGCAAACATGCTCGACTGTCTTCAGATGGTACATTTCCATCTGGGCAGCCAGATTCCAAACATTCGTAACATCCGTGACGGAGTCAAAGAAGCCTGCCGCTATTACATCGACTTGATCAAAGACGGCGCGCCGCTGGGCTACCTGGACTTAGGTGGTGGCCTGGCGGTGGACTACGATGGCACCGTCAGCACCGAGCCACACAGTCGCAACTATGACCTGAACGAATACTGCGTTGACATTGTCGAATCGATCATGAACTCGCTCGACCCACATGGCATCGCTCATCCGCGTCTGGTATCCGAATCGGGACGGTGGACGGTCGCACCGATGTCGGTGCTATTGTTCAACATTTTGACGGTCACTCATTTCGAGCCTTCGCCCATCGAACGACCGTTGCCCGAAGATCCCTGCGAACCCATCGACAATCTGTTGTACACCTTGAACCACCTGCAGTTGCGGCGGCTTCAAGAAAACTACAACGACGCAATTTACTACCGTGATCAAATGCGAGACCTCTTTCGCACCGGAGCGATCAATTTGCGGCAGCGAGCTTTTGGCGAAAACGTTTGCCTGACGATCCTGAATCGGATCGCGAAAATGGTGCCGCAACTTCGACGGATCCCCGCTGGCCTGAGTCGACTGCGAGATTCGTTATCCGACATTTACTACGGAAACTTCAGTGTCTTTCAATCTTTGCCCGACGCGTGGGCAATTGGACAAGTGTTTCCCGTGATGCCGATCCATCGTCTCAATGAGCGACCCGATCGACAGGCGATTCTGGCAGATCTGACGTGTGACTGTGACGGAAAACTTGATCGATTTACCGATCGAAACGGAGACATCAGCAGTACCTTAGAACTGCACAAACTGATTCCCGACCAGACGTACTACCTAGGCGCATTCATGGTGGGAGCGTACCAGGAAACGCTCGGCGACCTGCACAACCTGTTTGGCGACACACACGTCGCCAGCGTTCGAATCACCGACAACGGGTCCATTGAATTCAAGGACGAATTGCAGGGAGACACGATTGCAGATGTCTTGAGTTACGTCGAATACCAGCCGGACAAACTGTTGCAACGGTTTCGTGCGAAAGCCGAAGAAGGCGTTTGCAACAAAGCGATCACCGTGTCGCAGCGCCAAGAAATGCTGAAACTGTTCAAAGACAGCCTGCAAGGCTACACGTATTTTGAACGTTGAGTCTCGTATCGTTTCCCTCAGATATCGCTTCCCTCGGCTTGGCTGGAGCCATATCACCTGCAATGACAAATGACGATTGACGATTGACGAATGACAAATCTCGCGAACGAACAGCGAGTGAATCACTCAAGATGAAGTTCACTCAAGATAAAATCCACTCACTTGAGCGTTAAGCTTGCCTGTCGAGCGATGGTTACTGGCCGACTAGTTGACCGACCTCAATGGTGGAAACATTTTTCATCACTCATTTGTCAGTTGTCATTTGTCAACGAAAAGAAGATGGCGACTCTTCTCCGATTGGGCGTAGGTGTGTGGAGAAAAGCCGCCGGGGGTGTTTCGAGCTATGCGTTCGAATGACTCAGACGCAGGACTCAAACTCATCGCCTTCGTCATCCAATGATTCGTCGTTGCTGGCCGATCGATCTTCTG
This sequence comes from uncultured Pirellulaceae bacterium, assembly GCA_937928215.1. Lineage (GTDB taxonomy): Bacteria > Planctomycetota > Planctomycetia > Pirellulales > Pirellulaceae > Mariniblastus. The sequence continues at coordinate 701 of CALFWL010000092.1, read as the reverse complement.
CGTTCGGATCGTAGACCACCTGAGTGTCAGCGATCTGACGGTAGCCAAGCTTCGTGATCACTTCCAAAATCTCGCTGCACGTAGGGAACATGCGACCGCTCAATTGCTTGTACTCGTCCATGGCGTGCATGAACTGGATTTCCTGATCCGAGTAATCTCGTTCACAGGTTGTTGGATCAATCTGACGGCGACGTCGAACTGACTTACGCCGTGTGGCGGCAACCTTTCCGGTGCCCTCGCGACGATCGGCAACTTTTCGATTCCCAGTTTCATCCAGCATCACCAAAGCTTCCGCAGACTCGCCCGCCGCCACTTGTGCCTTCTTGCTGGCGGCTGACTTTGTCTTCGTCGTTTTCTTCGTCACCTTTGACTTCGCTTTGGTCGTCCTCGTTTTGGCTGGCCGGGATTTTGCTGTTGCAGATGTTTTTGTGCTTGATTTGGTACGTGTCTTGGTTGTTGCTTTCGCCATCGAATCGACCTGCCGTGAACTGAATAGGGGAGACTTTTCTGATGTCCCTCGCAACGTTCGATGCGGGAACGAGGAAAAATACAGCGCCTAGGGAATTCGCAGGCAAAAAACGGATTTCTCTGGTCAGATAAGCTGATTTGATCAGGCAAGCCACCCGGTCACGCGGGTTCTGACGATCGGGAAAGGAGATCCGTCGTAGCGAGCGATGAAACAAACCGTTGGTGTCCGCTCA
>CALFWL010000091.1 GCA_937928215.1 uncultured Pirellulaceae bacterium | reverse complement strand
TCGCAGCAGCCCACGTAACGCAGTGCAGCAGCCGTGAATGTCTCCGATGGCAATGATACGTGACACGAGTGTAAGGCAGACCGAAAATGAGTATCCAAGATGAAGAAGAACCGTGGCCCGCCCAGTTTCAGCACGCCAACGCTCGGTCGAGACACCCGCCGAGGTTACAATCGTAACGATATCCGGTCGCGGGGCAAGGTTAGTTGGAGCGGTGTTCACCGTTGCGGCTGATCGAGTGACGCCATCTGATCAGTGGGTCATTTTCTTGGATTGTCAGGCTGAAGGGTCCGGATTCTGGCTTCGATTCCAGGTTCTGACAAACGCTGAGGTACGCTCGCAGCATCGAGGCTTTTTCGGGGTGAGCGAATCAGAATCGGAGCGACGTTGGATCGTACGGTCATGCTTGCGCCGGAGGTCTTGAGCGAATACTTAATCCCGCCCGGCTGCCGCAAAAAGTTGGTGTCGCGCACCGATACGTGCACAATCGGTACGGCCGGTAACTGGAATTGCCAGACGGTTTCCAGTGTGGCGTGGTGTCTGGCCGATGGAGTCGCCGATATCAGTTTCAAGGGCAACGGTTGCTCGTTAGCGAAAATTCGCAAACCCTCTTGCAGTCGCGGGGTCGCAGTTTTGGCGAAGGCTCGAATCAGGTCGATCTCGTTCACCAACGTCCCTTCATCGGGCTCGTTCGCGTCTTCGCTTTCCAAGCGGCGACCTTCCGCGGGGATGCTTTGTTGGTTAGACGGGGTCTGATTGTGCGTCCGGGCGGCCGGCAGGTTTTTTCCGGCTTGATGAAACTGCTCGTACAGAGCCTGATCGTTGGGCCAATGGATGCGGAACTTTTCCATCGTCGCGTCGTTCAGCCCGAACGAGTACTCCAGCGTTCCGGTTCGATCGCGAATGCGTACCGCGACGGTGCGTTCGACATACCCGTCCTCAAATTGGTGAGCAACCGCATGGTGCGACGCACCGTTCACCCATGCAAGGGCCGTCATCGCCAGCAACGCAGCGCTGGTCAGGCGTTTCATTCGCGAATGAGTCAGCATGGTTGGGCGGCAATAACTGTTCGGAGAGGAGCAAAGGAAGTATCATGGAAGTTCATGAGAGGGCTGCATTGTACCGAACGCCGGATAACGCTGCTGCTACCTGAAACCATTTTCGCAAGTTGAAGTTCCGAACGATCCACTGTTTCGTGAAGCCACCAAGTCCATGAACGCTGAAGAAATTCTTGACCGGGAATACTTGCAGATCCGAGCCAGTATTCTGGACATCGCCGCTGCCTTGGATCGACAAGACCGAGCCGACGGCAGCGTCGAAGATAATCGTCGACGGGAGTTGCTTCAGAGGGGCATCGCGATTTTAGCGACTGACTCAGCGGACCGGGTTGCTCAGGTGCAGCTGTTATTTTCTCGAGAGTACGATCCAAACTGGCGGGAAGTCTGACGTTTCGTTTGAAACAACTCATGCACCCTGCACCCTGCACCCCGCACTCTGAACACTGTTCCTTGCCTCCCCGAACTCTTTCAATCAATGTATTACATCGACCCGCACATCCACATGGTCTCGCGGACGACCGACGACTATGAAACGTTGGCGAAAATGGGATGCGTGGCGATCAGCGAGCCCGCGTTCTGGGCAGGCTTTGATCGAGGCAGCGTCGATGGGTTCCGGGATTATTTTCATCAGCTGACCGAAGTTGAACCCAAGCGAGCGGCTGCTTATGGGATTCAGCATTTCACTTGGCTGTGCATCAACGCCAAGGAAGCCGAAAACGTTTCGCTCTCGCGTGATGTATTGAAAATCATTCCTGAATTTCTGGACTGTCCCAACGTGCTGGGTATCGGTGAGATCGGGCTCAACAAAAACACGCCCAACGAAGCGACGATTTTTCAGGAGCACATGCAGTTGGCGGTGGAGCACGATCAGCAGGTGCTGATTCACACGCCTCATTTGGAAGATAAATATCAGGGCACTCGCATGATCCTGGACATGTTGGCCGATCACACGTCGATGGAGCGAACGCGAATCCTGGTCGACCATGTTGAGGAACACACCGTCCGTCATGTTTTGGACGCTGGCTATTGGGCCGGGATCACGCTCTATCCGGTTTCGAAATGCACTCCCGCGAGGGCCGTCGATATCATCGAACGTGCGGGCAAGGAAGGAAGCCGACGATTGTGCGTGAACTCTGCTGGCGATTGGGGTCCGTCGAAGCCAACTGCCGTTCCTGATCTGATTCTGGAAATGCGAAGACGCGGACACTCAGAATCCTTCATCCGCAAGATCGTGTTCGATAATCCACGAACCTTCTTTCGGCAGAGCAAACACTTTGATTTGCTCGACCCCGCGACTCGGAACGAAGGATGAGTCAGACGGGGCCGTCCGTTGTGCCCGCTAGTTCAGGGAGATTCACGTCGACGGGATGGGATTGGCCATTGACGGTGGGGCAGCCATTGACGGAGAAACCGCATTGTCATTGAGCGTGGCAGAGGCGGTGCGCGGCTATCGCGTTGTTGGTTATCGCTGCCAAGGGATCGGGTCGACGCGATAGTATTTCTGTAGCAATGAGAACAGCTGGGCGTGTTCGCGTTCCAGTTCGCGAGGCCGTTCGAAAAACGTTTCGGTTGCCACCGCGAAGAACTCGGCTCGGTTGGTCGCGCCGTAGTGATCGAGTAGTGTTGGGCGATGATGCTGGGCCGCTTCCACCAGCATCGTGTGCTCATGAGCGACGACTTGCTGCCACGCATCGGAGTCTTCGTCTGAATCAAACGCGATGTTGCCCCCCATTTCTCCATCGAGCCCGTCGAGCGCGTGAGCGAATTCATGAACGACGACGTTTTGGCCGTCGTCTTCGTTGCGTCCTCCTTGCAACGCGTTTTGCCATGACAGCACGATTGGCCCGCCTTGCCATGCTTCGCCCGATCGATGTTCGACTCCACCAGCCAATAGTCCAGCGTCTTGTCGGCGAGCGAAGACTCGAGGGTAAATCAGAATCGTTCGTACATTGTCGAAGTAAAAATTTTCAACTCCTAGCAACATCAAACTGGCGTTGGCCGCGATCGTGACTTTCATCTCGTCCGACACGACCAAGCCGTCACAGCCTTCCCAGTGTTTTTCACCGACCATCACCTGAACGCGTTGCCGCAGCTTCGTTCGTTGGTCGTTCGTCAGCCTCCACGTCAGACGGACGTTGCGATTGAGATACAGCGACCATTGCGTTGGCCAAGGCGTGGCGGTCAAAGATCTTCGACGGCGATTTCGATACCAAGGGATCCAATTGAACAACAGTGCTTCTCGTTTTGTAGAAAGAATATTTGTGGAAGTAGACGTTTATCTTCGATTGTGATTATCTCAAAATACCCTCAATTCAGAATGGGCACGTGACGGACCAATTTTCCAACTTGCGGACTTGTGCGATAGCGACCCGCCGTTGCCTCAAAATCAAACGAAACGCTACAATGAATTGGGCAAAGGTTGTTGTGTTTTTAGAGCATGCATTCGTGCGACCGCAACCATTAGTCTTATTCTTATTCAAGTCGGGTATTGACGTGAAGATCAACGAAACGATCGTGGATGAGACGTCTTCTTCCGACTCAAGCGATACGCCTCCTTCCGAAATGAGGGATGCGGATGCCTCTGACACGCATTCGGAAGCTCTGAATGACTTGACTCGGGTCGAGGACGCCAGAAGAAAGTTTGAGGACATTCGAGACAAAGCACCGGTTGCGTATTTCTCTCACGACACAGGGCATTTCATCGTTGAGATCAATCGACGCGCGATGGCGTTGTTCGGTTTGGACGAACCACGAAACGATCTCAATTTGGCGACCTTGTTGTCGCCCAAGTCGTTATCGTCGTTTCAATATCATTTGCGAAAAGTGAAAGAAGGCCAGCCCGCGCAGTCGATCGAGTTAGTTTTACAGGGAGAGATCGAACCGCCAGTCACCGTTTACGCAGAAACCTCCCGGTTGGGGCCCGAAAAATTTCAGACGGTCATGGTGGATATTTCCGCGCAAAAGAAAGTCGAATTTGAACGTAGCGAATTCGAAAGCAAGATGCAGCAAACGCAGAAGCTGGATATTCTCTATCAATTGTCTGGCGGAATCGCTCATGACTTCAACAACCTGCTCCAAGTTCTTGAAATTCAGGTTGATTCGGCCTTGCAGTTGGCGAATGATTGCGGTGGTCCATTGGCAAAGGTTGTTTCTCAGATTGCCGATTCCGTGAAACGAGGTACGCGACTGACCCGCCGCCTACAGACGTTCAGCAGGCAAGGTCCGCTCGAGAAAACGCGAGGAGATCTGAACGAGTTTGTCCAAGAGTCGATCGCCATGATCGACAGGGCGATTGGTCATTCGATGACGATTTCCTTCGAGCCATCGTCGGAACCATTGAGCGTTTGGATCGATCCCGTCCAGTTAGAGCAACTGCTTTTCAATTTGTGTCTGAATTCTCGCGATGCGGTTGAAGGGAAGGGAATCATTACGATTAAAACGTCAGCCTTCGATGTCAAGTTCCCGGTGAATAAAACAGGATTGGAGCTGTACGTTGGTTCGTACACGAAGCTGAGCGTTTCGGACAATGGCTCTGGTATTCCCAAAGAGCTGCAAGGTCGGCTCTTTAATCCGTTTGTCACCTCAAAAGAAGTTGGCAAAGGAACCGGACTTGGGCTTACGATCGTGTACAGCATCTTGAAGCAACATGAAGGTGCGATCGAGATCAAAGAAACCTCTGCGTCGGGCACAACGTTTGATATTTATCTGCCAAGATTTCGAGACAGTTCTGTCTTCCGTGACTCCGACCGGTCCACGCGATTTGGCATGAATAACGAATCTGATTCGAATGCGAAAAAGACCGTGCTGGTTGCGGACGATGAGCGCGCAATTCGTGAAGCGCTGGAGGGTTTTCTGGCACGCCGAGATGTCGACGTTTTGCTGGCCAAAAATGGTGTCGAGGCGATTGAGCTGCTGGATCGGCATCCGCAAGTCGAATGGCTGCTTACGGACGTGGTCATGCCTGAAAAAGGCGGTGTAGAAGTCTGCGAACACTACCGCATGAAGAACTCAACTGGCACCGTTGTCTTGATGAGCGGTCGCGGAAGTTCCGTGCTTGATCGCGATTTCTTGCGACGGAACAACGCATCTTATTTGCAAAAGCCGTTTGATTTTTCCAGTCTTGAGAAGAAGCTCGGTCTGAATGCTGCCAAATAGGTTGGAACGAGAGCCACTCAGATTGTGGAAATATGGGAGCCTCGCGTTATGAGCAACGTTTCCAAAATAAACTGCTTAAGCTTCCGCCTGAAGCCGCCCGGCAGCGTCAAGCTGACAGACTGCGTCGTCGCGCCGAGCAAGCAACTAGGTGACGACATTACGCGTCCAGACGCGGTGTAACCGATCGTCTGAAGACATTTCAAAAAAAACACCGACAACCTGCCGGTGGCGCTGAAGTTAAACCGTACCTTCCATCACAGCAGAATAATGAGATTCGACGCCATTCAAAGCAGCCACGACTACCGATCTCTTGCTCAAAACGGTACTGGAACCAACCCCGGCAACTAAAACAGCAAGCCCTAAGCAGTCAGGCCAGCCATTTTCGGAAGTGCTCACCGCAGAGATGATTGAATCAGCCTTCGCCAAACACGACGGTCTGTTTGGCATCGGAGCGAACGAGAGAAGGCACATGGGACGAATCGCACTGCCACCGTGACCGTGTCATTTGCACGCGGTAAGCGTAACGACTTGAAAGAGTGAAACTGGTCGAGCTTTTTGTTTCTCTGGCCGCCGCGCGTGGTGCATTTTCGAAGGATCGGGTGTAAATCGCGGCGGAATCTTCCTTGTTTGTTTGTTCCAACGTTGTTCCGGTTTGAATGATGCTTCCGCTTGCCCCTTGATTGTTGGGAGGGCGCGGCTCCGCCCAAGCCGAATCCAATGACAAGCGTAAGCCAGCGATTGGGGCGGACGGAGCCTTCCCCTCCCGGGGATGATCGCAGGCCGGGAGGGCGCGGCTCCGCCCAAGCCGAATCCAATGACACGCGCAAGCCAGCGATTGGGGCGGACGGAGCCTTCCCCTCCCGAAATCAAAACTTGGGAAATTGATTTGCGGCGTTTGACGCTCTGGAGTCGTTCGGATGGGAGCGTGAACCGATCGTGGAGCCTGTCGACGATCGGTGATTGGAACTCTGTAACCGAAAATGGTACGACCGAAAATCGGACTCATACGGCTGCCCATGAAATCGAGACCATCGACGGCAATGCGGTAACTCATGATGCCAAGGGTAACTTGACGAGTACGGCTGACGGTCGCAGCTTCGTCTGGGATTTTGATAATTGTCTCGCCTCGACCACCGTGGGTGCCAACAGCGACGACATCGAAGGGACTCACAGCTATCCTGGATCGAATTGACGTTGCACTGGCCGTCCTCGCAGTAGGTTGGAACGACCAAACAAGCGGTCAGTCTAAACCGTCAAACCAAGCCTGTCAAAAATGGGTCGCGCTGCCAGTAGCGACAACTGCATTTTTAGCGCCGACGCGGGCCCTGCTTGATCGAAGGGCTCGGTGTGAATCGCGGCAGGATTGGTTCGCCGATCCAACGTTGTTCCTGCTTTCGTGTTCCTGCTTTCGTTAACGTTTTGGATCGCCAGCGGTTGATTTGCAAAAGACTGTGTCCGCGACGGCGATTTTCATTGAGCCCGAAAATTGACGCAATTGTATCGTTTTCTGCATCGGTAGGGGGACGGACGGAGCCTTC
>CALFWL010000090.1 GCA_937928215.1 uncultured Pirellulaceae bacterium | reverse complement strand
CCTTCGGCTGGCAAGGTTTCGTCGTGGTACTCAATCGCCCGCGCCGGATCGAGCCCCAGCGCAAACTGATCACGCCAGCGAAACTCGAAACGAGCCTTGGAAATCGCATTGTCACGAATCTGAGCAGCCGGATGGCCTTTGGCAAGGTCCGCCGCGTGAGCAGCGATCTTGTAAGTGATCACGCCCTCACGCACATCGTCACGATTGGGCAGCCCCAGATGTTCTTTGGGCGTCACGTAACAAAGCATCGCACAGCCGTACCATCCGATCTGTGCCGCGCCGATTCCTGAAGTGAAATGGTCGTACCCTGGTGCGATGTCCGTCGTCAGCGGGCCGAGCGTGTAGAAGGGTGCTTCGTGACACCATTCGATTTGCTTCTGCATGTTCTCCTGAATCAGGTGCATCGGCACGTGGCCAGGTCCCTCATTCATGACCTGGCAGCCTTTGGCCCAAGCGCGTTTGGTCAGCTCGCCTTGCACTTCCAGCTCGGCCAACTGAGCGTAATCGTTGGCGTCAGCAATCGAACCGGGACGAAGACCGTCGCCGATGGAAAAACTCACGTCGTAGGCAGCACAAATATCGCAGATTTCATCCCAATGCTCGTACAGGAAATTCTCTTTCTCGTGGTGAATACTCCACTTGGCCATAATCGAACCGCCTCGCGAAACGATGCCGGTCATCCGTTTTGCCGTATGGGGAACGAACGCTCGCAGCACTCCGGCGTGAATCGTGAAGTAGTCGACTCCCTGTTCCGCCTGTTCGATCAACGTATCACGGAACAATTCCCAAGTCAGTGCTTCGATTCTTCCGCCGGTCTTTTCCAAGGCCTGATAAATCGGAACGGTTCCGATGGGGACAGGACTGTTGCGAACGATCCATTCCCGAGTGGCGTGAATGTTCTTGCCGGTGGAAAGATCCATCACCGTGTCGGCTCCCCACTTGGTTGACCAACGCATCTTTTCGACCTCTTCGTCGATGGTAGAAGTCACCGCCGAGTTTCCGATGTTAGCGTTGATCTTCACCAAGAAGTTCCGTCCGATGATCATCGGCTCGCATTCGGGATGGTTGATGTTCAGCGGAATGATCGCGCGGCCTCTGGCAACTTCCGATCGGACGTACTCCGCCGTGATAAACGATGGAGTCATCGCCCCCCAAGTTTGCCCTGGATGCTGATGCTCCATTCGATTTCGGGGAACCTGTTTGTTAGGATCAATCTCCGAAGGTCGAGGCATTTCATAACCTTCGGGCGTCGTACACAGTTGTCTGATGCGATCGGATGCCTCGGGCGGCAGGTCGGCCAAATTCGGGTACTTGTCCGCGATTGTTTTGAACTCTTCCTTACGTCCCAGATTCTCTCGAATCGCGATGTATTCCATTTCCGGTGTGACGATTCCTTGATCGGCGTACCATTTCTGAGTCACCGGGTGCCAATCGGCTGAACCGTCGGCACTTCCTTTGGCACGCAATGGCTTTCGCTTTAGTCCGGGATATTCCTTCAGACGGTTCTTCGCATTTTTAAGTGAGTTGTACTTTTCAGCGTGCGATTCGGAGAGGTAGCCGTTGTCTTCTGGCGTCACGTCTCGACCGGCGTATTCTTCAACATCGCCGCGATCGAGAATCCATTGGCGACGAAGAGCAGGCAATCCTCGTGTCACGTCTCCTTCAAACTCAGGATCCCCCCACGGTCCCGAGCAGTCATAAACGCGCACGGGATCGTTCTTCTCGATGGAACCGTCAGAATGCTCGGTATCAGATAGACGAATCTCTCGCAGCGGGACTTTCACATCAAGATGAATTTCACCTTGCACGTAAACACGAGTTGAATTGGGAAATTGAGTGGGATCATTTTCGATCGCCCGAATTTCATCCGAGTTATCAACGTCGTCCGTAAATTGCCCGGTATAGTCTCCGCGTTGTTTTGCGCTTTTCAGCTCGTCCAAGGAAGGCGCGGCATGAGATTGATTGGGTGCGTTCATCATTTTTCCTAAAAGTTAGCGACCAGGAAAAACAAACTCAGCAAGAGAGAACGGCTATCGCAAGAGAAAAAACGCAGCCTCCTCGCTCCCTTCGTCGGTATGATCCGTATCAGGTTCGAAGGGTTGTTTCGGCGAAAACGCCAGAACTCTCAGCCCAGTGGGACACCCCTGCGATCGACTCAGTATGACGGGAAGCAATTTTGGGTCAAGGTTGCAAGCTGCGCGGTAGACACATGCCGAAAGACGCGTCAACAAATCCAGAATCCAGAGCCCCCTGTTTCGAAGAAATCAAGCGATCCGCATCGATTGCTCGAATGCAACGCGGGCTCCAATTTGTCATTATTCTTGCAAGTTCGCTATTATCAGGCCAATCCTGCCCATCCCGCCAAGAATTTCCCGACCGGCGGTTGGTAACCGTCAGTAACCCAACGCGGTATTGGCCAAACTTGGTCATACTGGCAACATCCTTTGACCGAAAAACGGTCCGAGTGGCGTGTTTCGATTCGTCAAAACGTTGGGGATGGAAAGAAAGGTTGCCGCACCTTGCCGCGTCCGAATAAAATGCTGATTGACTCGCTGGTTAGCGAATCGACATTCAAGCCAGTTTGAACCATAACAATCGCTGAGGAATCCAGTGCGAACCAACATGAATTTTTTCCTTTTCAGTCGCTACACATCACTGTTCACGTCCTTGGTTGCCGTCGCTGGCATTTTGGTCGCAGGATCAGCTCTTGCGATACAGCCCGACGACGCCATCACGCTGGATATCGGCTCAACAGCCCCCGCGCTGAATATCGAAAACTGGGTCAGCGATCGCGACGGAGCATTCGAAAAGGTAACTGATTTTGAAGACGGCAAAGTTTACGTGGTCGAATTCTGGGCAACGTGGTGTGGACCCTGTGTGTCCAGCATGCCGCATCTAGCTGAGACTCAGGAAAAATACTACGACGACGGAGTCCAGATCATCAGCGTCAGTGACGAGGACTTGGAAACTGTGAACAGGTTTCTGGAGAAGAACGTCCGAGGTGAAGATGAAGTGACGTACGGTGATTTGACCAGCGTCTACTGCCTGACGACCGATCCAGATGGATCAACCAGTCGCGACTATATGGAAGCAGCTGGGCAGAATGGGATCCCTACTGCTTTTATTGTCGGCAAGTCCGGCCAGATCGAGTGGACGGGACATCCGATGTCAATGGAAAAGCCGTTGCAGGAAATTATCGCTAACACTTGGGATCGCGATGCGTTCAAGGAAGAGTTGATCAAGAAACGCGAACAGGAAGCGGCCATGATGGCGATCATGGGTGAGCTGGACGAGGCAATGGTAATGGTCGACCAAAAACTTGGTGAGGGAGACGACGAGGGTGCGCTGAAAATCTTGGCTGAACTGATCGAGAACGACAAGTACGCTCCAATGCGTGATCGACTGCTGGTGATTCGTGCTCAACAGGCTCTGACCATGAAAGGTGCCGCAGCGGTGGAAGCATTCGAAGCAGGCACCGAACAATTGAAACAATCTCCTGATGCACTCAATGAGTTAGCCTGGTCGGCGGTTGAAACGGTCGAAAGTGGCGAAGAAGTCGCGCCAGAATTGTTAGCCGCAGCGATGAAGGCCGCTCAAATCGCGCTTAAGTCCAGCCCGGACGACACCAGCGTGCTCGATACCGTTGCCCACCTGTTTCATTTGCAAGGCAATCTTGACAAGGCGATCGAGACACAGGAAATCGCGGTTAAGAACGCCGGTGATCTGGAGCATCGGGTTAAGCCTTATCTTGATCAACTGAAAGCCGAAAAAGCCGGAAATTAATTGCTAAACGTCACCCAAGCAAACGCCCACGTCGCGAGCCGCTTGAATCCATGAGTGATCGGTCGGTACCGTTTTTCGTTTACCCACGATTTCGGTAAGTGGAACTGGAACGGCCTGATCTCCCCTGAGTGCCACCATGATGCCGTGCTGCCCGTCATGGATCAGCTTCGAACAAGCGGTTCCCAGCTGAGTGGCTAGAATCCGATCGGCTGCCGATGGTGTTCCGCCCCGTTGTACGTGCCCGAGAATCGTGACTCGGGACTCAAGACCCGTCAATTCTTCAAGCTCTTCCGACAAACGCAGCGTGTTACCATCTCGGCTGCTCTCAACCTTCTCCAACTCAACCCTCGCTTGCTTCTTGGCTGCTGACGATCCCTTATCGTCGCTTGCTTTGGCTTTCGCTAGAGACTCAGACGCATCCTGAAATCGCTTTGCTTGATCGATTGACATCGCTCCTTCTGAAACGGCAACGATACTGAAGCGGCTGCCGCGTTGGCTGCGCCGACGGATGGATTCAGCCACTGCATTTACGTCGTACGGAATCTCTGGAATCAAAATCACATCGGCTCCGCCCGCGATGCCGGCTCCCAACGCCAGCCATCCAGTGTTATGCCCCATGACTTCAACCACGATGATGCGATGGTGACTGTGAGCGGTACTGTGAAGGCGATCGATCGCTTCGGTGGCGATCCCCAACGCCGTGTCAAAGCCAAAGGTCACGTCGGTGCCCCAGACGTCATTATCAATTGTTTTGGGCAACGTGATCACGTTCAATCCCGCGTTGGCTAAGCGAAACGCATTCTTCTGAGTCCCTCCGCCACCGATACAGACCAGACAATCCAGATGATGACGTTCGTAGTTTTCGACAACCACTTGAGTCAGATCCATGACCTTATTACCAACCGACATCTTGTGAGGTTTGTCTCGACTGGTCCCAAGAATCGTGCCGCCGACGGTCAGAATTCCTGACAGCTCTTCGCCCGTCAATCGCCTCATGCGATTCTCGATCAGACCCTTGAATCCGTCGAGAAATCCCAACATGTGGGCGTCAAATCCGGCGATGGCTGACTTTCCCACGCCGCGAATGGCTGCGTTGAGCCCTGGACTGTCTCCGCCGGCGGTCAGAATTCCGATCGTCTTGCTCATCAAGTTCTCTTGTGGTCTTTGGTTTGTGGTCGCTTCTTCTTGATCTTGAATGTCAGAAAGTTATACGAGTTATGGTAAGCTGGTGAAAGCACTTTCCGGATCCTTTCAAATGTCAGATCTCCGACCTGCATCAAGTCCGATATCGAAACGCAAAGCTGCAAGGTCGCCAAGACGCGCAGAACCACGGCAAGTGCTTGTCACATCGAAACATTCTGGTTTGCCGTCTACATTCGTTACTGCCACCCAATAGATTGCGTTTCTGAGATTACGTTTTTGCCCAGTTCGAATTTTTGATCGTCACAAAGCACAAGGACTTTGCGTTCAAATTCACTGGATTGTCAAAGATCTTCTTCGGTACTCGTTTCAATGCAACTTGATATTCGAATCGACGAAATCGCCAGGATGACTGACTCTTGCAGCGTTGAATTGGTCGAATCGATCCAAACCCTCTGGAGCGGATATGGCGAAATCGCCAGAGTCAGCCTGCTGGAGCGCGAGCAACACGACGGCAAAACCGTCATTGTAAAACACGTTTGCCCTCCAGAGGATCCGGATCACAAGTACGGCTGGGCGAGCGACGTTTCTCATCAGCGAAAACTGAAGTCCTACGAAGTCGAGCTGAATTGGTATCGAAACTTCTCAGGTCGCTGCGGATGCGATTGCCAAGTTCCCGACTTTGTCGCCGGAGAACAACTTGATTCGACTTGGCTGATCATTCTTGAAGATCTTGATGCGGCCGGGTTCTGGGTCCGCCGACAGTCGGTCAATGACGCACAACTGGACGCGTGCCTCAAATGGTTGGCGAATTTCCACGCGACCTTTCTCGTAGATACGCAACTTTGTGGCGTTTCAAGGCACGCAGGTCTCTGGCCGGTCGGAACTTACTGGCATCTGGAGACTCGGCCCTGCGAACTGGCAGCCATGGAAGATGGGGCCCTCAAGAAAGCTGCTGTTGAGATCGACGCACGTCTAAATGACGCCCGGTTCCAAACCATCGTCCATGGCGATGCAAAGCTGGCGAACTTCTGCTTTTCCAAAGACGATCAAGTCGCTGCGGTCGACTTTCAATACGTTGGAGGAGGCTGCGGCATGAAGGATGTCGCCTACTTCATCAGCAGCTGTTTCAACGAGCGTGAATGCAAACAGCGAGAGCAGGAATTGCTTGACCGTTACTTTTGCCATCTGAAGACGGCCGTGGAAGCACGAGAATGCAAACTTTCTTCAGCCGAACCTTGCCCGTTTGCTGATTTGGAATCCGAGTGGCGATCGCTCTACCCATTTGCATGGGCCGATTTTTATCGTTTTCTGTCGGGCTGGTCCCCCGGCCATTGGAAGATGCACGAATATAGCGAACGGGTGACAAAGCAGGTGTTGCAAACCCTCGCATTTGACACGTGAACAAATCTTGGCTGATTTGTAACGTAAGACGAATGCAAAAACCTCTAGCTTTGATCGCGACAACTAGGGATACGACTTTCTATCGCTGCGAGTTGAAACCATGTTCGCTATCACATCGCCTGAAGAGTTTTCACAATTCCCCGTAAGGCGAGCCTTGCCTTCGCGTCTAAACCGAGAACACAAATAACGCTCAATCGCATGAGCGAAAACGATCAGATTCTCAATCAGAACAAAGGCTTACCACTGCTATGAAATCACTCGCAAAAATCGCTACGGCAATCGCATGTCTCGCCATGCTTGGAAATATTGAACAGGCTCAAGCACAGAGCGGAAATAAGGGCGGATCTAACAAGAAGATGGCTGAGAAAACCATGGCCGCCAAGCCAACATCGCGGGCATTCACCAACGGATACAACGTACCCAGCAACGGTGTTGCGATTGAAGGTTACTGCCCTGTTTGTTACTTCGCGGCTAACAAAGCAGTTAAGGGAACGCCGCAGTTTTCGCACGACTACAACGGGATAACGTATTGGTTTGTGAACGAGAACGCTCGTCAGGCCTTCATTGCCGATCCAGAAAAATTCATTCCTGCGTACGGAGGCTGGTGTGCTGTGGGTGTATCGATGGGGCAGCGTTTTCCAGTCGACCCTGAGCGTTTCAAAATCGTCAATGGACGTCTCATGCTGTTCCTGAAAAACGCCAAGGTCGACGCAATTGAGCTTTGGAACCGCGACGAAGCGGGGAATTTGAACAAAGCGGAACAAAACTGGAAGCGATTGGGAAGCTAAAAAAATCCGCGAGATCGAATCAATCAAAAACTCTCTTGAGGCCAGCTCTTGCTGGCCTTTTTTATTTAACTTAACCAACTGGCAAATCCGGATCGGGATGGCGAGCGCTCCATTTCTTCGCGTGGGCGACGTGTGTCGGCACCTCTCGGCGCTGATCTCTCGGCCACTGAAAGATGCATGGGATCAACGAGAAGATAACGAAACGGGTTCTCACGAAGCTCGATTCCGAGCTGCAGAACGGTCGCCCCAACTTTCCGCAAGCACTTGAGACGGCTACTCGAAATTCAATATCCCAGAATTGGTGACAACCAGCGCTCGCACTCTTCGACTGAAATCCCTTTGAGCTTCGCGTAGTGCTCACACTGGTCTTTCGTGATCTTGGTGACCGCGAAGTAGCGGCTTTCGGGATGCGAGAAATACAAACCGCTGACCGCCGCACCGGGCCACATAGCGTAGGACTCGGTCAGCTTGATTCCAGTCTTTGCTTCGGCGTCCAGTAATTCCCAAAGCGTTGCCTTCTCCGTATGGTCCGGGCAGGCCGGGTAGCCAGCCGCCGGGCGAATCCCCCGGTACTTCTCGGCAATCATCTCATCGTTGGATAATTGTTCGTCGGATCCGAACCCCCAAACAACGCGAGCACGATGGTGCAACAGTTCCGCAAAGGCCTCAGCTAGGCGATCGGCCAAGGCTTTGACCATGATGCTGTTATAGTCGTCGTGATCGGCGTCGTATTCTGCCGCCAATTCGTCGCAGCCATGCCCGGTCGTGACCGCGAATGTGCCGAGATAATCCTCGCGCCCGCTATCAACTGGAGCGATGTAGTCAGCGAGTGAACGAAAACTCTTCTGACCTTTGCGTTCCCACTGCTGACGCAGCGTGTGGAACCGAGTTCGTTCGGCGGTACGACTCTCATTGGTGTAAATAATGATCGAATCACCATCCGAAGCAGCCGGCCAGAAACCGTAAATGCCCTGAGCGGTCAGCAAATCTTCTTCAATGATCTTTCTTAGCATCGCTTGAGCATCTGCGAATAGCTTGGTCGCTTCTTCGCCCACGACTTCGTCTGTCAGGATCTTCGGGTACTTGCCATGCAATTCCCAAGACATGAAGAACGGCGTCCAATCGATGTACTCCGCAATTTCCGCCAAGGTGATTTGCTCTTCGCAATCAGTGGTCGAACCAATGGTACGAGCCCCCGTGAATGACGGTTTGGCGACGTCGATCGTGTCCCAGTCGGTTGGAAAACGATTGGCAAACGCCTGCTCGTACGGCACCAAAGCCATCTGTCGTTCTTCGAAACTGTCGACCAGCTTCTTCTGCAAGGCGACATTCTCAGCCAAATACCCCTCTCGTAAGTCGTCACTGACCAGTTTGTCCACCACCCCCACACTGCGAGACGCGTCAAGCACATGCACCACTGCGTTGTCGTACTGTGGAGCGATCTTGACAGCCGTATGTTTGTCGCTGGTTGTGGCACCACCAATCAGCAGCGGGATATTCATTTCGCGCCGCTTCATCTCTTTGGCCACGTAAACCATCTCGTCCAGGCTTGGCGTGATCAAACCAGACAAGCCAATGATGTCGACACCGTGCTCGACGGCCGCGTCCAAAATCTTGTCGCACGAAACCATCACTCCCAGATCGATGATCTCGTAGTTGTTGCAGCCCAGCACCACGCCGACGATGTTCTTGCCGATATCATGGACATCGCCCTTGACCGTCGCCATCAGCACTTTGCCGCGGAACGACTGAGCTTCGCCGCCGTCTTCGAGCTTTTCCTGTTCCATGTACGGCAGCAAATGAGCAACCGCTTTCTTCATCACGCGAGCCGATTTGACGACTTGTGGAAGAAACATCTTGCCGCTGCCAAACAGATCGCCCACGATCGACATGCCGTCCATCATGGGGCCCTCGATGACATGCAAACAACGGTCGTAATTCTGTCGAGCCTCTTCGGTGTCTTCCACGACGTACTTATCAATACCTTTGATCAAGGCGTGAGACAAACGTTCCTCCACCGTCCCTTCGCGCCAAGCCAAGTCTTCGCCGCTGCCTTTTTTCTTGCTGCTTTTGACTGATTCGGAATACTCGAGCAATCGATCGGTGGCGTCGGGACGGCGGTTGAGCAAAACATCTTCGACATAGCCCAGCAGCTCCTTCGGAATTTCTTCGTAGATTTCCAGCTGCCCCGCGTTGACGATGCCCATGTCGAGCCCCGCCTGAATCGCGTGGTAGAGAAAAGCCGCATTGATCGCTTCGCGGACCGTGTTGTTTCCGCGAAAGCTAAAGCTAACATTCGACACGCCGCCAGAAATCTTTGCTCCGGGGCAAATCTTTTTGATTTCCTTGGTCGCCTCGAAGAAGTTCACGGCGTAGTTATCGTGCTCACTCATCCCTGTCGCAACGGTCAGGATGTTCGGGTCGAAGATGATGTCCTCGGGCGGGAACCCCACTTCGTTGACCAGCAAATCGTACGCTCGTTTGCAGATACGAACCTTGTCGTCCGCTTCAACGGCCTGCCCTTCTTCGTCAAACGCCATCACAACCGCAGCGGCTCCATAACGACGGACCAGCTTGGCTCGTTCGAGAAACTCTTCTTCACCTTCCTTCAAGCTGATCGAATTAACGATCGCTTTTCCTTGCACGCTGCGTAAACCGGCTTCGATGACCGACCATTTACTGCTGTCGATCATGATCGGCACGGCGGTAATGTCAGATTCACCCGCCAACAGACGCAGGTACTTGCCCATCGCTTCTTCGCCGTCGAGCAACGCGTCGTCCATGTTGATGTCGATGACAGCCGCACCGCCGTTGACCTGGTCGCGAGCAACTTCGATGGCTTCTTCGAAGTCGCCTTCACGAATCAGCCGAGCGAACTTGCGACTGCCGGTGACGTTGGTGCGTTCGCCAACCATCAGAAAGTTGGCGTCTTTCCTTAAGTTTAACGGGCGCGAACCCGACAGGCGGGTCAACGGCTCGATCTCATTTCGTTTGTGAGGCGCGAGCCCTTGTACGGCGTCGGCGATGGCTTTGATATGAGCGGGCGTCGTGCCGCAGCAGCCGCCGATGATGTTCAACCAGCCGTTTTCCGCCCACTCCTTGATGGTGGCCGCCATTTCTTCCGGCCCAAGATCAAACTCACCCATTTCGTTGGGCGTACCCGCGTTGGGGTGGCAACTGATGTAGGGCGTCGACACCTTCGACAGTTCTTCGATGTGCGAACGCATGATGTCCGGACCCAGCGCACAGTTCATGCCGACGCTGGTCATCGGGAAGTGCGAAATTGAATTCCAGAACGCTTCGACGACTTGGCCGGAAACGAACGTCGAACCCGATTCCGCAAAGGTACCGGAAACCATCACCGGTACGATGTTGCCGGATTCTTCAAAGTAGCGATCGATCGCGAACAGGCACGCTTTCAGGTTGAGCGTATCAATCACGGTTTCAGGGAACAGAATATCAACCCCACCTTCAACCAATGCTTTGACTTGTTCGTAATAAGAAACTTCCATTTCCTCAAACGTGATGCCACGAAAGGAAGCGTCTTCCACGTTCGTACTGATCGCGGTTTGCTGAGAGGTCGGTCCGATCGAACCTGCCACAAATCGTGGGCGATCAGGTGTAAGCGCTGTGAACTCGTCGGTGGCCTTACGCGCGTTAGCAACCGCAGCGATATTGATTTCTCGCACGACCTCGACAGGCAAATCGAAATCGGCCAAGCCAACAGGACTGGCGTTAAACGTATTCGTTTCGATAATGTCCGCACCGGCTTCCAGATATTGGCGATGCAAGCCGGTGATCGCATCGGGGTTGGTCAGCCCCATGATGTCGGTGCAGTTCTTCAGATCCTTGTGATGATCCTTGAATCGCTCCCCCCGCACTTGCTCCTCGGTTAGCCCCAAGCCGTAGATCATCGAGCCCATGGCTCCGTCGAGGATCAGGATTTCTTTCTCCAGCCGCTCCAGGAACACCTGGCTGAGGGATTGTTGTTCGATCGTTGACACAGAGTTTGCTCGTTCCGCTTTGTCGAATTGATTTCAGTAAACTGCTAGCGATTTGATTGATGTCGCAGAGGACACCCACTGATTATACCGTAAACGTCCGTCCACTTTATCCAAGGCTCAAGATGCTCACAATCCGAACCGATTAACACGATGCGCGGCGTTATGACACGTCAAATCGAGCTCGGATTCAAGTCGAGTCTCTTGGCCGATTTGTCATCTGATGGAATACGCGGCCGATCCCCTGATCAAGTGCCAAGCTGCACATGCTGGAATTCAAGCCATGAAACCTATCCATTTTCAACCAAAACCGGATCCTTCCGCTCGCCGTCGAGCCGCGAAGGAAGCCTACGCGACCCATCAAGGCCCCGGTGTCGCCGCTGTCGTCCGGTCGGCGGCTTCGATCGAGCAACCTGTTTCTGACGATTGCGAGCGTCGAGTTCAATTGGACGATTATGTCGCCAGAATTCGGCAAACCGCCAACGATGCTTGCCAGACATCCCGGCCCGAGGTGACCTTCCGCACCAGCATTCGGGACAAAAACGCTCCACCAGCGACTCCTTCGGCATCCGCGGATCCATCAACGCCCCATTTTCAGCCGCACCCAGTAAACTCACCCCAGATCGGCTTTCCAGCCGACAGCCGACCCGAAGCATCTGAAGAATCTAAAGACGATTCGAATACTCGGCTGCAACGCACAGACAACAGCCACGCATCCGAAGGTTCACAGATAAACTCAAAGACCATCCAGCATTTCAACGATGCACTCCATAAGTTGCGAGCTCCGCATCTGCCGACCGACCGTTTTCCTAAAGAAGGTTTCCAGACGGAACAACAGCGACAGCAGGATGCTGCCTACCAGCGTCAGATGATTGACGACATCGGTGTGGCGATCGCGTCGACACTAACCGATCTGCCAGACCAACAGCTCAAAGAAAAACTACCTTCAGTCAACATCTCGCGCCCCGTCGACTCGCCAATTGACTCTTCGAATGGACCACCTGTTGAAGTCGCGGCGTGGGATGTCGAGGATTTTCGCTGGCCGACGCTGTCGAATCAGATGATTGCCACGGCTTCGGATGCCATGCAGCACCTGTTCGATCATGTTTTGAACGTTAGCAATGACGATGAGACTCGCCCGAGCAACCGCTTGGCGGTCACCGGTGCAGGGCGAGGCGAAGGGACTTCCACGATTGCGATCAGCATCGCTCGCTGGGCAGTCGCGTGCGGAAAGTCAGTCCTGCTGGTCGACGCGGATCTCAATAGCCCCAACCTGACCACACAAGTCGGCTTGCAGCATGGCTTGTCTTGGCTCACCGCCGTCGAACGAAATGACACTCCGGCAGAAGTCATCATTCGCTCACAACGGACCAATTTGTGTGTGATGCCGATGTCACCGATCGAGGCTCGATCCGACTACCCTCGCTGCCTGTTCGATTCATTGGGCCCGTTTCTTGGCAAGGTAGAAAGTCATTTTGACTGGATCGTGATGGATTTTGGTCCCGGCAGTCAATTGCTGTCTGAACTCAGTCGCCCGGAACTACTGATCGATTCGGCGTTGCTGATCGGAGCCGACAACAACGCCAATGGGCTCAACTCGCTGCAACGCCGCTTGCAGTCCCTAGGATTGGAGCGATTTGTGTTGGCTCAAAACTCAGTCCGCCAGCAGGAAGCGGCGTAATCCAAGGACGGTTCGCACCGAGTCAAATCTCGGAACACACATCAGTCTCGGAACACACCTAGTAGTTCTAATTCGGAATTCGGAATGGGGAATTCGGAATTTGAACCGGCGGACGTTTCACCAAACCGGAACTTCTTTTTGTTGACGGCACTCATTGCCGCAGTCGCACTTGGCATTCGTTGGACGATTGCGACAGGTGATTCGTTGTGGCTGGATGAACGGCATACTGCGTGGACGGTTGCCGATGGGCTGACTCAGGTCGCTGGCCGAGCGGCTGACGGAAACCAGAACCCGTTGTTCTTCTGGCTGACATGGGTCAGCGTGCGGCTTTTTGGGCAGAGCGAATTATCGTTGAGGCTGGTTTCCATTCTGGCGGGAACCGGTCTGGTCGGAGTCGCTGGCTGGCTCACCTGGCGAGGTTCGAAATCACTCCTCGGCGTTCTGGTGACGTGCTTGATCATCGCACTGGATTGGCGTTTCGTTTTCTACGGCACCGAAGCAAGACCGTACGCATTGATGCAACTGCTAGGCTTGTTGCACGCTGGTCTATTCGTACATCTTGTTGGTTGGCTGCCATCGCCAGAAAAAAATCGTTTGAAAGGCCGTTTGACCCAACCTACAAAATGGTCCGCGCTGACGCTGCTGTCGATTGCGTTGTTCTATTGCCACCTCATGAGCATCTGGTTGTTTGTCGCTGAGGCGATCACGCTTTGGGTGGTCGGCAAGTTCTTGTTTCGAGACGACTCACAGAAAGATCACGTCCACCTCTTCTTCAAACCACTGCTGCTCTCATTTGCCGCCGCGATCACAGGCTGCTTGCCGGGCATACTGAGTCTGGCGCAAGTGTTGGGCCGCAAATCGAATTGGGCCGATTTGTCGTCGCCTGCCTGGGTCCTGGCTGAAACGCAGGAGCCATTGCTCTTTTGGCTTGCGTTGCCTCTTGGGCTGCTCCTGGTTGGTGGCCTGACGAAAAAGTTTCTTGGGTCGACCGAAACTTCGGAGCAAGAAAATTCTCAACGAAACAGACTCAGTCTTTTCGTGTTCACTTGGGCGATTACACCAATCGTCGCAGTCGCCGGGGTTCACTATCTGCAGATCGCTCCGCTCGCGTTGTTCCGCTACACAGTCATTGGAACACCCGCGTTCGCGATCTTTGCAGGAATGATGGTCGGTCGAACGCCCGGGATTGCGTTGAAAACAGTCGCAGTTGGGATCATCGCTTGGTCGTCATACACCAACGATGAAATCAGTCGTCAATTGGTGGATCGTCAGACGTTACCCGTGTTGCGACACGAAGATTGGGATTCTCTCACGCAAACTGTGTTGACAACCACGACAGATCGACAGCTTTATCCTCGACCGGTACTACTATTCGCCAACGTTATCGAAGACGCTGAAGCCGCGACCGATCTCGATCCTCGGTTTCAAGAATATCTACGGTTCCCGGCTTACAACATTCACCGATCTGGCAGCCTTGCCGGGCGTCAGGTGTTTCCGTGCCCGACTCATAAGTCGCCACGCCTTTCGGACGAGCTAATCCAAAATATCATTCGAAGCAGGGGAGGGTGGTTGCTGATTCGCGGCACCGATTCAACCGTGAATAGCATTCTGCAGGAAGTCGAGCAGGCTCTGTCCGACCGACTACCCTCAGAGCCCTCACGGAAGTTGCAAATTCAGGAACGCAACGACGATGGTGACGTGGTTCATTTGTTTTCAGTTGATTTGCTGTAGTACCGATCACTGACGCGCGAGACGGCAAAAGGCGTCAGATCGACCACCGGCTCCAATCCATCCATCAGATCCGCCATCGCCACACCACAGGCGGGAGACAACTGCAAACCCGCTTTGAAATGACCGGTCGAAACAAACGCGTTGCTGGCACTAGCGATCGGGCCCATGTAGGGAAATCCATCAAACGTTCCCGGTCGCAACCCAGTCCAGCAATCGACGACCTTGCTTTCGTCAAGCAGAGGCAACACGCTGCCCGTCCACGCTCTCAGGCCATCAACTTCACCTAGGGCAATCGAGTCATCAAAACCCGTTTCCTGAATGGTCGATCCGGCCAGCACGTGACCGTCTTCGCGAGGGACCAGATATCTTGACCCTTCGTTCACGACTGGCACAAACTTCTGTTGAGCAAGCTTGTATAGCACGATGTGGCCTTTCACCGGTTGCATCGGCAAATCCTGATGCATCAGTTCACACAATGCCGATGTCCACGGCCCTGCGGTCAGGCAGAACTGATCTCCCGTCCATCGTCGCGAAGCCGACTTTACTGCCGCAACTCGATCGTGCTGCATTTCCAATTCTGTCGGCCCGACACACTCGTGCAATTGGACACCACGCCGTCTGCACGCGTCGACCAAGGCCGCCAGATGGTCGGGATTGCGAAACTGGTACTCACTGGGAACGAAAACGGATTTGAATCGGTCACTTTGCTCGACTGATTCTTTGAAGATCGGAAATTTCCGCACCAGTTGGTCCTGGGTCAACGTTTCAAATTCGATCTCGCGCTGCCGCCAATGTTCCAGCGTTCCCGCCAACAATGCGATCTCACCAACGGTCCGAGCGATGTACAATCCACCGCATTTTCGAAAGCCGTTATCGATTCCGGTTTCTGCCCTCAGTCGTTCCGACCAACTTTCGTGCAGGTTGTTGCCGATTGCCTCCAGCTGATCAAACGGGTGAATAGCGGTCTGTCCATTGGACGGCAGCAGAATTCCAGCTCCGGAATTGGACGCCTTGCGACCGAACGCGCCGGAATCAATCAGAACGATCTCGCGATTGGGTGCCTCGTGTTCGTTTCGGCATGCCAACTCGTACGCCAACGACAAACCAACCACTCCGCCGCCAACAATGACTGTCCTGATCATCGTCGACCTTTCTGCCGACGATGCTCCGCGAGCACACCATCGATCGCTCCCAGCAGGACAAAATCCGGGGCGCCCGGTTGGCTCGTCTCTTTTGCGTCGGAATGAAAGCCCAGCAAGCTCTCCAGATTATCGATATCGCTTTTCGTGTCTAACTCTGTCCAGCCGACTCCTAGTAATTCGAGCCTGCTTCGAGTTTGCATCAGGACTCGTTCCGTGCTCCAATCGATGTTCTCAAAGACGTTGACGCATTCGTTTCGCATCCCGATCAAGTAGTAGCCTCCATCGTTGCTGGGGCCCAACACCACGGGCTCATGATCCAGCCGGGCGAACGCATGCTCCATGTCATCGGGGCTCAATTGAGGGCAATCGGATCCGATCACAATCGTTTTGCCAGCCGTTTTGCCAGCCACGTTTGCCAGATCAGGTGTCACGCTGGACTTTTCAGAAATTTGAGCGACCGCGTCTGTATCGTGTTCGTCTACGTCCACTTGCAAAGTATGCTCAAAATACCGCTTCATCCGTTGTCCCAAGTCACCGTCGGATTGAGGAAACGTCTTCCAACACGCTCCGGCGGCAGCTTGAAAGTCGGTTTTTCGATCTGCGGGACTGTAAACGATGGTTCT
Organism: uncultured Pirellulaceae bacterium; assembly: GCA_937928215.1. GTDB lineage: Bacteria > Planctomycetota > Planctomycetia > Pirellulales > Pirellulaceae > Mariniblastus. The sequence goes on along the minus strand of CALFWL010000090.1, from coordinate 18,935 downwards.
GCAATCTCCGACATTGTTCAGTCGATTGATCAAGTGAGACAGAAAGTACTGGTATATTTGGCAAGCCGCCTTATCATCAAGGTCTTTCGCAAGTCTTGTTTTTACGCGACCCGGTTGCCAGAATTTGGCGAAAAGTCCAATTTGATTCAACTGACGCTCCTTGAGTTTATTCTGTTTTCGCTCACGCAACCGGCCTGAAATTTAGTAACTCATCATGCCCGTACCCAGCGCAAAGAGCTTCCTGAAGTTGCTCGACAAGAGCGGGATCGTGGAAGACGAGAGCCTTAAGGATACTCTGGCCAAGCTATCTCAAAAGGCCGCCGGAGAAACTGTCGCACTCAGTCAGCTAACCCGCCACTTGGTCGATTCCGGCCTGATCACCCAATGGCACTGCGAGAAATTGATGCTGGGCAAGTACAAGGGCTTCTTTCTGGGCAAATTCAAATTGCTTGGGCTCCTTGGCGCGGGTGGCATGAGCACCGTCTATCTGGCAGAGCACATCATTTCCGGTCACCGTCGCGCCATCAAGGTGCTGCCTCGCAAGAAGGCGACCGATCCCAGCTACCTCGACCGCTTCTATCGTGAAGGAAAAGCTGCCGCCAGCTTAAACCATCCGAATGTCGTTCGCATCTACGACATTTGCAGCGAGGCAGACACGCACTATATGGTCATGGAACACGTCCGAGGTACCGACCTGTACCAACGAGTCAAAGACCAAGGTCCGCTACCGATCCATGAAGCGGTCGAGGCCATCATTCAGTCCTGTTCCGGTCTGCAACATGCTCATGACCGCGAACTAGTCCATCGCGACATCAAGCCTGCCAACTTGCTTCAGATGGCCGACGGCACCGTTAAGATTCTGGATCTTGGTCTGGCGCTATTCGATTTGGGCGAGGACGACGAGTCGCTGACCGTACTGTACAACGAACGAGTCATGGGAACCGCAGACTATTTGTCTCCCGAGCAGGCCGTCAACAGCCACGAGGTCGATCATCGAGCGGACATTTACTCGATGGGCTGTACGCTTTATTACCTGTTGACCGGACATCCGCCGTTTCCCAAGGGAACGTTGGCCCAACGTATTGCGATGCACCAGACCCAACGATCCCAAGCGATTCAAGAAAGCCGCCCCGAGTGTTCTCAGCCTTTGTCTGACATCTGTTTCGCGATGATGGCAAAACTGCCCGAGGCACGCTATCAATCGTGTAACGATCTGGTGCAGGAACTAAGAGCGTGGCAAGAAACAGGCCGACAACACTGCATTGGCTTGGACAAAACGGCCAGCCAAGGCACTTTTGTGTTGAAAACGGTCCCACCCGCCGACGCAACGATTATTTCTTCTTTGCTGCCCCCCAGCTCCACCGACCCATCGGATCAGGCCGGCGCGCAAGCGAGGCATCCGACCGATCCTCAAGTGGACTCGGCCGTTTTCGCGATCGACACCAGTGGAAGTTCCGCCAGCAGCAAGGCCCGAGGCTCATCCAGTAACATTCACCACGATAGCGGTGGTTCATTAAACGAGCCCAGCGGTTCCCGGTCCTCGTTTGTACGCTCCAAGTCATTTCGCAAGATTGCCCGAACGACCCGAAAGCACAAGTGGATCGTTCCCGTAATGATCGCCATCATGTTCTTGATTTTGATCGCAGTGGTTTTTGTCGCAGTTTCGATGGCCGATGTGAAAGGTCGCGATCCGGCAGTGTTCGAGGTGTACGAGAGCGTTGAGACAGGATTGGATGCAATCGATGCAACTCGCGACTGGACGGTCCATGACATAAGCAAAATGCGATCGTCCGCGCCCGTACGATCCGGGATTCCTATGTTCATTTTTCATCCGATCGCAGTCAGACAAACCGCTCTGCTACATGGCGGATCGTGAAATCGATAAACTCTAGCACTTCTTTCAGACCAACTTTTTCGTTTCAATTTGCTGCGATAGAACTCATGTCAGACAATCCGTATTCATCTCCAGTCACAACCGATCCCATTCCGTCTTCACGGCGTGAAGGCCAGTACTCATTCCGCTCTACCGAAGGACTTGTGACGGCGGCCAAGATAGGCGTTTGGTGTTACGGAATATCAGGAATCGCAACTTTGATGATGACGACGGTAGGTACACTTCGCTATCCATCTTTCAACGATATGGAAGCCGAATTGTCAGACACTACTGAGCAGTTACTAATATTGGGAATAACCGGAAGCACGATCATCAGCGGGCTCGCATTGCTGTTCACCGCGATTGTCACGTGCATGTTCATGCATCGCAGCAGCAAAAACGCCCGGGCCTTGGGGGCTACAAGTATGGAGTTTACGCCAGGCTGGACCGTTGGGGTCTGGTTTATCCCAATCATCAATCTGTTTCGACCGTATTCCGCCATGAAAGAGATTCAAATGGCAAGTACAAATCCTTCTGACGGCGCGTGGAAGAGCGCCGAACCATTGGGCTTGCTCGCGCCATGGTGGGCGTGTTGGTTGATTGGTGGCATCATTGAACGTGGTGTCAGTCGCGCAGAACTAAAAGGTATCGACTTCGGCGTGGGCGGGTTGGCAGTCCATTGGATTTCCGGAATTCTGTTAATCGCAAGCGGCTTCCTTCTGACTCAAATTCTCGGGCATATCCTAGGGTTGCAAAATTCAGCGGCCAAAAAAACTCTGAGGTGATCTCAGCGATCAATGATCAACCACGTTTGGTGGGTACCGGCATTCGAAATCGTGGCCAACAGGATGATCAAGTGATCAATCCGTATGAGCAGGAGATCGACAAAAAACACAAATAAAGCCGGCTCCAACGAGCCGGCTTTTGTGTTTCAAAAATCTCAATCAATGCGAAATCACTAATCGTCTTTTTTCAGCGGCTCTTTGCGCTCGGTGATCACTTCACATTCTTCCGACTTGTCGGCATTGATTTGAATGAAGCTCTGCCATTCTTCTGGCACGTCATCCTCGTGGAAGATCGCTTCCACGGGGCACTCAGGCACACAGGCTTCGCAATCGATACACTCGTCAGGATGAATGTACAGCATCGTCTCGCCTTCGTAGAAACACTCCACAGGGCAGACAACAACGCAATCGGTGTAACGGCAACCATCACAAGGTTCAGCAACAACATGAGTCATTTTGGTTTCTCCTGACGATGGCGACTAACCACCGGATTTTTTAAGGTCGATTCAGTATGACAGCCCGTAGCCAAGCCGGGCAAAAAGCTGGCTGGCAATTTCCGCCAAACGTCGACCGTTTAAGTCGACGTTGCTCGTCTGCTGTCCCGGATAATAGTAAAAATGGGAAAACTCAGTGTCAAGGTAACCGTAGCCGATTAATCCGGCAGTCGTCATCCCAAACAACTTTCTTTTCGGCATTCGAGCCTTGCACCTGAACCCGTCGTACCGCATTCGGACTCGCGAACCTTCAAGTTACCGGCTTTCGATCGGCAAAACCAGTTAGACCGGTCAGTAGTAATTCAGGTTCACGAAATCAATTCGGCGAGTCATTCCCACTCGATCCTTTAAGCGATTCGTCGGCGTTTCGTTGGCGATTAACGCACTGAAACTTCGGCTAAGTTCACGGCCGGGACATCGGCAGGCGTCGGCATGGCCCACATTTTTTCGGGGTCTCCATACAGCGCGTTTATCGAGTAATCGCCCGCGTCAACGACCATTTTCATCTCCTGCCCTCCATCCTGATACACATGCATCTCGATTCGGTGCGGCAGACTGACGCCAGTGTCCTGATTGACCCGGTAATCGGTCGAATTCGTATAGGCCAACAGTCGATTGCCCGCGTCGTACACCGCTTGCTGCTCGATCCGAGCCGACCGAGGATCGATCAGCGTCACGCGAGTCTGTCGCCCGGAGCCCGTCTGCCGAACCGTAATCAATTTCAAACGACCGTCAGCATCCACAAATGGACCTTCATGGATCTCGTTCGATTTGAAGTCCACGAGGCCAATTCCATCAATCAACCACGCCGGATCGAGCGGCAGGCTTCGCTGGATCGGGCTGTTTTGCCATTGGGCATGATTGGCAAAGTAGATCGCAGGTCGCTCGCCGGGAATCGAAGCTCGCACCCAAACCCAGAACCGCTGGTCATTGCTGCCGACATCGACTCCCAATTCCGACACCCCCATCAAACCGGCCTTCAACCGCAACCGCCCCGGACGCTCCATCTGCAAAGTGCCTCGCAGTTTGGGCATCCCATCCATCGAAACTTTGACATTGGTCGAAAGCTGCCGCACCGACGATGCTTGAGCATTCAACGTCTGAAGCAATTGCTCCTTGGAAGGCGTGTTCTGAAACACCACCGGAGCCATTGGTGTCCGCTGCCCAAATCGAGCGAACAGCTGACAACCGGTTTGCGTGGCCAGAAGAAACGCGAACACCAAAACCATCTGGGCTCGCCGACGTATGATGAACATCTTGTCAGTTGATTTATTCATCAAGTTCGTCGTTTCCATCCGGAGTTTCCAGATCAAGCGGCTGATCGGTAAAAAGTTTCTCTTCTAGCTCGGTCTGAATCTCAGCCAAGCGATCGGGAGGCAAATCAATCACGTCGACCTCCAACGTTTCCTTCGCTCGGCGGTTGAGCACGACCATTCGCTGACCGGACGGCGATTCGACAAACTCCTCCAGCGTGAACAATTTCTTTCGCACCATCAGCAACGCCATCACGTAGGCCACATCCTCGTGACCCGGTGCCTGGCTCAGATGTTCGAAGTAGCTCAGCAGCACCTCATCCGGAGCCCAAAAGATTCGGCCTTCGGTCGCCTCGGGCACCTGAGTCCTCCACCACCCGACACAGTTTTCCGGTGGCTCCTTCCATTCTTCTAGGCTGAAGTCGCAGCGTTCAAGGTTGTCGTCAGCTTCAATCAAAGCCGAAACATATTTCTCGCCTGGAGCAAATGTGCGATCGGTCACCGAACATCGCTTGCTGCTGCGTTTGAAATCGAAATCTGCCATGTGAAAACCTGCAAAAAGCCGGGGGAGCGTAGCGATTTGCCCGAGGTTACTCAAGAGAAACTCAACGCTCTGCCCGACAAAACGTTTCAGACGGTCACAAATCGAGCAAACGTCCGGCAGGCCGCCGAAAAACTGCCGCTCAAACGTCCACCTTCGCGTATAATTCAAGATCAAGAGGCCAATTCACTTCGCGCAAGTCCGCGTTCGATCTTTCGCCTGCTAGCAATCACCTGACAACAAGTAAATCTCTTTGTGAACTTCGCCAGAGTCCAACTTGGTTCGTCCGTTTCTCAAATCAAGAAACAGGCTGCGGCTTACGAGTCGCTGACCGATTCGCAACTGTCTGATATCGCGTTGGATCTGGGCTTCGAGTCTCGTCAGCACGACGATGTTTTGCCGCTGATCGTGCGAGGGTTTGCGCTGGTCCAAGTCGCAGCTAAACGTCAGCTGAAGATGCAGCACTATGATGTACAGCTGAAAGGTGGCGAAGCCATGTGCCACGGCCACGTGGCCCAGATGCAAACCGGTGAAGGAAAAACACTCACCGCGACTCTGCCCATGTTCGTCCACGCGCTTGCCGGTCGAGGAGCCCTCCTAGCGACTAGCAACGATTACTTGGCTCGACGTGACGCCGAGTCGCTCCAACCGTTGTATCAATCGCTCGGGTTGACGGTTGGAGTCATTCAGTCCGACATGTCGCGCGAGCAGCGTCGGGCCGCTTACGCGTGCAGCGTGACTTACGGAACGATGAAAGAATTCGGTTTCGACTTCCTGCGCGATCACTCGGGGCAGCGCGAGCAGAAACAGCGAGAGCTGTGGTACGGAGGTCGCGCGGGCGAGGTCGCAGATGCTCCAACAGCCAAGCCGGTCCATCGGCCGCCTCATTTTCTGCTGATCGATGAAGCGGACAGCATTCTGATCGATGAAGCGCGAACGCCCTTGATCATTTCCGCTCCGGAAGACGGACAGACTCAGGATCAACAAAAAGCCCTTTACACGTGGTCGGCAATGGCCGCCGAAAAATTCGAAGAAGAACATCACTATTGGTACGACCGAGAACGTCGCAAAGTCGACCTAACGCCCGAAGGCACCGCCTTGGTTCGCGAAGTTACCAAACCACCGATATTGGCCGGTGTCGGACTGTTGGAAATGTACGACTTCATGGAACGAGCCATTCAGGTCTTTCGCGACTACAAGCATGATCGTGACTACGTGGTTCGCGACGGTGAAATTGTAATCGTGGACGAAGCCACCGGACGAATCAGCGAGGGACGGCGCTGGAGCCGCGGTGTCCATCAGGCGATCGAAGCCAAAGAGTCCGTCGAGATCACGATGGACACAAACACCCAAGCCAAGATCACCGTCCAGTCTTTCGTCAGTCGGTTTGCTCACATCGCCGGCATGACGGGAACGGCTTTCACTTCATCGCGTGAATTCAAAAAAATCTATCACATGGGCGTGACGGTCATTCCAACTAATAAGAAACGGATTCGCATCATCCACCCGATCAAGTACTCGTTCCATGAAGCGGACAAATTCGAACAGATCGTCGCGGATGTGAAAGAGCAACACGACATCGGACGGCCCATCCTGATCGGAACACGCTCGATCGCCAAGTCGGAACAACTCTCGGCTCTACTGACACGAGACGGCATCGAACACGAAGTCTTGAATGCTCGCCAGATCGAACGCGAAGCCGATATCGTGGCGTCTGCCGGCGAGCAAGGAAAAATCACCGTCGCGACCAACATGGCCGGTCGCGGGACCGACATCAAAATCGATGACTCGGTTCGTGAGCTGGGCGGGATGCACGTGATCGGAACCGAGATGCACGAATCGGCCCGGATTGATCACCAGCTGTTTGGACGTTGTGCCAGACAGGGCGATTCAGGCACGGTTCAGCTGTACATTGCCGCCGAAGATAAGTTACTGGATTCAGCATTTGGCAAACAAAAGGCCGATCGCATGCGTGCAACCGGTAAAGACCGCACAGCCAGCTACTGGATTCGACTGTTCGAAAAAGCACAGCAAAAGGTGGAGAAGCAACATTATCGATCGCGACGAATCCTGATGTACACCGAAAAGATGCTGGCCAAATCCCAGCGAGAAATGGGCCTCGATCCGATTTTGGATAACTTTGAGTAGGGTCTGCGAAGTTTGAAAGGTTTTCAGCCGGAAACGGTGACCTATAATGGTTCAGCGCAAACGGGTCGATCAACTTGAGTTTGTCGGAGGATGTAATGAGCTTGAATCTACCAACCGAAACAACCCAATACTTTGAAGAATTGGTCGCCGAAGGGCACTTCGAGTCTCCTGAGGCTGCCGTATCCGAGGCGGTTCGTTTGCTCAAACTGGAACGCCTGCGTGCGATGGTTCAGGAGGGCATCGAACAATTGGACGCTGGAATGAGCGTTGATGGCAAGGAAGTGTTTGCAAAACTAAAACGAAAACATGGATGGGCCGATTGATGCCCACGCTCAAGTTTTCGCTGCGAGCCGAAGCCGAACTCGACCAAATCATCGACTACATTGCTGCGGACAAACCTGTTGCGGCTCAAACTTGGGGCAAACGGATCAAAGAAAAATGTGAGTTATTGGCAGGAATGCCAACCGCGGCAACTGCCCGCCCCGACTTGGGCCCGGGCGTCCGAAGCTCATCGGTTGGCCGTTACATTATTCTTTTTCGTCCTGTCGAAAACGGGATCGAAGTGTTGCGAATCGTAGGCGGCAGCCAAGACGTGACTTCCTCATAACCATTGTGCTTTTTCCGGACCGGAACCCTTTATGTCAACTGGCGAAACAACGCAACGCGGACGATCCCAGAACGAAATCCGTGACGAGGTCCGCCAAACCGTGCGGCAACTAAGCGAACTGGCAAGCTCGGAGGCGGACTTCGACAAGTTCAGCAACACCGTCTTGGAACAGATCGTCAACATCACCGGCGCGTTTGGAGCCGCACTGTGGCAGGTCAACGGGAACCAAGGCCCGGTGATTACGCACAAATCGGGCGAATCCCCCAGTTCGCTGGCCAGCAGTGTCCTGTCAGCCGAAAATGAGCAACACTCGCGAGCACTGATGAAGGTCGTGCAGTCGGCCGAGCCATTAAGCATCGACAGCAGTGCGTTCGTTGAGAACCCTGCCGAGGCAAAACCACCGTTTCTGCTGCTGATGGCTCCGATTCATGATCGCAATAAAGAATGTCACGGTGCGATGGAGTTACTGCAACGCGGCAACGTCAGCGCGCAAGCGAAGGACGGCTACCTGCGTTTCCTCAGCCAGGTTTCGCAACTGTTTCAACGGTGGCACGAGCAGCAGGACCTGGCCAGACTCAGCCAACACGCAGACGCATGGTCAGAACGCCTGGACTTCATCAACGAAACCCACAGCTCGATCGACTTCAAGGAAACGGCGTACTCCATCGCAAACGAAGCCCGCAGGCTGCTCAAGTGTGATCGCGTCAGCGTCGCTAGGTGGAACGGTTCTCGCTGCAAGGTTTTGGCGATCAGCAGTCAAGACAAATTCGACAACCGCGCCAACGTGGTGAAAAAGCTGGGCAAAATTGCAACGGCCAGCGTTAGCGCGGACGCCCCGTTCTGGATCCTTGGAGACACCACTGGGATCGCTCCGGAAGTTGCCCGAAAAATCAACGACTACTTGGATGAAGCTCACAGTCGCACGTTGGTCGTATTGCCATTATTTGCGAAACCGCCCGAAACGCCTGACCTTGAAATGAAAAGTCGGCGCAAGAAAAAGCCAAAAAAATTGGGCGCGTTGATCATCGAGTACTTCGATCAGGACGTGGTCGAAGGCTCAATCGAAGAAGACACAAAACTGATTGTCGGCCAATCGCAACTGGCTTTGGAAAACGCTCGCCAGCATGGCGAAATCTTCATGCTTCCTATTTGGAAGCGAATGGGCTGGCTCCAGAAAGTTCTGTTCCAAGATCATTTCGCCAAAACGATGACAGGGCTGGTCGCCCTAGCACTGCTGACGCTGGCGATGCTGTTCTGGCCGATGGATCTGGAGATGAAGGTCGATGGCGTGATGCAACCAACCAATCGACGTACGATTTTTGCTCAGACCGAAGGCATCGTCGAAACCGTCCACGTGGGAAATCGCGCAAACGTGCAGCAAGGCGATCTGTTACTGGAGCTTCGCAGCCCGGAACTTGAGTTGCAGATGAAGGACATCGAGGGCCGTTTAATCACGCTCGATCAGCAGATTCGATCGGTCGAGTATCAACTGGCCCGAGGCTTTGATGATCCGGCTGAGATGCAGGAAGTCACCAGCACGTTGCAGCTTTATCAGAAACGAAAAACCAACCTGATCGACCAGCAGCGCTTGATCGACCTGAAAAAAGAACGCCTGAACCTGTACGCTCCCATTGACGGTACCGTCGTGACTTGGGACGCCAAACGGCGGCTGCCCGGTTTGCCCGTGGCTGCCAACCAAGCGGTCCTTGCCGTCGACGACCTGCAGGGCGATTGGCAGCTGGAGCTGAAAGTTCCTCAAAACAAAATCGGTTACATCAACCGGGCCATCGTGGAGTCAGAGGACAAGCCCTTGGATGTTAGCTTCATTGTCGAGACGAATCCAAATCTTCGGCTGAATGCGAGCTTGACGGAGCTTGCCAGCCGGGCCGAACCTTCAGACCAAGGCATTCCTGAGTTTCGAGCGACTGCCAGGGCGAACCCGGATGAACTGAGCGAACTGCGTCCCGGTGCCGGCGTAACCGCTCGCGTTTCATGCGGCGAAGTGAAACTATGGTACTGGTGCTTCTATCAAGTCTACGACTGGGTCCGGACAAAAGTTTTGTTTTGAGGGTTTAGGGGCGGCAGGATTCAGGCGGCAGACGCAAGACCTCAGGCGTCAAACCGAACACAAGATCCTGTACCCTGTCAACTTTCACCTGTACCCATTTTCAGTGGGGCGGACGGAGCCTTCCCCTCCCGAAAATGACAGAGCCTTCCCCTCCCGAAAACCCCAAGCCCAACACCGAAAACCGAAAACCGAAAACCGAAAACTACTTTGTCGCTCATCAAATATCCCGATCAACCCGGCGCTCAACCGGTCAAGACCGCACCTCCGGCCGGCCCGCTGGTGCAGATGAAGATGCGGCCCGACCTGACTTTCGACAGACAAACCTACCAAGGCGTTGAATACTGGGTCATCAAAGAACCGCTCGGGCAGAAGTATTTCCAGCTTCCGCCGCAAGTGTTCTATCTGCTGAAACTGCTCGACGGGCACCAGACCATTGACTCGCTTCAGGACGCCTACCACGCCGAGTACGCGCCGAAACGAATCACTCGCAATGATTTGCAACAACTGCTTACTCGATTTCACCAGGATAGCCTAGTCACTGCCAATGTGCCGGGTCAGGGCAGGGAACTAATGAAACGTGGCGATAAGAATCGCCGCATGGAATTGTTCGGAACATTCTCCAACATCTTGGCCATCCGCTGGAAAGGCGTTGACCCGGAAGGTGTCCTGAACTGGCTGATCAAATACACTTGGTGGATTTTCACTCCAGCCGCTGCCATCTTCGTGGCAATCATGGCGTCGATCGCTTTACTGTCGGTGTTGATGAACTGGACCGCGTTTCAGTCAAGACTGCCTGGGTTTGAGCAGTTGTTCGATCCCAGCCAGTGGTACTTGATGGTCGTCGTCCTTGCTGTGACCAAAATCATGCACGAGTTCGGTCACGGACTTTCCTGTAAACGATTGGGGGGCGAGTGCCATGAGATCGGATTCATGCTGCTGGTGCTGACGCCTTGCCTGTATTGCAACGTTTCCGACAGCTGGCGATTGAACAATAAATGGCATCGTGCAGCCATCGGGGCCGCCGGGATGTACGTCGAGGTCATCCTCGCGACGATCGCGACGTTCATCTGGTGGTTCGTCCAACCAGGGTTGGTCCAAGAACTTGCCATTCGAGTAATGTTGGTCAGCTCCATCAGTACGATTCTATTCAACGGTAACCCGCTGCTCCGGTTTGACGGATACTACATTCTCAGCGACCTCCTTGAGATCCCGAACCTCAACCAAAAATCGACCAAAGCACTCACGACTTTGCTCGGGCGACACTGGCTGGGACTCGAAATTCCCGATGACCAACTGATGCCGACCAACCGACCTTGGGCGTTCGCATCGTTCACCGTCGCGGCATTCTGCTATCGATGGTTTGTCATGTTTTCCATCATCTACTTTTTGACCACTTGGCTTGAGCCTTACGGCTTGGAGTCGATCGGAACCGGAATCGCCTTGTTTTCCCTGATCGGCATGGTCGGGATGCCGGGTTACAAACTATACAAGTACATGTCAGTTCCCGGACGGATGCATCAAGTGAAAAAGTTACGTTTCTTTACGATCCTAGCCGCCCTTATTGGCTTGGTCACGCTGATTCTAGCAGTCCCGCTGCCCCACCATTTGCGTTGCCAACTGGTCGTGTTGCCCGAGGCGATGGAAACCGTTTACGTTGAAGAAAGCGGTCAGCTGGAGTCCTGCGAAGTGGAACCGGGCGAGCAAGTCGCACCAGGTCAGGTGCTGGCGAAGCTTCAAAACATCGACCTAGAACTGACGCTGAACGAATCGGCTGGCAAGATCGCCGAAAAAGAGAGCGAGCGTCTGGCGGCCATCACCGGTGGCACATCCGCGTCACCCGAATTGCTGGAACGAATCGCGACACTCAACTCGGAACTTCTTCAACTTCGACGGCTTCACCAGGAACACTTGGCTCGATCAGAGAAACTGGAAATCACCAGCTCGATTGCAGGCACCGTGTTGCCGACTCCTTATCGACATCCGGGCGAGCAACCGGATGACGTTCAAAAGGTCGACGCACTCCCGTTGCTCCACGGAAACCATGAAAATGTCGCGGCGATGCGAGGGCAGCGTTTCTGTGAAGTGGCTGATCTGAGCCAGTGGCACGCAATTATTTTTCTCAGCGAAGATCAAATCAAGTTTGCCGGCAAGGATCAGGAAGTCAAAATCAGGTTGCATTCCCAGCCGGATGAATTGCTCGAAACAACAGTTCAAGCACTTGGTGAAACGGATCAGTCGATTCACCGGGAAGATTACGAGCGCCCTGAGATTGATCCTAACGCAGCCAGGCGAATCCCCGATCTAGTCGCCGAGATGGTCGCAGCCTACCAACTGGACGAAATTCAATTCTACGCTCGGGCGCCACTCCAGCAGCACGACCAGACACTGAAGATCGGCCTCAGCGGAGAAGCCCGCTTGTTCACCGGTTATCGTTCGTTGGGAGCGAGATTATGGTGGTGGATCAATCAGAACTTCAGCTCTTAGCACTCGCCAAGAGATGAATGGCGGATTTGAGTACTCGACACCCACATATTTCGCAGCCTCATCGCCTTACTAATCCGCAGTTTATTGTTTCGCGAGTGCTTAGTTCGCCTTTCGCGCTTTTTCATAAGCTCGCTACACGAAGGTTTTTTTGGGCTGAATCGTTGACACTTGCCTCGAAAATGGCAGATCAGAAATCGCCAAGAACGCGAATAAAATCAACTTCTGCGAAAGTCGAACTTAGTTCGACTCGGAATACATGATTAAAATTCGTCCATTCCGGCCCGCAGACGAATCTCAACTAGCAGACTTGTACGAGGCAACGGTACGTCGCTGGGCACCTGATCTTTATACACCTGAGCAGGTCGAAGCTTGGGCGATGGTGGCCCGTGATACCGACCGATTTCATTCGATGCTGACTACGGGACGAACCTTCGTCGCAGTAGACGCGTCCAATCAGCCGGTCGGTTTTTCAGGAGTTAAAGACAGCGGGCGAATTGCCAGTCTGTACGTTGCGGCCGATGCAACAAGAAACGGGATCGGTACCGCTCTGCTCAGCCATGTCGTCGATTACGCGAGCAAAATGAGGTTTACTCCCCTTTGGTCAGAAGCCAGTTTTCTGAGCCGTCCGTTGTTCGAGCGAAACGGTTTCACAGTCACTCAGGCGGAGCACATCATGATTGATGGCATTGAATTCAAGCGATGGATTGTGTGCAAGCATCTCGATGTGACAAACTAATTGCGATTCAGCTTGTTGTTATAAAGTTTCCTCTGAAGTCCGTCTTTCAACCGTTTGATAGCATTCGATCGTCCAACCAAACGATCTCAAGCACTAATTATCGTCAGCTCCCAGAGTCGTGTTATCAAAAAAGTTATACGATTAAGCTTGACCTGACGATAAATCTAGTAAAGACTTGTAGGAAGTAGCGACGCGATACGTAAGAAGTTGCGACGCGATATATTTTTCAGAGGCTCATCATGATGAAAGAATGGCAAGCAGGCGACTGGGCCGTTTACCGTAAACACAAGTCCAGCACATCACCCGGACACCGTGCCCAGTTGGTCAATCCGGCTTCATCAGGTGAGACCTACCGGTATACCGTCGAGAAATATTGGATCGTTGATCGAGTCTTGGCCAACGGTTCGCTAGTGCTTCGGACCCGTCGCGGCAAGCGACATGTGATCACGGCGGACGACTACAACCTGCGTCGACCGAATTGGTTTGAGCGTTTATTTCTTAGAAAGCGATTTACCGATTTTCAGCCATGCGTGGCTGAGCAGGCCAGTCACCCGCTGACATCCACCAGTCGATAGCCACAAAGCAGCAGCCGATGGCGTTAGGCGGCAGGCGCGAGAAAACCCTCGCGTCATTCCGACTTTTTCACCCGTGACGCCGTGTTGACATCGTTCTGAATTGCGAGATCAACCGTTTGATGCGACGCCGTTTCAATCTTACGAATCCGGCGGGTAACGCTCAAAAATTTCTTCCGCTTTTTCTCGCATGAAAGCGTTGAGCAGTTCATAACGACCGCGAATTTCACCCAACGCTTGGCGGACCATGTCGTCTCGCTCATCGATGCCGCCGGGAAATTCATCTAACGGAGTCTTGTCGTGGACAGCCGCCAACCCGGCAAACCCCATCAGTCGATAATGGCTCGACAGCCGGTCGTCCAAGTTGGTTAACTCTTCGAAAACCCGTTTGGCTTTCTCGTATTCCTGTTGATCCAAGTACAGTTCACCCAACCGAGTTAACGCTCGACAGTGAACCAGTTCGGTCACGTTGCGATGATCTTCTTCCGCCTGATCCAGCGGGAAATAGTCGATCACGGCTTGCCAGTGGTCTTCGCGTTTATCGTCGTCATTTTTTCGAAGCGAGTAGGTCCCCCAGTAAGCGGCCTCCAGCTGCGCTTCGACCGACTCTTCGCGAGGAATTCTACTCTCGGCAATTTCCTCAACACTCAGCGGATCAGGCAGTGGATTGATGGTGGCAGCCCCAACCCCTGCCACACCGCTGACGGTCAGCAGTGCGAACACCTTTGCCCAAGTCGGCACGCGGCTGCCTCGGCGAAGGTTTCCCTTCATCGCTTCCTGAAGAAGCCGGGTCGCTTCAAGACGCGTGCTGGTTGTCTTTGTTGACTCGACCGAGTCGCTGCTGTCTGAAGATGTTTCCGCGATCGCAAGACGTTCGAGAATCGTCTCCCAGTCGTTGTCGAAATCGATTTTTACACTCTGCAAGTCCCTCAGCAGTTGCCTTGCATCGGCAGGCCGATCGTCGGGGAGTTTGCTGATCATGCGGTGGATGATCTGACATAATTCTTCCGGGACATCGCGGCGCAAAGTCTGCAGCGCCGGAGCCTGGTCCTTCACCTGCTGGACCGCAATCGCGAGCGGACTGTCGCCATCGAACGGCGGATGGCCAGCCAACATGTGATACGCCGTCACTCCCAACGAATAGATATCACTGCGAGTGTCCAATGGGCCACCTTCAACTTGCTCAGGGCTCATGTACAACGGAGTCCCCATCGTGATGCCAACCTGAGTCAAAGCGTCTTCCATGGTCTGGTTGTTCAAACGCGCGAGTCCGAAGTCGGTGATTTTGACCTCACCTTTGCTCGAAAGCATAATGTTTTCGGGCTTGATATCCCGATGAATTACATGCAGCTCGCCCGATTTCTGCAGTGCCCGAGCACTCTGGCTGAGGATATTGACGGCCATCACGGGTGCCACCGCGCCATTGCGAGCGAGGTATTGCTTCAGGTTTCGTCCTTGGACGTATTCCTGAGCGATAAAGTGGAACCCTTCTGCTTCGCCCACTTCGTAAATTTGAACGATGTTCGCCTGCACCAACGCCGCCGCGGCTTGAGCCTCGCGATGAAAACGCTGCACGTAAGATTCGTCTTTCGCCAAATCTGGCTTGAGGATCTTCAACGCGATCTGACGATTGAGCGAATGCTGAGTCGCTAGGTATACGTCGGCCATGCCACCGCGCCCCAGCCGACGCAGCAAGGAATAGTCTCCCAATTGCCGACCGGTCAGGTCATGGGTCAAGTTTCGATCTTCTGTCGGATCGCTCAAGTCATTCCTCTTGGTTTGACACGAATAAGCATTCGGGATGGCGTTGCGCTACAACATGAAACTTGTTGTCCGGATTCAACAGCCAAACCCGGTCCAACCAAAAATTCAAGTTTCACGAACCTCTCTGATGGCTTTCAGATAACTAACTTTCAGACAATTAAGTCACCGACTGGACGTGATTCATGACCGATGCAGTGCCAACAAGATGAAACTGCAACCAACCATTTGTTATCGGGCGAATTCTTATTCATTGCCGCCATGCTTGATATGCGGCCAGTACTTGTCGAAACCACCCTCTTTAACAAAGTCCGGACTATTGTCCAGATCGTGACACTTCATGCACATCGCTTCGCGAGCCTGAGCCAGCGTGACAACCATTTGCTGACGAAGTTTCTCTATCGTCGCATCGTCCGCATCCACGTCTCCGTTTTCCGCAGCCACGTGAGCGGAACCGGGACCGTGACAGTTTTCACAACCGTTGCCGTGCAATGCTTCATGCTTTTTCAGATCCACGAAGCCCGTGGTATAAGGATAATACTCCTGTGGATTCCAACCGGTCGAATGACAACTGACGCATTCAGGGTCAAAGTGCCGCTGGACCCACGCTCGTTGGCCGGGGTTCGTCAAGGATCGAGTCGCTTTCTCGTGCGGGCCACCTTCCCCTTCGACGCCTTCTGCCCAGATTTCATACTCTTCATCATGGCAATCGGCACAGGATGCGGAGCCGACAAAAGTGTTCCCGCTTGGGTGCTTCCGAGGCCGAATGTCGTCCAACGCTCCTCGCAACCATAAACTTTTCAATTCCTTCTGATACGACGTGAACATTTTTTTCATCTCGGCAGAATCTGCAAATCGGTCATCCAACGGGACGCGTTCGTAATTCAGTATCGGCTGCCCTTGATCCCAGCTTACTCCCACCAGGCCGACGTACATGCCTTTGACGCCGACTTGGATCATCGAAGTCTCTCGGCCGCCCGTTGCAATCACTTCAGGCTGCAATGTCGGATCCCCCGACCCTCCGGCTGTCACCAGCAAATCAAACTCGGGAAACCGTTTTGCCAGCTCGCGACACTGTTCCAATGACGCGTGAGCCACCAACACATGCATGTCGCAACCGGCCTTCTTCAAGGCAGGAACTACCAATGACAAAGCGGCCGTCGCGTTCACCAAATCGATTCCGTCAACGTCTTGAAGTTTACGGACGTGTTCGTCACCCAGCACCATGGTGACTCCCAGCTTGTGACCATTTTTTTCAATCACACGATACTGATTGGTCAGACTTCCGTCATCCATTTCCTCAATCACGACATTCGCACAAGTAAACGGGTTCTCTCCTTCAGGTGCATCGAACATTGCTTGGACCAGATCAATGGAAGGAGTCCGCAAATCGTCTGGACCGATTCCAACCATCGAATAGTCCATCACTCGACAAAGACTTTCAAACGTCTTTCGCATCTTGATCGTGGGCTGCTGACCGAAGCGACGGATTTGATTGCCCGCATCGATGGAAACCAAGTCCCAACCTCGGTCCAAGAGTACTCTCTGCGCTGAATGGCGGCGCATCAAACCGCCTTTCTGATTTTCAAGCCCCGTGCAGCCGCACGGTTCGATATAACCATGCTGTCGACCTGTTACGAACAACGTGATCTCTGGCTGTTCCCAATCGCTGACCAAGCCTTCCGCTGTCGCGTCGGCATCGGAAGTTTCGTCATCTGCCGACGCCGTGCTTGTGTCTGCAATCAAGACAGTTGCCAACAGGTTTTGCATAACGGAGCCGGCTCCGCCAGCAAAGACTAGCTTCGCTTCGGCGAGAGGATTCTCACAACCCGTCGACACAAAACCACCAAGTACGAGAATCCCGCAAAGCAAGAAATGACCAGTATTCCAAGCGAGTTTCATAAATCCAACTTTCGGTGCATTATCAGTTCGCACAGCGTCGATGAAGGTGTCTTTCCATCCGCCCCCATCCAACGCAGACGCGTTTATCTTTCCCAACGATACCCCAGACTGGCCCCAAGAGTAAATGGCAACGGAGCCTGCAAACCCCACACGACCGCGACGCTTTGACCTGGCTCCAATCAAAACGACACGCAAATTCAGCGAATTCGAGACAATTGAAATGTTGTATATTGGTCGCTTCCAGTACGACGGCCTTTCGGGGCGGATGCTCATGAGAAAGACTCGCAGCCCGCATTCTCAGATTTTCGGAATCTATTACCCTGCATGGCTACCGACGCCCGCGGCACAAATGCGGCCGAGATCACGCCCGGCCAAGTGGAAGCAACCGCTGGCATGGCTGCGAAAATTCACGAAGTTAGCATGTTCACCTTCGGAAGCTGGAACTGGCTCTTGGTCGCTCGGCTGCTGGACAGCCCCACCGCCCAAGTCGACGAAGGGTTAATGATTACTTCAAAAGCCATTTCGATTGCGGACAAGCACCGCGTCTGACACACCCTCGAGAAAAAAGAACGATGTCTTTGCTGATTAAGAACGGACGAATCATCACGTCCACCGATGATTACGTGGCTGATATCCACGTGGCGGACCAAGCCATCACCGCAATCGGGCCGGACCTGCAAGTTGATGATGATTCCGTAGAAGTCATCGATGCGTCGGGAAAACTGGTTTTCCCCGGCTTCATTGATCCGCACGTTCACATCTACTTGCCGTTCATGGGCACCTACGCGAAGGACGACTACGCGTCAGCCAGTCGAGCCGCGTTGGTCGGCGGCACGACCACGTTGATCGAAATGTGCTGTCCGGCATATGACGAATCGCCTTTGGCCGCGTTTGAACGATGGAAATCGAAAGCCGATTCACTCGCTGCCGTCGACTACACGTTCCACATGGGCGTGTCAAAAATCAACGACCAGAATGAGAGCGAAATTCGCGAAATCGTCTCTCGCGGCGTCGCGTCGCTGAAAGTTTTTCTGGCTTACCGCGGCGCGTTTGCCGTCGATGATGACGAACTCTATCGCGTCCTGAAACTGGCGAAGGAATTGGGCGTAATCGTCACGGCTCACTGCGAAAATGCCACCGCGATCGCCAACAAACAGGCTCAACTGATCGCCGAAGGGAAAACCGGCCCCGAATTTCATGAGCCATCACGTCCAGAATCCGTGGAAACTTCTGGCGTCACGCATCTGACGACGTTCGCAGAACTTACCGGCGCTCACGTTTACGTCGTGCACACGTCGTGCGAACCCGCGGTTCAGGCCGCCAAAGCCGCGCGAGATCGCGGTGTCAATGTTTCGATCGAGACCGTGATCCCGTACCTAGTGTTAGACGACACGTATGCTCAGCGGCCCAATTTCGACGGTGCGAAGTACGTGATGTCACCGCCGATTCGAAATATTCGCAATCAGCAACCGCTGTGGGACGCGATTGCCGACCGCACGATCTCGACCGTCGCCACCGACCACGCGCCGTTCGATTTTGAAGACCAGAAAAGAATGGGAGCCGATGACTTCACAAAAATCCCCAACGGCATTCCCTCCGTCGAGGACCGTATCAACCTGCTGTACACGCACGGCGTCAAGACAGGGAAGATCGACTTGAATACCTTCGTCGATTGCGGCAGCACTCAGGCCGCCAAACTGTTTGGCCTCTA